>CAZMUZ010000020.1:0-45933 GCA_964569315.1 uncultured Rhodospirillaceae bacterium | reverse complement strand
AGCGCTTCGCCGCCGACGTCGCGCACGAGATCAAGAACCCGCTCACCTCGCTGCGGAGCGCGGTCGAGACGGTGGCGCGGATCGAGGATCCGGCGCAGCAGCGCAGGCTGATGGCGATCATCCTCGACGACGTGCAGCGGCTGAACCGGCTGATCTCCGACATCTCCGACGCCTCCCGCCTCGACGCGGAGCTGTCGCGCGCGGAACCCGAGCCGGTCGATCTCGGCCGCATGCTGGCGATGCTGGCCGAGATGCATCGCGCTACGGCCGACGGCGAGGCGCCGCACATCGAGCTCGACCTCGCGCACCACCAGTCGCTCGAGGTGATCGGCATCGAGAGCCGCCTCGTCCAGGTGATGCGGAACCTGATCGCGAACGCGATCTCCTTCAGCCCGCCCGGCGGCCGCATCAAGATCGGCGCCGCGCGCCGGGGCCAGACCATCCGCATCGTCATCGAGGACCAGGGTCCCGGCATTCCGCCCGACAAGCTCGAGGCGATCTTCGAGCGCTTCTACAGCGAGCGGCCCAGGACCGAGAAGTTCGGCAGCCATTCCGGCCTCGGCCTTTCGATCTCGAAGCAGATCGTGGAAACCCATGGCGGGCGGATCCTCGCCGAGAACCTCCTCGACGGCAGCGGCGAGATCGCGGGCGCGCGCTTCGTGATCGAGCTTCCTTCGCCGGGCCCCACCCGATGAACGAGGACGCGCCGATCGCCATCGAGTTCCATGCGACCGCCGTCGTGATCGACGGGGCGGGGATCCTGCTGCGCGGCCGCTCCGGCACCGGCAAGTCCGATCTGGCGCTGCGGCTCGTCGATGGCGGGGCGCTCCTCATCGGCGACGACCGCGTCCGGCTCGAGCTTCGCGCGGGCAAGGTCTGGGTCGGACCTTCGGCCGAGGCGCCCGCCGAGCTCCGCCATCGACTCGAGGTGCGCGGGCTCGGCATCTTCGCCTTGCCGGGCGCCGCCGAGGCGCCGCTGGCGCTGGTCGCCGACCTGCTGCCGGGGCGCAACCTCGATCGGCTGCCGGGGCCGCAAACCTGCCGCTATCTGGGGCTCGACCTGCCGCTCGTGATGCTGGATCCCTTCCTCGCCTCGGCCGCCGCCAAGCTGCGGCTTGCGGCGCGCGCCCTGCCCGGAGCTATAATCCCCGCCCCATGACCCGCACCGCCCCTTCCGAGGCGGCCGGGACGCCGGCCGAGGCGCCGGCGACCGGCGCGGCTACCCGGCGCCTGCCGCTCGTTCTGGTGACCGGCCTGTCCGGCGCCGGCCACACCACGGCGCTGAAGACCCTCGAGGATATCGGCTACGAGGCGGTGGACAACCTGCCCTTGCCGCTGCTCGACCGTCTCGCCGAGGCGGGCGGCAGCGGCATCGCCCGGCCGGTCGCCATCGGCGTCGACAGCCGCACCCGGGATTTCTCGGCCGCCGCCCTCGGCGAGGCGCTCGACCGGCTGCTGGCGGACCCCACGATTTCGGTCCGGCTCCTCTTCCTCACCGCTTCCGACGAGGTGATCCGCCGCCGCTTCACCGAGACGCGGCGCCGCCATCCGCTGGCGCTCGACCGTCCGGTCGAGGACGGCATCCGCCAGGAGCGCGACCTGCTGGAGCCGGTGCGCGCGCGGGCCGATCTCGTGGTCGATACCACCGAGCTTGCGATCGGCGATCTGCGCCATCTGCTGGCGGGGCATTTCGCGCTCGCCGAGCGGCCGGCGCCGACCGTCACCGTGATGTCATTCTCCTATCGCCGGGGATTGCCGCGCGAAGCCGATCTCGTCTTCGACACGCGCTTCCTCGCCAATCCGCATTACGAGCCGGCGCTCCGCGCCCTTTCGGGCAGCGACGCGGCGGTGCAGCGTTTCATCGAGCACGATCCCGGCTTCGCGCCCTTCATCGCCTCGCTCGAGAACCTCGTCATGCCGCTGCTGCCGCGCTTCGAGCGCGAGGGAAAGAGCTACCTCACCATCGCGGTCGGCTGCACCGGCGGCCGGCACCGGTCGGTCTTCGTCGCCGAGCGTCTGGCGGCGCTATTGCGCGGCCGGGGCCGGCAGGTCAGTCTCCGCCACCGCGATGTGGGACTCGAGGAGGCGGCGCGCGAAGCGGCGCCGCCGGGGAATACAGGACGCAGCGCGGGGAGTGCTACGCGACGCGAATAAGGGTTGGGAGATCAAGGCATGATCGGAATGGTGCTGGTGACGCACGGACGCCTCGCCGAGGAGTTCATCCTGGCGCTGGAGCATGTCGTCGGAAAGCAGCAGCGCATCGCCGCGGTCTGCATCGGCGCCGACGACGACATGCAGAAGCGGCGGCAGGAAATCCTCGACCAGGTCGCGAAAGTGGACGAGGGCGACGGGGTGGTGCTGCTGACCGACATGTTCGGCGGCACGCCCTCCAACCTCGCGATTTCCGTCCTCGACCGCGCCAAGGTCGAGGTGATCGCCGGCGTGAACCTCCCCATGCTGATCAAGCTCGCCAGCATCCGCGGCACCGAGAAGCTGCCTGCTGCGGTCGCGGCCGCGCAGGAGGCCGGCCGGAAATACATCAACGTCGCCTCGCAACTCCTGACCGGGAACGGCCACGGCCAATGACGCCCTCGTCGCCGACCCCGCCGGCCGGCGCGCTCGTGCGCCAGGTCGAGATCCGCAACCAGCGCGGGCTTCATGCGCGGGCGGCGGCGCGCTTCGTCAAGACGATCGACGGGCTGCAGGCGGAGATTTCGGTGCTGAAAGGCGATATGGAGGTTTCCGGCCGCTCCATCATGGGGCTGATGATGCTGGCCGCCGGGCCCGGCTGCGTCGTCGAGATCCGCGCCAAGGGACCCGATGCGGCGAAGGCGCTGGAGCGGCTCGGCACCCTCGTCGAGCGCAAGTTCGATGAAGAGTGAGCGCCCCGAGAAGCCGGTGCGGCACCCCCGCGGGGCGCGCCGCAAGCAGGCGCCGAAGGCGGAGCTGCGCTTCGAGGGGCTCGGCGTCTCGCCCGGCATCGCGATCGGCCCCGCCCATGTGGTGGAGGGCGGCTCGGTCCATGTGCCGGAATACAACATCGAGCCCGACAAGGTGGAGGCGGAGCGGGCACGCTTCGCGGCCGCCGTCGCCAAGGCGCAGAAGCAGCTCGGCAAGCTGAAGGCGAAATCGGCGAACTTGCCGGGCGCGGCTGCGGAAGAGGTCGGCTTCCTTCTCGACGCGCATCTCCAGATGCTGACCGGCAGCCGCGTGGTGCGCGGCGTCGATCGCCGCATCGCCGAGGAATCGATCAATGCCGAGGCCGCGGTCCAGGCGGAGATCTCCAAGGTGGCGCAGGATTTCGCGGCGCTCGACGACCCCTATCTCTCGGCGCGCGGCGAGGACATCCGCGTGGTCGGCAACCGGCTGATCCGCAACCTGACGCTCACGCCCTTTACCGCCTTCAAGCGGTTGCCGCCGGGCAGCATCATCATCGGCGAGGACCTGACGCCGGCCGACACGGCCCTCATGGACCCGCGTATCGTCTCGGGCTTCGCGGCGATGCTGGGCGGCGCCGAGGGCCATACCGCGATCATGGCGCGCTCGCTCGGCCTGCCGGCCGTGCTGGGCGTCGCCGAGCTGCTCGGCAAGGTGCGGACCGGCGACGTCGTCGTGGTCGATGGCGACGAAGGCCATGTCATCGTCAATCCGACGGCGCGGACGCTCGATTTCTATCGCGGCCGGCGGCTCGAGGACGAACGCGAGCAGCGCCAGCTCTCGCGGCTTCGCCGCCTGCCCGCGATCACCCGGGACGGCACGGAGGTCACGCTCCAGGCCAATCTCGAGCTGCCGCGGGAACTCGACTTCGCGGTCGAAACCGGCGCCGCCGGGGTCGGGCTGCTGCGCACCGAGTTCCTCTACATGAACCGCGAGGACCTGCCGGACGAGAACGAGCAGTACGAGGCGCTCGCCTCGCTGATCGAGGGGCTCGGCGGCCGGCCGATCACGGTACGCACGCTCGATGTCGGCGCCGACAAGCTCGCCTACTCGCTGGTGACCCATCTCGGCGCCGGCGCCAATCCGGCGCTCGGGCTTCGCGCCATCCGTCTCTCGCTGAAGGAGCGCCCGCTGCTCGAGACGCAGCTTTCCGCGATGCTGCGGGCGAGTGCGCACGGCCCCTTGCGCATCCTGCTGCCGATGATCTCCTCGACGGTCGAGGTGCGGCAGGTGCGCGACGTGCTGGCCCGCGTCGCCAGGCGGCTGCGGCGCCGGCGCATCAAGATCGCCGATCCGCTGCCGCCGGTGGGGGTGATGATCGAGGTGCCGGGCGCCGCGCTCGCCGCGGATGCGCTCGCCCAGGTCGCCGACTTCTTCGCCCTCGGCACCAACGACCTCACCATGTACACCCTCGCCATCGACCGCGGCGAGGAGCAGGTCGCGCATCTCTACAATCCGCTGCATCCGGCGGTGCTGCGGCTGATCCAGTTCACCACCGAGGCGGCGCTCCGGGCCCGCATCCCGGTCAGCGTCTGCGGCGAGATCGCGGGCGATCCGCGCTTCGCGGCCCTGCTGCTGGGGCTCGGCATCCGCGAGCTCTCCATGGCGGCGACCGCGCTGCCGCGCGTCAAGCAGCGCATCCGCGAGCTCGACCTGCTGGCCGCCACGCGCTGCGCACGCACCATCATGGACCAGTCGGATTCGGGCCGCATCGCGACGCTGCTGGACGACTTCAACACGCTCGCCCGGTAGCGCCGGAGGCGGGCCCTGCCATGCGCCCGGCCCCCTTGCCGGGCGCCGCTTTCCGCTGCTATAGGGGCCGCGCCCGCCAGCGCCCCAGCCCGTTCCCGAGAGCAGGAGTTTACCCGGATGAGTGCCCGTCAGGACTTCAAGGTCGCCGATCTGTCGCTCGCCGATTGGGGCCGGCGCGAGATTGCCATCGCCGAGACCGAGATGCCGGGCCTGATGGCGCTCCGGCAGGAGTTCGGCAAGGCGCAACCGCTGAAGGGCGCGCGGGTCGCGGGCTCGCTCCATATGACGATCCAGACGGCGGTGCTGATCGAGACGCTGAAGGCGCTCGGCGCCGATGTCCGCTGGGCGTCCTGCAACATCTATTCGACGCAGGACCATGCCGCGGCGGCGATCGCCGCCGCCGGCACGCCGGTCTTCGCGCACAAGGGCGAGAGCCTCAAGGAATACTGGGACTATACGCACCGCATCTTCGAATGGGGTGACGGCGGTGCGGCGAACATGATCCTCGACGACGGCGGCGACGCGACGCTCCTCGTCCATCTCGGCATCCAGGCGGAGAAGGATCTCTCGGTCGTTGCCAAGCCGACCAACGAGGAAGAGGAAGCGCTCTATGCGGCGATCGCCGAACGGGTGAAGGCGAAACCCGGCTGGTACTCGGCGCTCGGCAAGAGCATCCGCGGCGTCACCGAGGAAACCACAACCGGCGTGCACCGGCTCTATCTGATGGCGAAGGACGGCCGGCTGCTCTGGCCGGCGATCAACGTCAACGACTCGGTCACCAAGTCGAAGTTCGACAATCTCTATGGTTGCCGCGAATCGCTGGTCGACGGCATCCGCCGCGCGACCGACGTGATGATGGCCGGCAAGGTCGCGATGGTCGCGGGCTTCGGCGACGTGGGCAAAGGCTCGGCCGCAAGCCTCCGGAGCGCCGGCGCGCGCGTGCTGGTTTCGGAGGTCGACCCGATCTGTGCGCTGCAGGCGGCGATGGAAGGCTACGAGGTCGTCACCATGGAGGATGCCGCACCCCGCGCCGACATCTTCGTGACTGCGACCGGCAATGTCGACGTCATCACCGTCGACCATATGCGCGCCATGAAGGACCGTGCGATCGTCTGCAACATCGGCCATTTCGACAGCGAGATCCAGGTCGCCGGCTTGCGCAATTTCAAGTGGCACAACGTGAAGCCGCAAGTGGACGAGATCGAGTTCCCGGGCGGCCGGCGGATCATCCTGCTGGCGGAAGGCCGCCTCGTGAATCTCGGCTGCGGCACCGGCCATCCGAGCTTCGTGATGAGTTCCTCCTTCACCAACCAGACGCTGGCGCAGATCGAGCTCTGGGCCAATCCCGGCAAATACGACCGCAAGGTCTATGTGCTACCGAAGCATCTGGACGAGAAGGTCGCGGCGCTGCATCTCGCCAAGGTCGGCGTGAAGCTGACGAAGCTCAGCGAGAAGCAGGCGAGCTATATCGGCGTCGGCCGCGAGGGCCCCTACAAGCCCGATCACTACCGCTACTGAGCGGAGCCGGCCGACGACGAGTCGAACGCGCGCCGCGCGCCGATCCCGGTGCGCTCGCCGGCTCTGTCCCCGCTTGTTTCCGGAGCCTCCCGATGCCTAGAGTGACGGCGTGGGGAAGATCGCCGCATTGCTGCAGTCTGGCATGGGCGTCGGTATGGCGGCGTGCCTCCTGTCATGGCCGGCTTTCGCGCAGACCTCGACGGCCGAACCGGCCACGGGCGTTCCCCTCGGCGGTATCGCCGCGCTTCTCCTGATCGCCGGCCTTCTCACCGGTCTTGCGCTCGGCGCCGCCTATGCCTGGTGGGCGGTCCGCCGCGCCCGGGCCGCGGCCGATCGGCGCGAGCAGGAAGCCGCCGCCGAGCGCAGCAGCTACGAGAATGCGAGCGCGGCGGCGGCAGCCGAGATCACCGCCATGGCGGCCGCGCGCGATCGGTTGCAGACCCTGCTCGACAACCTGCCGGTGCCGATCTGGCGCCGCGACACCGGGCTCGGGCTCGAATTCGTGAACCAGGCCTATGCGCGGGCCGTCGAGGCGGACCGTCCGCAGGTGCTGGCGAAGAATCTGGAGATCGCCGGCGGCAACGATCTGGCGCGGCGGGTCCGCGATCTCCGGCTCGCCCAGTCCGAGAGCCGGCCGATCGTGCTGGCGGGCGACCGTCGGCTGTTCGAGTTCACCGAGCAGCCGCTGCCGGACGGCGGCATGGCCGGCTTCGGCCTCGACGTGACCAGCCTCGAATCGACCCAGTTCGAGCTGGCGCGGCATGTCCAGGCCCATGCCGAGGTGCTGGAGAGCCTCGGCACGGGGATCATCATCCTCGGCCCCGACACGCGGCTCAAATTCTTCAATGACGGCTATCGGCGGCTGTTCGGGCTCGAGGCCGAGGCGCTGCGCGGCGAGCCGACGCTGGACGAGCTCATGGAGGTTCTCCGCGAACGGCGCAGTCTTCCCGAGCAGTCGGATTTCCCGGCCTACAAGCGCGAGGTGAAGCGACAGCTCATGTCGACCATCTCGGCAGCCGAGAGCCTGCTGCATCTGCCGGACGGACGCACGGCGCGGCAGCTCGTGGCGCCGCACCCCTTCGGCGGCGTGGTGGTGAGCTACGAGGACGTGACCGACACCCTCGCGCTCGAGCGTTCCTTCAACACGCTCACCGCGGTGCAGCGCGAGACGCTCGACAATCTCTATGAAGGCATCGCCGTCTTCGGCGCGGACGGGCGGCTCAAGCTCTTCAACCCGGCCTATGTGAAGCTCTGGGGGCTGGATAGCGAGGAGCTCGCGGAAGGTCCCCATATCTCCATCCTGATGGAGCGCATGCGGAGCTATGTCGATCCGGTCGCAAACTGGACCGCGTTCAAGGAGCGCGTCCTCGGCTGGATCGAGGATCGCACCACCAACACCGGCCGGCTCGAGCGCATCGACGGCTCGGTGCTGGAGTTCGCCGTGGTGCCGCTGCCGGACGGGGCGACCCTGCTGATCTATTTCGACGTCAGCGACAGCGAGCGGGTGCAGCGCGCGCTCGCCGAGCGCAACGCCGCGCTCGAGACAGCGGACCGGCTCAAATCGGAGTTCCTCGCAAACGTCTCCTACGAGCTGCGCACGCCGCTCAACGCCATCATCGGCTTCTCGGAGATCCTGCATCAGCAATATTTCGGACGGCTCAACGAGCGGCAGGCCGAATACAGCCAGGGTATCATGGATGCCTCGCAGCAGCTCCTGAACCTGATCAACGACATCCTCGACATCGCGACGATCGAGGCCGGCTATCTCGCGCTCGAGCGCGCGCCGGTCGAGATCTCCTCGCTGCTCCAGGATCTCCTCGCCTTCACGGCGGAGCGTGCGCGCCATCGCGGCCTCACCATCGAGCTCGATTGCCCGCCCGACATCGGCACCGTGATCGGCGACCAGCGCCGTCTGAAGCAGGCGGTATTCAATCTCATCAGCAACTCGATCAAATATACCGGCGTCGGCGGCACGATCCGCATCGGCGCGCGACGCGAGGCGGACCAGCTCGTCATGTCGGTCGCCGACAACGGCGTCGGCATCGCCGAGCAGGATCAGGCGGTTGCGTTCGAGAAGTTCTCGCGCATCGGCGGCCAGCGCCAGGGCGCCGGCGGTCTCGGGCTGGCGCTGGTGAAGAGCCTGATCGAGCTCCATGGCGGCAGCGTCGAGCTGCAATCCAAGACCGGCCAGGGCACCAAGGTCACCTGCCGCCTGCCGTTCGAGGCAGCGCCGGAAGCGACCGCCGCCGAGTAGCCCTCGCGGCCGTGCGGCGACGGGCTCAGGCCGCGCCGGGCACGCCCGTCGTCGTCGAATATTCGAAATGCAGCGCCTGGCCCGGATGGACCAGCGGATGAATCGCGTGGGCGGCAAGCGCGGCCTCCGAGAAGCCGCAGAGGATGAGCTTCAGCTTGCCGGGATAGTGCGCGATGTCGCCGATCGCGAAGATGCCGGGCTCGCTCGTCTGCGCGGTCGCCGGATCGACCAGGATATGGTGCTTGTCGAGATTGAGCCCCCAGCGGGCGATCGGCCCCAGATTCATGGCGAGACCGAAGAAGGGCAGCAGCGTATCCGCCTCCAGCCGCCGCACCTGGCCTTCGAGCGTCGCGACGGTGACGGCGGAAAGCGTACCGTCGCTGCCTTCGAGACCGTGAAGCTGATAGGGGATCACCAGCTCGACCTTGGCTGTTTTCACGAGCGCTTCCATGCGCGCCACGCTTTCGGGCGCGGCGCGGAATTTCGGGCGGCGATGGATGACGTAGATATGCTCGGCCAGCTCCGCCAGCGACAGCACCCAGTCGAGCGCGGAATCCCCGCCGCCGGCGATCACGATACGCCGCCCGCGGAAATCCTCGCGGCGCTTCACGAGATAATGGACGCTCTTGCCCTCATAGGCCTCGATGCCTTCGAGCGGCGGCCGGTTCGGTCCGAAGGCGCCGACGCCGGCGGCGATGATGACGGCCTTCGCCTCGACGACGGTGCCGTTCGCGGTCTCCACGCGGAAGCCGCTCCCGGTCCGCTCGACCTTCTCGACCTGATGGCCGAAATGATAGACGGGCGCGAAGGGGGCGGCCTGCGCCTCGAGCTGGCGCACCAGCTCCGCCGCCTCGATGCGCGGATAGCCGGGGATGTCGTAGATCGGCTTCTCGGGGTAGAGCGCCACGCATTGTCCGCCGGCCATGTCGAGCGCATCCAGCACGTGGCAACGCATCTTCAGCATGCCGCATTCGAACACCGCGAAGAGTCCGACCGGGCCGGCGCCGATGATGGCGACATCCGTTTCGTGGTTCGATGGCATGGAACGTCCCTCCGCTCGTGACCGGCCGGACCTTCGGATTCCGCGGGCGGATTCCGCGAGCGGATCCTGCGGGCGGATCCCGCGCCGGCGCGGTAACATGGCGGCGAGGCCCCGCTGACGCAAGGCCGAGTCGCGGCCGATGCGGAATCGGCAATGCGGAATCCGCGCGGGCGCGCTCAGACGCGGGGGCGAGGGTTGCCACCCGGGGCCGGCAATGGCTACAACCCGGCCATGATCCGCTCCGCGATGCGTGCCGGGAACGACCGCCTGCCGCTGGCCGACGAGGCGGCGACGGCGCGGCTCGCGGCGGCGCTGGCGCCCCTGCTCGAACGCGGCGACGTGATCGCGCTTTCGGGCGATCTCGGCGCCGGCAAGACGAGCTTCGCGCGAAGCCTGATCGGCGCGCTCACCGGTGCCGGCGAGGAAGTGCCGTCGCCGACCTTCACCTTGGTGCAGAGCTACGAGACGCCGAAAGGCACGCTCTGGCATTTCGATCTCTACCGGCTGGCGGCGCCGGAGGAAGCCTATGAGCTCGGCATCGAGGAAGCCGTTGCGGACGGGATCGTCGTGATCGAATGGCCGGAGCGGCTGGGGCGCCTGCTGCCTGCCGAGCGGCTGACGATTGCGCTCGAATTCGCCGCCGATCCCGGCGCGCGGCTCGCGACGCTCGTCCCGGCCGGCAGATGGGCGGAGCGGCTCCGGGGATTGCGGTTCGATGGCTGACGGCGGACGCACGGCGCGCGACCAGGCCATCGCCGGCTTCCTCGCGCGGACCGGCTGGGACCGCGCGGAGCGCAAGCTGCTCGCGGGCGACGCCTCCTTCCGGCGCTACGACCGCCTGATCGAGGGCGCGCGCCGCGCGGTGCTGATGGATGCGCCGCCGCCGCAAGAGAATGTGCGGCCCTTCCTCGCCGTGGCGCGGCTCCTCGCCGGCATGGATCTCAGCGCACCGCGCATCTTCGCCGCCGACGAGGAGGCGGGGCTGGTGCTGCTGGAGGATCTCGGCGACGACACCTATACGCGGCTTCTCGCGCGGAGCGTCGATCCGGCGATGCTCTACGAGCGCGCGGTCGATCTGCTGATCGCGCTGCAGCGGCGCTCTGCCCCGGCGGATCTCGCCTCGCTTCCGGCGCTCGACGATGCGCGCGCCCTGCGCGAAGTATCGCTTCTCCTCGACTGGTATTGGCCGGCCATGCGCGGCGCCGCCGCGCCGGAGCCGGTGCGCGCGGCGTTCCTCGAGGCCTGGCGGGAGGTGCTGCCGAAAGGCCGGCGACTGCCGGCCGGCTTCGTCCATTTCGATTTCCATGTCGACAATCTGCTCTGGCTGCCGGAACGGCCGGGGGTCGCGGCCTGCGGGCTGCTCGATTTCCAGGATGCCATGCAGGGGCCCTTGCCCTTCGACCTCATGTCGCTGCTGCAGGATGCGCGACGCGATATCGATCCCGGCCTCGCCGCCGCGCTCCAGGACCGTTTCCTCGCCGCCTTCCCGTCGCTCGATCGTGCGGCGTTCGCCGACGCCTATGCGGTGTTCGGCGCCGAGCGCCACACCCGCATCCTCGGCACCTTCACGCGGCTCCTGAAACGCGACGGCAAGCCCGCCTATCTCGTCCATATGCCGCGCGTCTGGCGGCAGCTCGAGACGGCGCTCGCCCGCCCCGCGCTGGCGCCGCTCGCGCGCTGGTTCGACCGTCATCTGCCGCCCGCCGCCCGCGGCGTGCCCGAAGTTAGAGGATCATGACCCCACCGAAGACCGCCATGGTGCTGGCAGCGGGGCTCGGTACCCGCCTCCGGCCGATCACCGACAGCCTGCCGAAGCCGCTGGTGCGCGTCGCCGGCCGGCCGCTCATCGATTGGGTGCTCGACCGGCTCGTCGCGGCCGGCGTCGAGCGCGCGGTCGTCAACACGCATTATCGCGCCGAGATGATCGTCGAGCACCTGAAGCCGCGGCGCGACATCGAGATCCTGTTCTCGCACGAGCCGGAGATCCTCGAGACCGGCGGCGGCATCCGGAAGGCGCTGCCGCTGCTGGGGCCCGACCCCTTCCTCTCGGTCAACGCCAAGATCCTCTGGCTCAATGGCCGCGAGGACGCGATCCATCGTCTCGGCGGCGCCTGGGACGAGGCGGAGATGGACGGCGTGCTGCTGCTGCAGCCGACGGTGACCGCCGTCGGCTATGACGGGCCGGGCGATTTCATCCTCGGTCCCGACGGGCGCATCCGGCGCCGGAAGGAGCTGGAGGTGGCGCCCTTCCTCTTTTCCGGCCTGCAGATCCTGCATCCGCGTCTCTTCGCGGGCGCACCGGACGGGTTCTTCTCGCTCAATCTGCTCTATGACCGCGCCATCGAGGCGGGCCGGCTTTACGGCATCCGCCATGACGGCGACTGGTATCATGTGAGCACGCCGCGCCACCTGGCCGAGGTCGAGGCGCGGCTCGCCGAAACTGGCTTCGCGGGATAGGGCCGATGGTCGACGCCGCGCCCGGAGCGAGCGCTCGCGGCAAGGTCTTCACCATTCCGGCGGGCCTCTCCTTCGTCGATTGCCTGGCGCGGCGCCTGCTGACGGAGACCGGCGGCGACCCGGTGGCGCTCGCCCGCTATCGCATCCTCCTGCCGACGCGCCGCGCCTGCCGCGCGCTCCAGGAAGCGTTCTTACGCGAAAGCGACGGCCGCGCGCTGCTGCTGCCGCTGCTCGTGCCGCTCGGCGACATCGACGAGGAGGAGCTGCTGCTCGGCGGCGAGCTCCAGCCCGAGAGCGGCGATGCGGACTTGCCGTCGCTGCTGGCGCCGCTCGAGCGGCAGCTTCTGCTGGCGGCGCTGGTCGGGAGGGCCGCCGCGGCGCGCGGCCGGGCGATGCCGCCCGAGCAGGCCGCCTCGCTCGCCGGTGCGCTCGCGCAGCTCATCGACCAGGTCGAAACCGAGCGGCTCTCCTTCGCGAAGCTCGCCGAGCTGGTGCCGGCGGACCTCGCCCAGCATTGGGGCGAAACCGTCGAGTTCCTCAAGATCGCGACGGAAGGCTGGCCCGCCATCGAGCGCGAGGCGGGCGGCATCGGGCCCGCGGCGCGCCGGAACCGGCTGCTCGAGGCGGAAGCCGCGCGCTGGCGCCGCGATCCGCCGCAGGACCCGGTGATCGTCGCCGGATCGACCGGCAGCATTCCGGCGACCGCCGAGCTGATCGCCGCCGTCGCCGCGCTTCCCCAGGGTCGCATCCTGCTCGCCGGGCTCGATCGCGGCGATGCGGAATATTGGCTCGCCGTCCGGCAGGACCCGAGCCATCCGCAGCATGGCCCGATCCGCCTGCTCGACCGGCTCGGTTGCCCGCCCGAGGCGGTGCTGCCCTGGCCCGGCGCCGAGCCGGCGCCGGCCCTTGCCCTGCGGAGCGCCTTTCTCGCCGAGGCCCTGCTGCCGGCGCCGCTCACCGACCGCTGGACGCGGAAGCCGAGCGAGGCGGCAAGGCAGCGGCTGGTGACGGGCCTGATCGGCGTCGATCGGATCGAAAGCGGCAGCGCGGAGCGCATCGGGCTGCGCCGCATCGATTGCGCGAACGAGCAGGAAGAGGCGCTCGCCATCGCGCTGCTGCTGCGCGAAGCCATCGAGGTCGAAGGCCGGCGCGCGGCTCTGGTGACGCCCGATCGCCGGCTCGCGCGGCGCGTGACGGCCGAGCTCGGGCGCTGGAACATCGAGATCGACGATTCGGCGGGCGAACCCTTGTCCGAGACGCCGCCGGGCGCGCTGCTCCGCCTCGTCGCCGCGGCTGCGGTCGCCGACGCCGCACCGGTGCCGCTGCTCGCCCTGCTGAAGCATCCGCTGGTCGCCGGCGGCACCTCGCCGGGGCGATTCCGCGCCCGGGTGCGGCGGCTCGAGCGCGCCGCCTTGCGCGGGCCGCGTCCGGCGCCCGGCCTAGCCGGCCTCGAGGCGGCGCTGGCGGCGGCCGGGCGGGTCGATGCGCGCGCGGTGCCGCCGCGCGCCTGGTTCGCGCGGCTCGCCCGTGCGATGCAGCCCTTCTTCGCGCTGGTGGCCTCGCGCCGGCCGATTGCGCTCGCCGAGCTCGTGCGCGCCCACGCGCTGCTGGCCGAGACGCTGGCTGCGAGCGACGATCGGACGGGCCGCGCGCGGCTCTGGGCCGGCGATGCCGGCGATGCGGCGGCGCGTTTCATCGAGGAGCTGGCGGGCGCCGCCCGCGTCGCGGGTCCGCTCGCCGGCCGCGACTATGCGGCCTTGTTCGAGACCCTGATGAGCCGCGCCGCGGTGCGGCCGCGTCAGGGGCGTCATCCGCGGCTCTTCATCTGGGGCCTGCTCGAGGCCCGGCTGCAGCAGGCGGACCTCATCGTGCTGGGCGGCCTCAACGAAGGGAGCTGGCCCCCCGAGCCGGCGGCCGATCCCTGGATGAGCCGGCCGATGCGGGAGAGGTTCGGGCTGCCTTCGCCGGAGCGGAGGATCGGCCTCGCGGCGCTCGATTTCGCCCTCGCCGCGGCCGCGCCCCTCGCGGTGATGACGCGCGCCGCCAAGGCCGACGGCGCCCCCGCCGTGCCGGCGCGATGGCTGACCCGCATCGACGCGCTGCTCCAGGCGAAAGGGATTCCGCCCGCGACGCTCGATGCCAGGCGCCCCTATCTCGCCTGGGCCGCCGCGCTCGACCGGCCGGCGGCGCTCGATCCGGAAAGGCGGCCGGAGCCGCGCCCGCCCGTGGCGCTCCGCCCGCGGCGGCTGTCCGTCACCGAGATCGGCACCTGGATGCGCGATCCCTACGCGATCTATGCGCGCCACATCCTGAAGCTGCGCGCGCTCGATCCGCTCGACCAGCCGCCGGATGCGGCACAGCGCGGCGACGCCATCCACCGCGCGCTCGACCGCTTCATCGAACGCTATCCGGCCACGCTGCCGGAGGACCCGCTGCCGGCCCTGCTCGCCATCGGCGAGGCGGCGTTCGGCGAGCTGCTCGACCGCCCGGCCATCCGCGCCTTCTGGTGGCCGCGCTTCGAGCGCATCGCGCGCTGGTTCACCGCCGCGCGCACGGCCGAGCTTGCCGAAATCGAGCGGTCATGGTCGGAACGGCGGGGACAACTCGTTATCGAGGCGCCGGGCGGCGCCTTCACCCTGACCGCCAAGGCCGACCGGATCGATCGACGGCGGGACGGGCTGCTGGCGGTGATCGACTACAAGACGGGGCTTCTGCCGAAGAAATCCGAGATTCTTCAGGGCTTCGCCCCGCAGCTTCCGCTCGAGGCGGCGATGCTGCTCGCGGGCGGCTTCGAAGGGATCGAGCCGGCGGCGATCGCCGCGCTCGCCCATTGGCGTCTCGCCGGCGGCGATCCCGCCGGCGAGATCGAGGCGGTGGCAGAGGAACCGGCAGCGATCGCCGCGGCCGCGCTCGCCGGGCTGACCGAGCTCATCCGGCATTTCGACCGGGCGGAGACGCCCTATCTTCCCTCGCCCCGCGCCGACGCGGCGCCGCGCTACAGCGACTATGCGCATCTCGCCCGGGTGAAGGCCTGGTCGGCGGTGGGGGACGCCGAATGACGACACCCCGTCCGAAGCCCGGTGCCGCGGAAGAAGCCGCGCGCGATGCCCAGCGCCGCGCGGCCGATCCGCGCCGGTCGGTCTGGGTCAATGCCTCGGCCGGCAGCGGCAAGACCAAGGTGCTGGTCGACCGGTTGCTGCGGCTGCTGCTCGCCGGCACGCCGCCGACGCGGCTGCTCTGCCTGACCTATACGAAGGCGGCCGCCGCCGAAATGGCGAACCGCGTCGCCGATCGTCTCGCGGCCTGGGCCGCCATGGAGACGGGCGCGTTGCGCAAGGCGCTCGGCGAGCTCGCCGACGAGCCCGTGACCGAAGCGCTGCTCGCCCGCGCGCGGCGGCTCTTCGCGACCCTGCTCGACGCGCCGGGCGGCATGCGCATCATGACGATCCACAGCTTCTGCCAGTCGCTCCTCGCGCGCTTCCCCATCGAGGCGGGCGTGCCGCCGCATTTCGCCGTGCTCGAGGACCATGATTCGGCGGAGCTCCTGATCGATCTCCGCGAGCGCGTGCTGGCGCGGGCGGAAGCCGGCGACGACCCGGCATTGAAGTCGGCCCTCGCCGTCGTCACCGCCCGGGTCGGCGAAAGCGATTTCGATGCGCTCATGCATCTGCTCACCCGCGAACGCGACCGCATCGAACGGCTCTTCGAGGGTGCGGGCGGAATCGAGCGCGTCATCGCCGCCATCCGCGATGCGCTCCGCGTTCCCGCGGGCGCCACGCCCGAGACGATCGGCGCGGAGGCGGTGTCGGATGCCGCGCTCGAGTTGCTGGGCTTGCGCTTCGCGGTCGCGGCGCTGCGACAAGGGTCGGCGGCGAACCAGGCCTGCGCCGGCGCGATTGCCGCCTGGCTCGCCGGCGACCGGGCTGCCCGGCTCTCCGGCTTCGCGGGCTATTGCCGGCAGTTCCTGACTAAGGACGGCGGCACCCGAAAGACCCTGATCGTCAAGGCGGCGGAGCAGAAATCGCCCGGCGCGGACGCGGTGCTGCGCGCGGAGGCCGAGCGTCTCCTGCGATGCGTCGAGGCCATGAAGGCCGCCGGCATCGCCCAGGCGACCGAGGCGCTGCTCCGCCTCGCCGCCGCCGTGCTCGCCGACTATGCGGCGGCAAAGCGGCAAAGGGCGCGGCTCGACTATGCCGATCTCATCGAGCATGCGCGGCACCTGCTGCGCCGGCCGGGTATCGCGCCCTGGGTGCTCTACAAGCTCGATGGCGGGATCGACCATATCCTGATCGACGAGGCGCAGGACACCGCGCCCGCGCAATGGGAGATCGTGGCGGCGCTCGCCGAGGAATTCTTCGCCGGTGAAGGTGCCCGCGAGGAGCAGCGCACGATCTTCGCCGTCGGCGACGCGAAGCAGTCGATTTTCAGCTTCCAGGGCGCCGATCCCGAAGCTTTCCACCGCATGCGCGCGCATTTCGCGGCGCGGCTGTCGCGCATCGGGCGGAGCCTCGAGGCGGTGCCGCTCGACGTCTCCTTCCGGTCGGTGGCAGCGGTGCTGGAGGCGGTCGATGCGGTGTTCGCGCAGGATGCCGCGCGCGACGGCGTGGCCGAGGCCGGCACCGTCGTGCGCCATCGTCCGAGCCGCGAAGGCCAGGCCGGCATCGTAGAGCTCTGGCCGCTCGCCGCGGCGATGGAGGCGCCCGAGGCCGAGGCCTGGGATCCGCCGGTCACGCTGCAGGGCGCCGACGACCCGATGGCGCGCCTCGCCGAGGCGATCGCCGACCGCATCGAAGCGATGCTCGGGCAAGACCGCATCGCGTCCCGCGACCGCACGGTCGAGCCGGGCGATGTGCTGGTGCTGGTGCGACGACGCAACGCCTTCGTCGAACATCTCGCGCGATCCTTGAAGCGCCGCGACGTGCCGGTCGCCGGCGTCGACCGCCTGAAGCTCGGCGAGCATATCGCGGTGATGGATCTGGTGGCGCTCGGCCGCTTCCTGCTGCTGCCGGACGACGATCTCACCCTCGCGACGGTCCTGAAGAGCCCGCTGGTCGGGCTTTCGGAGGAAGCGCTCTTCGATCTCGCCCATGCGCGCGGCTCGCGCTCGCTCTGGTCGGAGCTCCGGCGGCGCGCGGCGGCGACGCCGGCCTACTCGGCCGCGGCGACGCTGCTCGGCGATCTCCTGGCGCGCGTCGATTTCCTGCCGCCCTACCGGCTCTATGCAGAGCTGCTCGGGCGGCGCGGCGGGCGCCGCCGGCTGATCGCGCGGCTCGGCCATGACGCGGCCGACCCGATTGACGAATTCCTCCGTCTCGCACTCGATCACGGCGGCAGCCATCCGCCGACGCTCCAAGGCTTTCTCCACTGGTTCGAGGCGGGCGGCGTCGAGATCAAGCGCGATCTCGACCAGGAATCGGGCGGCCAGGTGCGCATCATGACGGTGCATGGCGCGAAGGGCCTTCAGGCGCCGATCGTGATCCTGCCCGACACCACCGGCATCTCGAGCAAGGCGCCGCGCCTCGTCTGGATCGAGCGTCGCGGCGAACAGCTTCCGCTCTGGATCCCGCGCAGCGCCGATGCCGATGAGGTCGCGGCCACGGCGCTCCAGCAGAAGCGCGAGGCCGAGCAGCGCGAATATCGGCGGCTGCTTTACGTGGGCATGACCCGGGCCGAGGACCGGCTCTATGTCGGCGGCTGGATCGGCAGGCGCGCCGCGCCGAAGCAGAACTGGCACGAGCTCGCTGAGGGCGCGCTCGGCGACAAGGGCGAGGCCTTCGCCTTCGGCGAGACGACAGGCTGGAACGGCGTCGCGCGCCGCCTGACGTCGGCGCAGAGCGCGCCGCCCGACCGCGCGCACGAGGCGGGCCCGACGGCGGCGGCGCTTCCCGAGCTACCCGACTGGGCGATGCGCCCGGCCCCGGCGGCGCGCACCGACCGGCCGCTCGCCCCCTCGCGTCCGGCCGAAGAGGAGCCGGCGCCGCTCTCGCCCGTCGCAGGAGATCGCGAGCGCGCCTATCGCCGCGGCCGGCTCATTCACCGCCTGCTGCAGACCTTGCCCGACTTGCCGGTCGCGGCGCGCGCAACGGCCGCGCGGCGCTTCCTCGACGCGCAGGCGCGCGATCTCGATGCCGGCGAACGCAAGGACATCGCGGCGCGCGTGACCGCACTGCTCGCCGATCCCGCCTTCGCATCGCTCTGGCAGGCGAACGGCCGCGCCGAGCAGCCGATCGCGGGCAGGCTTGCGCGGGCCGACGGGACGGGCTTCGCGGTCGCGGGCCAGATCGACCGGCTGGTAATCGCGGAGGATGCGATCTGGATCGTGGACTACAAGACCAACCGGCCGCCCGCGACGCGACTCGACGAGGTCCCGATCGTCTATCTCAAGCAGATGGCGACCTATCGCGCGCTGCTCGCCGACATCTATCGTAACCGTGCGGTGCGTTGCTTTCTGCTCTGGACCGAAGTTCCGAGCCTCATGGAGTTGCCCGAGGAGCTGCTATGCCGGCACCTGCCTTGACGCTACCGGGGCGGCTTCTTAAGTTTCGTGACGGAATTCGCGATCTTCCGACCCGGCGCCCGCAGGGTCTTTCAGCCACAAGGTAGACAGATGGCAACGACCAAGGTTTCCGACTCCAACTTCGACACCGACGTGCTGAAGGCGTCCGGACCCGTCCTGGTGGATTTCTGGGCCGAGTGGTGCGGGCCTTGCAAGATGATCGCGCCCGCATTGGAAGAGATCGCGCAGCAGATGACCGGCAAGGTCACGGTCGCCAAGATGAACATCGACGAGAATCCGGCGACGCCGCGGAAATATGGCGTGCGCGGCATCCCGACCCTGATGCTGTTCAAGGACGGTCAGGTGGCGGCGACGAAGATCGGCGCGCTGCCGAAGAACAAGCTCGTGGAGTGGGTCGAATCGGTGATCTGACGTCTGCCGTCCGGCGCGGTTCCGGCCGCGCCGCCTCCGAGCTCCCCTGCAATCGAACCCCGCTCGCTTCGGCGGGGTTCTGCTTTTCGGGTATCGCTGAAAACTTCCTCGATGCGCAAAGCATTGGCGGGAGAGTGCGAGGCTGGCCAACTGACCGGCGGCCTCGATTAGCCGTTTTCGGCCAGCACCTCGCCCGCGAAATAGAGCGAGCCGCAGATCAGCACGCGGCCGGGCCGGTCGGCGCCCGCCAGGATGTCCCGCAGCGCGGCCGCCACGCTCGGCGCCGAGCGCGCGTCCGCAAATCCGCCCGCGATCGCGGCTGCGACCATCGCGTCTGCCGTCAGGCTCTGATGCCCGCCGCCGATGGCGACGGCCCGCACATCCGCCGCGACATCGGCGAGCGGCCGCAGGAAATCGACCGGCTGCTTGGTGTCGAGCATGCCGAAGACGAGATGGAGCGGCAGGTCGGGCCGCTCCTGCCGCCAGCGCCGCCCCTGCGCGGCGAGGATCTCGCCCGCCGCCGCATTATGCCCGCCATCGAGCCAAAGCTCCCAGCCACCGGGCAGGCTCTCGACCAGCGGGCCCCGCAGGAGGCGCTGCAGCCGCGCCGGCCACTCCACCCGCTCGAGCCCGCGCGCCGCGTGCCGGTCATCGAGACGGAAGCCGCCCCGCTTCAGCAATCCCACCGCGGCGAGCGCCATCCCGGCATTCTCGATCTGATGGGCGCCCAGCAGCCGCGGCAACGGAAAGGCGCGCTCGCCGTCTTCGTCGGCAAAGAGCAGCCGGTCGCCCTGCTGCCGCACCCGCCATTCATGGCCGGCGCGATGCAAGGGCAGGCCGAGCTCGCCCGCGCGCGCCTCGAACACCGCGGCCGCCTCGGGAACCTGCGGCCCGACCACGGCCGGTACGCCCGGCTTCATGATGCCGGCCTTCTCGAAGGCGATCTTCGCCAGGCTGTCGCCGAGATACTGCATATGGTCGAAGGAGATCGGGGTCAGCACCGAGAGCGTTGGCCGCTCGATCACGTTGGTGGCGTCGAGCCGCCCGCCAAGCCCCACTTCCAGCAGCAGGATATCGGCCGGATGGCGCGTGAAGGCGAGGAAGGCGGCGGCGGTGGTGATCTCGAAGAAGGTGATGGGCTCGGCGCCGTTCGCCCGCTCGCATTCCTCGAGCAGCGCCAGCAGCTCCACCTCGTCGATGAGCGCGCCGGCGAGGCGGATGCGCTCGTGGAACCGCACCAGATGCGGCGAGCTATAGACATGCACGCGATGGCCCGCCGCCTCCAGCATGGCGCGGAGATAGGCGATCACGGACCCTTTGCCGTTGGTGCCGGCGACATGGACGATGGGCGGCAGCCGGCGCTCCGGATGGCCGACGCTGGCAAGGAGGCGCCAGACGCGATCGAGCGTCAGATCGATGATCTTCGGATGCAGCCTGGTCAGCCGCTCGAGAACGAGGTCGCTTCCCGCGGCGTGCGTCATCGGCCGGCGCTCGCCCTCGGCTGCTGCGGACGCCGGTCGATCGATGCGTCGGGTGTCATGGCGTTGCGCCGAGGCAAGGACCGTCGCCGGCTCAGACCGCCTGGTAGGGCACGAGGCCGGTCGCGTCCAGGCGCGGCTGGCGCAGCAGCCGGATGATGCGGATCAGGGTCTCCCGCAGCTCCGCCCGCGGCACCACCAGATCGACCATGCCGTGCTCCAGCAGATATTCGGAGCGCTGGAACCCCTCCGGCAGCTTCTCGCGGATGGTTTCCTCGATCACCCGGGCCCCGGCGAAGCCGATCACGGCGCCGGGCTCGGCCACGGCGATGTCGCCCAGCATGGCGAAGGAGGCGCTGACGCCGCCCGTGGTCGGGTCGCTCAGCAGCACGATATAGGGCAGGCCCGCTTCCTTGACCTCGTCCACCGCGATGATGCTGCGCGGCATCTGCATGAGGGAGATGATGCCCTCCTGCATGCGGGCGCCGCCCGAGGCGGGGATGACGATGAGCGGCGCCTTCTCGGCGACCGCGAGCCGCGCCGCGGCGATCAGCCCGTCGCCGACCGCGGCCCCCATCGAGCCGCCCATGAAGTCGAAATTGAAGGCGGCGATCACCGTCTTGAGCCCGCCCATCGTGCCGTGGGCGACGACGATCGCGTCCTGCTCGCCGGTCTTGGCCTGAGATTCCTTGAGCCGGTCGCCGTAGCGCTTGCGGTCGCGGAACTTGAGCGGATCGGGTTCGGTCCGGGCGAGCTCGATGCGCACGAAGGCGCCGTCGTCGAAGAGGAGGCCGAGGCGCTTCTGCCAGGTGAGGCGCAGATGATGGCCGCATTGCGTGCAGACGCGGAGGTTCGCCTCGAGCTCGCGGTGGAAGATCATCTGCCCGCAGCCGGGGCATTTCTCCCAGAGATTGTCCGGAACGTTGTTCTTGCGGACGAGCGCCTGCAGCTTCGGCCGGACGAAATTGGTAAGCCAGCTCACGACGCGACCGTTTCCTTGCCGCGCACGCCGTCGGCCAGCGTCGCGACGAAGGCGAGCACCCGCTCGGCGAGGCCGGGCCTCGCGCGGCCCTTCTCGTCGAGATCGCCGGCGATCCGCTCGACGATGGCGGAGCCCACCACCGCCGCATCGGCCACAGCCGCGACCTCGGCCGCCTGGGCCGGGGTGCGGATGCCGAAGCCGACCGCGACCGGGAGTGCTGTGTGGCGCTTCAGCCGCTCGACCGCCTTGCGCACCTCGGGCGCGCCGGCGGAGCGGGTGCCGGTGATGCCCATGATCGAGACGTAATAGACGAAGCCGCTGCTGTTGCCGAGCACGGCCGGGAGCCGCAGGTCGTCGGTCGTGGGCGTGGCCAGGCGGACGAAGTTCACGCCCGCCGCGAGCGCCGGGATGCAAAGCTCGCCGTCCTCCTCCGGCGGAAGGTCGACGATGATGAGCCCGTCGACGCCGACGCGCTTCGCCTCGCCGAGGAAGCGATCGACGCCGAAGGAATAGATCGGGTTGTAGTAGCCCATCAGCACGACCGGCGTGTCGCGGTCGGCGGCGCGGAACGCCTCGACCAGCGCCAGCGTCCCGGCGAGCGTGGCCCCCGCCTTGAGGGCGCGGAGGCTCGAGGCCTGGATCGCCGGTCCGTCCGCCATCGGGTCGGAGAAGGGCATGCCGATCTCGATGAGGTCGGCGCCGGCCTTCGGCAATCCCTTGAGGATCGCGAGCGAGGTTTCGGCGTCGGGATCGCCGCCCGTGACGAAGGTGACGAGCCCGCCGCGCCCGGCCGCCTTCAGGGCGGCGAAGCGCTTTGCGATGCGGCCGGAATCGGGGCCCCGCGTCGCGGCGCTCACAGCTTGGTCCCCAGATGCTCGGCCACGGTGAAGATGTCCTTGTCGCCGCGGCCGCACATGTTCATGACCAGCAGATGATCCTTCGGCAGCTTGGGCGCGATCCGCCGCACATGGGCAAGCGCGTGGGCCGGCTCGAGCGCGGGGATGATGCCCTCGGTACGCGAGCAGAGCTGGAAGGCGTCGAGCGCCTCCTGGTCCGTCGCGGAGACGTAGCTCACCCGCCCGGTATCGTTGAGCCAGGCATGTTCCGGACCGATGCCGGGATAGTCGAGACCGGCCGAGATCGAATGCGCATCGACGATTTGCCCGTCGTCGGTCTGCAGCAGATAAGTGCGGTTGCCATGCAGCACCCCCGGCCGGCCGCCATTGAGCGAGGCGGCATGCTTGCCGGTCTCGATGCCTTCGCCCGCCGCCTCGACCCCGTACATCTTGACGGAAGCATCGTCGAGGAACGGGTGGAAGAGGCCCATCGCGTTCGAGCCGCCGCCGATCGCGGCGACGAGGCTGTCGGGCAGGCGGCCCTCGGCCTTGTGGAGCTGCTCGCGCACTTCCTCGCCGATCACCGACTGGAAGTCGCGCACCATCGCCGGGTAGGGATGCGGCCCCGCCACCGTGCCGATGATGTAGAAGGTGTTCTCGACATTGGCGACCCAGTCGCGCAGCGCGTCGTTCATCGCGTCCTTCAAGGTCGCGGTGCCGCTATGGACCGGCTTCACCTCGGTGCCGAGGAGGCGCATGCGGAACACGTTCGGCTTCTGCCGCTCGATGTCGGTGGCGCCCATATAGACGGTGCAGGGCAGGTTGAAGAGCGCGCAGACCGTCGCCGTCGCCACGCCATGCTGGCCGGCGCCGGTCTCCGCGATGATGCGCGTCTTGCCCATCCGTCTCGCCAGCAGGATCTGGCCCATGCAGTTGTTGATCTTGTGCGCGCCCGTATGGTTGAGCTCGTCGCGCTTGAAATAGATCTTCGCGCCGGCGAGCTCCCGGGTCAGCCGCTCGGCGAAATAGAGCGGGCTCGGGCGGCCGACATAGTGCTCGAGGTAGTAGTCGAGCTCGGCCTTGAAGCTCGGATCGCGCTTCGCCGCGTCATAGGCCTTCTCCACCGCGAGGATCAGCGGCATCAGCGTCTCGGCGACGAAGCGGCCGCCATGGATGCCGAAATGGCCGTGCTCGTCGGGGCCGGCGCGATAGGTATTGAGGCTGCTCAAGGCCGAAATTTCCCGAGTTGCGAGGGGGCGGCTGTCCTGGGCGCAATGAACCATAGGCGGCCCTAAAGGTCAAAAGCGCGGGCTCGCGGGGATTAGGCGAGCCCGCTCAGGGCTTTAGCTCCCAATAGCGGCCTTCGCCGATGTCGCGCGGCCGGAGCCCGAAGCGCTGCGCCGGGCCGAGGCCGTTATTGAGGAGCTGATGCAGATCCGCGAGCACCGCGCGGCTGTCGCCGTAGTAGGAATGGCCCAGCATGTCGCCGCTGACGGCCGAGGCGTCGATGCTGTCGATGCCGGGCGTCAGCAGCGGTCCGCCGTTCGCATCGCCCGCGGAGGGGGTCCCGAAGAGCTGCGCCGCCAGCATGAGCGGCAGGTCGCCGTCCGAGGCGTAGAGCGTCACGCGCCTTGCGCTCGCGATGGTGCGCGGCGCCAGCGCCATGAATTCCTCCCGCGAGATCTCGGGCGCGGCCAGCACGATCTCGTCGAAGGGACGCTGCGGCTGCGGCATGCCGGCCAGCGCCAGCAGCAGCACGCGGCTTCCCATGGAGTGCGCGACGATATCGATTGGCCCGCCGCTGCGCCGGTTGGCGAGCATCTGCAGGAAGATGCGGAGCGGTGCTGCCGACGCCTCGGCGTTGCTGCGGTCGGCGCCGAACTGGAACATGGCCTGGCGCGAAGGCCAGGCATAGGCCAGGACCGCGCCGCGCCAGTCGAGATCGGCGGCGAGCTGCGCGGTGCGGCGCAGCGTGCCTTCGAACCCGTTGTTGAAGCCGTGAATGAAAACGAGGATCGGCGCATAGCCGGTCTTCGCGACCTCGGCATCGAGCGCGGTGAGCAGCGCCGAGGGGGCGAGCGAGGTCACCGGTCCGATCGCGAAATCGCTTTCGTCCGCGTCGCTCGCCACGATGTTCCAGGAAGACGTCGTTTCGATCGTGCCGATGCGGTGATCGGCCGGAATGCCGATCTCGACGCGCCCGTAGGAGAGCGCCGAAGGCTCTGCGCCGAACCGCTCGATCAGGGTCGCCGCGCCGGTATCGTTGCGGTTGGTCGCATAGAAGATCGGGATGGTGAAGGCGGCGGGCGGGCTGGGGGCCGGCGGAACGCTCGTGGCACAGCTCGCCAATGTGAGCATGATCGCCACCGCGGCTGCCGCCCGGCTTTTCCCCCACCCCCGCCTCCGCCGCATTCTGAGGACACCCCGCCGCCCTGAATCCGGGCGAAGGAGAGGCGTTTTTTGTGGCAAAACTAAGACCTGCGGAGGGGCTGGGTTCCGGTGCAGGATGGCCGGACCCGAAGGGGATCGATGGCGACGCTCTATGATCTGAAGCCGCGCTTCCAGGCGCGGCTCCGGCCGATGACGGCGCGGCTCGCGCAGGCGGGCGTCACCGCCAACCAGGTGACGGTCGCGGCACTGCTGCTGTCGATCCTGGGCGGTGTCCTGGTCGCCGAAGCGCCGGCCTCGCCCTGGCCGCTGCTGCTCTATCCGCCGCTCCTCTTCCTCCGCATGGCGCTCAACGCGATCGACGGCATGCTCGCCCGCGAACACGGGCAGGCGAGCCGGCTCGGTCGCCTGCTGAACGAGCTCGGCGACGTCGTCGCCGACGCGGCGCTGCTGCTTCCGCTGGCGCTGGTGCCGGGCATGCCGGCGGCGCTCGTCGTGCTGCTCGCCTTCGTCGCGGCGCTCGTCGAGTTCGCCGGCCTGCTGGGGCCGAGCGTGGGCGGGACGCGGCACTATGACGGGCCGTTCGGCAAGAGCGACCGCGCCTTCTTCATCGGATTGCTCGCGCTCATCCTCGCGATCTTTCCGCGGCCGGGCTGGGGCGTCGATGCGCTGCTGATGGCGGCGCTGGCGCTCGGCCTTGCGACGATCTGGCGACGCCTCGCGGCGGCGCTTCGCGAAGGCGGCGCATGATCGCAAGCCACCTCGCGCCCAATCTCGTCTGGGCGCTCGCCGGCGTCTTCGCGGTGCTGATCCTTGCGAGCCTGCTCGTCTTCGGGCTCGGCCGGCGCGTGCCGCGGCTCGGCACGCCGGAGCTCGCGGCGCGGCTCCGGAGCTGGTGGGTCATGATCCTGCTCTTTTCGGGCGCGATCCTTCTCAGCCGCACCGCCGCGCTCTGCTTCCTCGGCATCGTCAGCTTCCTCGCCCTCAAGGAGTATCTGTCGCTGATCCCGACGCGGCGTGTCGACCGGCAGGTGCTGCTCTGGGTCTATCTCGCGGTCCCGGTGCAGTATTACTGGGTCGCGACCGGCTGGTACGGGATGTTCGTCATCTTCATCCCGGTCTACATGTTCCTGCTGCTGCCGGTGCCGATGCTGCTGCGCGGCGAGACCAGGGGCTTCCTCAAGGCGCTCGGCACCCTCAATTGGGGGCTGATGGCGACGGTATTCTCGCTCAGCCACGCCGCCTATCTGCTGGTGCTGCCCGACGCCGGCAATCCCGCGGGCGGCGGGGCGGGGCTGCTGCTCTATCTGCTGATCCTGACCGAGGCCAACGACGTCGCCCAGTATGTCTGGGGCAAGAGCCTCGGCCGCGCGAAGGTCGTCCCGCGCGTCAGCCCCAACAAGAGCTGGGCCGGGCTCCTCGGCGGCATCGCCACCACCATGGCGATCGGCGCGGCGCTGGCACCGTTCCTCACGCCCTTCGGCTGGGAGGCGGCGCTCGGCATCTCGTTCCTGCTCGGGCTCGCCGGCTTCGTCGGCGACATCACCATCTCGGCCATCAAGCGCGATCTCGGCGTCAAGGACAGCGGCGCCCTCCTGCCCGGCCATGGCGGCGTGCTCGACCGGCTCGACAGCCTCACCTACACCGCGCCGCTCTTCTTCCATTTCACGCGCTACTTCTTCTTCTGACGATGACCGGCCCCTTCACCCGCCTGCTGCGCTGGCTCTTCTTCGCACTCGTGGTGCGACCGGTGATGCTGCTGGCGATCGGCGTCAATGCGCGCCATCGCGAGCGGCTGCCGGCGGCCGGCCCGGCGGTGATCGTCGCCAACCACAACAGCCATTTCGACACCTTCGTGCTGATGGCGCTGCTGCCGCAGGCCCTCCTGCCGCGCCTCCGGCCGGTGGCGGCGGCCGATTATTTCCTCGCGCGGCCGGGCCTCGCCTGGTTCGCGCGAGAGATCGTCGGGATATTGCCGATCGATCGTGCGGCGCGCGGCGGCGATCCGCTGGCGCCGCTCGAGAGGGCGCTCGATGCGGGCGACATCCTCATCCTCTATCCCGAAGGCACCCGCGGCGAGCCGGAGCATCCCGCCGCCTTCAAGACCGGCGTCGCGCATCTGATGAAGCGCCGGCCGGACGTACCGGTCACGCCCGTCTTCCTGCACGGCATCGGCAAGGTGCTGCCGAAGGGCGCCTGGCTGCCGGTGCCGTTCTTCGTCGATGCCTTCGTCGGCGCGCCGATCTTCTGGCAGGGCGACAAAGCGGGCACCATGGTCGCGCTCGAAGGCGCGCTGCTGGCGCTCGCCGCCGAGGGCCATTTCCCCGACTGGGAATGACCGGCGGGATCGCGGGCGAACGAGGGGCGTCAGAGGGTCGCGGCGAGTCGCAGCAGCGCTTCGATCTTCGCCGGGCTCTTCGCGCCGGGGCGGTCCTCGACGCCTGAAGAGACGTCGATGCGTCGCGCGCCGCTGCGCGCGACTGCGGCGGCGAGATTCCCGGCATGGAGGCCGCCTGCCAGCATCCAGGGTTTCGCCCAGCCGCGCCCGCCGAGGAGATCCCAGTCGAAGGAGAGCGCGTTGCCGCCCGGTAGGGCCTCCGCCATGGCGGCCGGCGGCTTCGCGTCGAAGAGGAGCCGGTCGGCGACCGCGACATAGCGCTCGGCCAGCGCCAGATCCTCGCGCGTCGCGACCGGAATCGCCTTCATGACCGGCTTGCCGTAGCGCGCCCTGATGGCGGAAACGCGCTCCGGCGTCTCGGCGCCATGAAGCTGCAGCATGTCGAGCGGCACGGCGCGCAGGATCTCGTCGAGCCGCTCGTCCGGTTCGTCCACCACGAGCGCCACGCGCCGGACGCCGGCCGGCACGCGGGCCGCCAGCGCCGCGGCCCGGTCGAGACTGAGGCTGCGCGGGCTGCGCGGAAAGAAGACGAGCCCGACCAGCGCCGCGCCGCCGGCGATGGCCGCATCCATCGCCGCCTCGGAATTGATGCCGCAGATCTTGGTTTCGAGCGCCATGGGTCAGGTCGTCGGGGCGATTGCGGCTGCCGCCGGCTTTCCGGTCAGGTTTCGGAACGCGAACGCATATATCGCAATCCATACGGCAGCAACAAGATAGGCATAGCCGATGGCGAGGAAGGCCGTCGCGTGCGGTGCTTTATCCCGGACAACGGGTCCGAGGATGGCAACGACGATCGTCATCGGCAGCATCATTGCCCACCCGGCCAGCGTCGTTGCAACAAACAGCTTCAGGCCGACCCAGCCGCGAACTCCATAGGCCTCGCGGAGCGAGAGCGGCTCGTCGACGGCGATCGCCGAAAACAACAGCATGAATCGCTGGGACAAGATGAAGATCGTCGGTAGGCCGATCAGAAGCAGCAGGGCGACGACCCATTCCCCAAAGGCGTTCCCGCCAGAGGCCGGCGATAAAAAAATCACGGGAAGAGCCACCACCGCAAAAGCGGGGATCAGCAACAGCAAGAAATATCCATAGAACACCGCGGACCGGTTCTCGCGCGGTCCCCACTGCAAGCCGAAGGCAGAGTCATAGCCAGGCCCCAGCAATAGGTGACGGGTCCAACTGTTCAAGAACAAGATCACGGGTGCCAGCGCCAGCAAGCTGATCAGCAACTCCGCCAATCCGTCGATCCCGAACGAGAACTGTTGCGGCATGCCCGGTGTGCTTTGCGCTTCCGCCGGAAACAGGAGCAGGGAGATCCGATCGATCAGGAACGTCAGCGAGATCGGTCCGATACTGAGCCGCAACCAGCTCTCGAAATCCCGCAAGGACCCGATACCTCCACCGATAAGCTTGAAGATTGCGAGCCTACCGGTCGCCGGATCTGCGCTGGCACTCAAGAGGGCCCCCGATGACGGAACTGTCGGAACGAATGGATGCCGCCCGCACGTTGGCGGCCGCGCCAAGCTAGCGCGCGGGAGATCGAATGCCAATCACAACCATTGCGACAGCCGCGGCGGACGGATGTTAAGCCAGATGCAGCAGCAGATTGCCCCCGACCACCGCGACCGCCGCGAGGATGCGGCGCCAGCCGAACCGCTCGCCGAGGAAAAGCGCGCCGAAGGCGGCGCCGAACAGCACCGAGGTCTCGCGCAGAGAGACGATCGAGGCCATGGTGGCGACGCTCATCGCCCAGATCGCGATGCCATAGCCGCCGCTCGACAGCACGGCGCCGGCAAGCGCGCGCGGCCAGCGGGCGCGGATATAGGTGAAGAAGGCCTGCCGGCGCAGCAGCAGGCAAAATCCCAGCAACGGGATCGCTTCCAGCAGGAAGAGCCAGGCGATATAGCCGAGCGGGCTGCCGGAATGACGCACCCCGAGCCCGTCGGTGAGGCTGTAGCCGGCGATGAAGCAGGCGGTGATGAGGGCGAAGAGGGCGGGATGCCCGTCCTTGCCGAGCGGCCAGCCGCGCTCGAGCGCGAGGCTCGCGATGCCGGCCGAGAGCAGCGCCACGCCCGCGCTCTGCCAGAGATTGAGCGCCTCGCCCGCGACCCAGAAGCCGCCGACCGCAACCAGCAGCGGCGCGCAGCCGCGCGCGATCGGATAGACGAGGCTGAGATCGCCATGGCGATAGGCGGCGAGGAGGAAGACGTAATAGCCGACATGGGTGGCGATCGAGAAGGCGATGAAGGGCCAGCTCGCCGGATCCGGCGGCGGCACGAAGAAGATCACCGGCGCGAACAGGATGCCGCCGCCCGCCATCATCGCCGTCAGGGCCGAGAGCCGGTCGACGTCGCCCTTGACGAAGAGGTTCCAGGCGGCATGCATCGCCGCCGTGACCAGCATCGTGAGCGAGAGGGCGAGGCCGAAGCTCATCGGGCCCTGTCGAGCTTCGGAAGACCGACGCCTGGAAACCCGGTGCGGAGACGCTCAGCCCGACGCGCTTGCGCTCTGCGCGGTCGAGCGATCGGCGCCGGCGAGCCGCTGCGAGAGATGGTTGCGCGCGCTCTCGGCCACGGCGAGGACGAGCCGGCGGGTGCGCCAGGGGTCCGCGACATATTCGAGCCGGTGCCGGTCGGCGTCATAAAGGATGCACTCGTAGCCGCGCTCGGCGAGAAATCCGGAAACCGCTTCGGGCGAGCTGCCGAAGTCCTGAAGCGCGGCGTCGAGCGCGAGAAGAATGACGGGCGGGTTGCGGTTTTGCAACATCGCCTCGGCGCCGGCGAGGGCGGCCGCCTCCATGCCGGCGATGTCCATCCGCATCAGGCTGTAGCCGTTCTGGCCGAAGGCGCCGTCGAGCCGAACGCTCTCGACGCCGATCACCCCGCCGCCGAGCTCACCCGGCAGCGGCGGTCGCCGCCGCCCCGCTTTTCCGGTGCCGTCCACGAAGCGCGCGAGATGGGCGCGCTCGCCCGCCATCCGGTCATGCACCAGCACCGGCGCGCCATGGGTGCGTCGCACCGCCTCGCTCAGGCGTCGGCGCATGGTCGGGCTCGGTTCGACCGCGTCGATGCGGCCCTCGATCCCGACCAGGAGCGCCGCCGCGAGCGAGAAGCGGCCGTCATTGGCGCCGACATCGAGCACCGCGTCGGCGGGCCGCAGATAGCGTTCGGCGAAGGCGACGCTGTGACGATCGGCCCAGAGATCGCCGCGCGGGTCCGAGGGGCCGAACTCGTCGGAGGCGCCGACGCGCTCCCCGGGCTTCAGGCTGCGGCGAAGCCGGGCGAACATGCCGGGCCCCTCGCTTTTGTCGTCCTGGCGAACCATGGGCGGCATTCTGACCGAGTCGGCAATGGGCGGAAATGCCGAATTCAGGGCATCGCGATGCCGTTTCCGAGGATCGGGGAGCCCTGCGGCCGCATGAACGCTTGATGCGAATTGCCGCGATGGGCAGGATGGGCTTGGGGTAAGTCCCTGCGATTTAACGCAGGAAGTGCGGGGTGACGGCGTGTCGAGCGAAGACCGGGTTGCAGGGCGATCGTTCGCAGCGGCGGCGGACATGTTGCCGCCCTGGACGCTGATTCACCGCTGCTATCGTGCCATGCGCTGGCACAAGCCGAAGCCGCGTCTGCTGCTTCGGCAGGCCTCCGGCATGGCGGCCTGGCCGGTCTATGTCGGCTACTGGACGTTCCGCTGCACTCGCCTCAACGGCGCGATCGTGCGGGCGCGAAGCGGACGGAGCATCGCGGCGCAGGTCGCAGGCCAGTTCCGCTGCGCCTTCCTCCACGGTATCGCGCCGTTCGAATACTACATCTTCGAGCTTTACGAGGATTGGGCGGCGCCGCGTGCGACCGAGTATCTCACCCGCAGCGAGACCAAGGGCGGCGTCTGGTCCGTGCTGCGCGGCCGCCCGAAGAGCCCGCTCAAGGACAAGCTCGCCTTCTCGATTCATTGCGCCGAGCATGGCTTGAGCGTCGTGCCGGTGCTGGTCGCCTTTGACGGCGGCAAGCTCGTTCACCCCGCGGGCGCGCCGCTCTCGCTCCCGAAGCAGGATCTCTTCGTGAAGCCGAGCCCCGGCAAGGGCGGGCGGGGTCCGGAGCGCTGGGACTTCGTCGGCGAAGGACGCTGGCGCGGCGAGACCGGCGAGCTGCTCGCGGAGCCCGCGCTCATCGCGCGGCTGCAGCGGCTGTCGATGACGCGGGCCCGCATCGTGCAGCCGCGGGCGGTCAATCATCCGGATATGGCCGATCTCAGCAACGGCGCGCTCTGTTCGCTTCGCATCGTGACGGCGCGCAACGACCGCGGCGGGTTCGAGGCGACCAACGCGGCGCTCCGCATGGCGCGCGGCAGCAACCGGACGGTCGACAATCTGCATCGGGGCGGCATCGGCGCCGCGGTGGATGTCCGGACCGGACGCTTGGGCCGGGCGAGCAATCGCGGCCATATCGCCGCGCTCGGCTGGCTCGAGAGCCATCCCGACACCGGCGCCCGGATCTTCGGGCGCGATCTCCCCTGCTGGCGCGATACCATCGCGCTCGTCGAGGCCGCGCATGGCCGCGCCTTCAACGACCGCTTCGTGATCGGCTGGGACGTCGCGATCCTGTCCGACGGGCCGGCGCTGGTCGAAGGCAACAGCAACCCCGATCTCGACATCATCCAGCGCGTCGAGCGCGCTCCTTCCGGCTCCGCCAGGCTCGGTCAGCTCGCTGCCTCGGCGCTGCTGCAGACGAGGCTCGGTCAGGCCGTCGCGCGAAGCGCGCTCGGGCGGCGCGTCCGCAGGTTCTTCTTCTGCGCCGCGGCCGGCCTTTGCGTCGCGGCGGCGCCGAAGGTCGCCGGCGACGCCTTGATCATCGACGCCGACACGCTGGTGATCCAGGGGCAGGAAGTGCAGCTCTACGGCATCGACGCGCCGGAGACGCAGCAGCTCTGCCTCGCGGACGGCAAGCGCTACGGTTGCGGCAAGGCCGCGGCGGCGGCCCTGGCCAGCCTCATCGGCGACCGCTCGCTCTCCTGCAGCCTGATGGGGCGCGCCAGCGACGGCGACAATCTCGTGCTCTGCCGCGTCGACGGCGCCGATATCCAGGACTGGCTGGTCGAACAGGGCTGGGCGCTCGCCGATGCGCACCAGACCCGGGCCTATGTGGATGAGGAAGTTCGCGCCGAAGCCGAAGACAAGGGCCTGTGGCGCGGCAGCGTCGTGGGTTCCTGGGCGCGGGAACAGGATTAGGCCGGTTTCCCCGGATTCCGGCCCCCGACCGGAACTTCATCTGCGCCCTCGCGCTGCGGGGCCAGGTCGCGACGAGGCGCTACGCGCCGCCCGACCGCGGGCGATGGAGCATTCTTCCTCAGCCGCCGACGAGGGACTGCGCGAAACTTTCCGCCGTGAAAGGCCGCAGGTCCTCGGCGGTCTCGCCGACGCCGATCGCATGGACCGGAAGGCCGAAGCGCTCGGCGAGCGCCACCACGATGCCGCCGCGCGCCGTGCCGTCGAGCTTGGTCACGACGAGCCCGGTGACGTTCACGATCTGCTTGAAGGTCTCGAGCTGGGCGACCGCGTTCTGCCCCGTGGTGGCATCCAGCACCAGCAGGCAGTCGTGCGGCGCGTCGGGATCGAGCTTCTTCAGCACGCGCGCGATCTTGCCGAGCTCGGCCATGAGGTCGGCCTTGTTATGCAGCCGGCCGGCGGTGTCGATGAGCAGGAGATCGGCGCCGGCCGCGCGCGCCTTCTCCAGCGCCTCGTAGGCGAGGCCGGCGGCATCGGCGCCCTGCGCGCCGGAAACGACGGGCGCGCCGGTGCGCTCGCCCCAGATCGCGAGCTGCTCGATCGCCGCGGCGCGAAAGGTATCGCCGGCCGCGAGCCAGACCTTCCTGCCGGCGGCACCGAAATGCTGCGCGAGCTTGCCGATGGTCGTGGTCTTGCCGCTGCCATTGACGCCGACGACCAGCACCACATGCGGCTTGCGCGCCGCATCGGGGACGAACGGCTTCGCCACCGGCGCCAGGATCGCGGCGATCTCCTCGGCGAGCGCGCCGCGGATCTCGTCGGCCGAGACTTCCTTGCCGAAGCGACGGCGCCGGAGCCCGTCGACGAGCCGTGCCGCGACCCGAGGCCCGAGGTCGGCCGCGATCAGCAGCTCCTCGAGCTCCTCGAGCTCGATCGTCTCGAGCTTGCGCTTGGTGAAGATGCCGGTGATGCCGTCGGAGAGCTTCGCGGAACTCTTGGCGAGGCCCTGCCGCAGCCGCGCGAGCCAGCCGCCTGCGGCGGGCCGGGACGTCTCGGAATCGGCCATCAGCGATGCCGCTCGGCGACGAGGCCGGCCGCATCGACGGCACGAGCACGCAGGGCGAGGATCTCGCCCGGCGCCGCGGCCCCGTCGAACCGGACCGGGGCGAATTGCTCGCTATGGCCGAAGGCGGTCCCGCCCTCGCGCCGCTCGACCAGCACCGCGAGGGTCTTGCCGAGAAGCGCCGAATAGCTCTGCGTCGCGGCGGCGGCGCCCGCGGCGCGGAGCTGCGCTGCCCGCGCGCGCCGCACGGCCATCGGCATTTGCGGCATGCGGGCGGCCGGCGTGCCCTTGCGGGCGGAGTAGGGGAAGACGTGGAGGAAGCTCAGGCCGCATTCCTCGACCAGCGACAGGCTTTTGGCGAAGGCCGCCTCGCTTTCGGTCGGGAATCCGGCGATGAGGTCGGCGCCGAACAGGATCTCGGGCCGCGCGTCGCGCGCACGGCGGCAGAAGGCGATCGCGTCGCCGCGCGAATGGCGCCGCTTCATGCGCTTCAGGATCAGGTCGTCGCCCGCCTGCAGCGAGAGATGGAGATGCGGCATGAGCCGCGGCTCGCTCCCGATCAGGCGGAAGAGATCCTCGTCCGCTTCCGCCGGGTCGATCGAGGAAAGCCGGAGCCGCGGCAGCTCCGGCACCAGCGCCAGTAGGCGCCGCGCCATCTGACCGAGGCTGGGCCTGCCGGGAAGGTCCTGGCCGTAGGCCGTGAGGTCGACGCCGGTCAGCACGATCTCCCGCACGCCGTCCTGGACGAGGCCGCGCACCTGCTGGGCGATCTCGCCGACCGGCAGGCTGCGGCTCGGGCCGCGGCCGAAGGGAATGATGCAGAAGGTGCAGCGATGGTCGCAGCCCTGCTGCACCTCGATGAAGGCGCGCGCCCGTGCCGCGCCCCGGTCGCCCGCGAAGCCCCGGATCGGATGCGCCGCCGTCCGGCGCACCGCCATGATGTCGGCGACGGCGCTGCGCGCGGCGGTTCCCGAGGCGAGCGCCCGGAAGCTCTCGGGCTTCAGCTTCTCCGCATTGCCCAGCACATGATCCACTTCCGGCATGGCGGCGAAGCCGGCCGGGTCGATCTGCGCCGCGCAGCCGGTTACGATGATGCGGGCATCGGGATGCTCCCGCCGCGCCTTGCGGATCGCCTGTCGCGTCTGGCGCTCGGCCTCGCCGGTGACGGCGCAGCTATTGACCAGCACCGCATCGGCCAGCCCCGCGGCGATCGCATGGCCGCGCATCACCTCCGATTCGAAGGCGTTGAGACGGCAGCCGAAGGTGAGGATGCGAGGCTCGGTCATCGGCGGGTGCGCGGGATCAGCCCGCGAGCAGGCTCGCATCGAGCCGGCCGGTGAAGCTCACACTCGCGGGGCCCGTCATCCGGACGTGATTGTCCGCCAGCCATTCGATCTCGAGCTCGCCGCCATCAAGCAGGATGGTTCCGCGCCGCCCCGCGAGCTTGCGGCGCGCGGCCGCGACCAGCGTCGCGCAGGCGCCGGTGCCGCAGGCGCGCGTGATGCCGACGCCGCGCTCCCAGACCCGCATGCGCAGACGATCGGGCCCGACGAGGCTCGCTACCTCGACATTGACGCGCGCGGGAAAGAGCGCATGGCGCTCGAGCTCGGGGCCGAGCCTCGCGATATCCACCGCCTCGGCATCCGGCACGAAGAAGACGACATGCGGGTTGCCGACATTGACCGCGACGGGATCGGCAAGCGGCCCGAGCGCGAGATCGAGATGCAGCGTGTCCATCGCCTTCGCCAGCGGAATCTCGCGCCAGTCGAGCCGGACCTCGCCCATATCGACGGCGACGCGGCCGGCGCTCGCGGCTTCCGCGTCGAGCAGCCCGACGACGGTCTCGATCACCACATGCGGCCGGCCGGTTTCCGCCATGAGCAGTGCGGCCACGCAGCGCGCGCCGTTGCCGCAGGCCTCGACCTCGCCGCCGTCCGCGTTGCGGATGCGCATGAAGGCGTCGGCGAGCCCGCTCTTCGGCGGTTCGATGAGAATGATCTGGTCGCAGCCGACGCCGGTGCGCCGGTCGGCGATGGCGCGTGCGACGGCGCTGCCGATCTCCGGGAGCGCGGCGCCCTTGCCGGGGCGCAGGTCGATGACCGCGAAATCGTTGCCGAGCCCGTGCATCTTGATGAAGGGCGTGGCGAGCTCGGCGGTGCCGGCGGCGAGCGGCGTGACGGGGGCGGGACGCATGCCGGTTATATGGCGCGGAACGGCGAGGGAGTCCACCGCCCATCGGCCCCTCCCGCGGTCGGGCGCGGCCGGAAAAGGCCGGCTCAGGCCGGCGGCGCCATATCCTTGGTCCACATCGTCCGGTGCACGATGGCGAGCGGCGCGTAGGGCAGCAGCGGCTCGGTATAGAGCTTGGCCGTGGCATCCCAGAGCGGCGCCGCGTGGTGGCAGATCCAGTTGCAGCGCGCCGGCAGGAAATGCGCCGGCAGGCCGAGCTTGTAGACGACGTAGTTGAGCGACGCCTGCTCGACCAGGGAATGGCGGGTGCGGTGAAGCGCGGTGCCGAGGGTCTCGGCCCAGGCGCGCCAATGCGGTGCCTCGGCCTCGAGCGCGAAGACGCCGCTATTGAGCAGCGGCAGCCGCACCAGCTCCTCCGCCGTCGCCGCATCGAAGGCCTCGCGATAGCTCTCGCGGATCACCCCCTGGAACTCGTCATAGGCGTGGAACAGGTTGCGATAGCTGCGATCGAGCTCCGGCACGATCGCGATCCGCCCGCCCTCGGCGGCGCGCGCATAGAGTGCCAGCACCTCGCCTTCCTGCAGGAAGGCGTCCGCGTCGAGCCACATATAGACGCGATGCCCGGGAAGATGACGCGGCAGGAAGGGGCGAAGGGTGAGGGCCCGGAAATGTCCCGGCACCGCGTCGCGGCCGGGAAACTCGATATCCCAGCCGGGCTCGATCACCCGCGTCGCAAACGCTTCCATCGCGCGGCGCTGGGCCGGCTCGAGCCCGACATCGAACACATAGAGCGGCAGATCGGCCGGCGCCTTGGCGCGAACCGACGCCACGCAGCGCTCGAGCAACGGGAAATATTTGGCGTCCGCGCCGGTCGCGATCGCGAGGCCCGAAATCATTGCGGGCGAAACTCGGCGGGCCGTGCTCGGCCTGTCACGCGCTGTAGCGGATGGGGGCCGTGCGCTCCTCGGCGCCGCTGAAGCTCGGCGCGCCGGCGGGTGGCTGATATCCCAGATGCCGGGCGATCGAGCGCATGAAGAAATGCGAGACATAGTCCTGCGCCGGCGAGAAGCGGCCGCCGCCATAGGCCTCGGAGGCGCGGCCGAGCTGCAGGCTCTCGACGATGCCGATATCCTCGGCATTGATCGCCCGCCAGCGCTCGAGGGTTTCCGCCCGGGCGGCCGCGAGCCGCGGATCCATCGCCGCATCGCCGATCACATAGAGATGGAAGCGCTGGCGATGCCTTCCCGGCCCCGCGGGATAGAGGATATGGGCGAAGGCGTGATCCGCCATCAGCCCGAAATGCATGTTGGGGAAGACGATCGGATATTCGGCGCGCGCGAAGAGCTCGGGCGTCAGGTCCGGGAAGGGCGGCAGGATCTCGCCCGCCGGCCGTCCCGGCCGGTAGGCGGCGGAGGCGGTGCCGGCGAAGCGATCGCCCGCATTGCAGAAATAATGCACGTCCGCGCCGGAATAGCTGTTGAGGTCCGGATGCACCCAGGGCAGGTGATAGAACTCGACCGCGTTCTCGACCGCGATCTTCCAGTCCGCTGCGACCTCGAACTCCGCCGTGCCCGCATGGCGGAGCAGGCCGAGATCGACATGCTGCCAGCGGCGGACGAGCGGATCGAGCCAGTCGGCGAGCTCGGGCGCGGTGCCGGAGAGGTTGACGAAGATCACGTCGCCCCACTGGCCGCAGCGCACGGGTTTCAGGCCGAGCGCCGCCGGATCGAGCCCCGGGATGGTGTGCTTGCCCGAGCCGCCGATGTCGGGCGTCTTCAGGAGCCGGCCGTCGAGCCCGTAGGCCCAGCTATGATAGGGGCAGCGCACCACCGGCTGGCCGCGCGCCGCGCGCTCCACCAGCACCACGCCGCGATGGCTGCAGACATTATGGAAAGCGCGCACCGCGCCCTCGCGGTCGCGCACCAGCAGCACCGGCTGCCCCGCGACCGAAATCGGCAGCAAATCGCCCGGCCGCGGCAACTCGGCCCCGACCGCTACCGCCGGCCAGCCCTCGGCAAACAGCCGTTTCTGCTCGAGCCGGTGATAGTCGGGGTCGGTATAGCAGAGCCCCGGCAGCCCCTGAGCCTCGGCCGTGGGCCGGAACAGCTTGGAAAGATCCATATCGTTCAGGTAGCTGTCGTTCGGCATGGGAGGTTTCCGGGCGGTTGACGGCGACAATGGGCCGATCGGCCCCGACTCTCGACAAGTCCGGTCCGGGGTTCAAGCGGGTTTCTCACTCCCGACAACGTGTCGGTAACGGGCCTCGGCTGGCATCGACAATAGGCTCTGCGCGCAGACCCCGAACTATCGAGAGCTTCTCGCCGGGACCGAGCAAGCCCCAACCAGAAGTCCGCGGGCGCATCTAGGCGCTGTAGCGAACCGGCGCCGCTTTCTCTTCGCTGCCGTCGAAGCTCGGCGTGCCAGGCGGTGGCACAGCACCGAGATGCCGGGCGATCGAGCGCATGAAGAAGTGCGAGACGTAGTCTTGCGCCGGCGAGAATCGCCCGCCGCCATAGGCTTCGGAAGAGCGGCCGAGCTGCAGGCTTTCGACGATCCCGGCATCCTCCGAATTGATGGCGCGCCAGCGTTCGACCGTCTCACGCCGTGCGGCATCGAGATGCGGAGCCATGGCCTCGTCACCGACGAAATAGAGGTGGAAGCTCTGGCGATGGCGCGCCGGGCCCTCGGGATGGACGATATGAACATAGACGTGATCGGCCATAAGCCCGTAGCAGAGGTTCGGGAAGATGATCGGATATTCCGCTTGCGAGTAAAGTTCGGGCGTCAGGTCCGGAAAGGGCGGGAGCGTCTCGCCGGCGGGCTTGCCTGGCCGGTAGCCGGCGGAGGCGGTGCCGGCGAACCGGTCGCCCGCATTGCAGAAATAATGAACGTCCGCACCGGAATAGCTGTTGAGGTCCGGATGCACCCAGGGCAGGTGATAGAACTCGACCGCGTTCTCGACCGCGATCTTCCAGTCCGCTGCGACCTCGAACTCCGCCGTGCCCGCATGGCGGAGCAGGCCGAGATCGACATGCTGCCAGCGGCGGACGAGCGGATCGAGCCAGTCGGCGAGCTCGGGCGCGGTGCCGGAGAGGTTGACGAAGATCACGTCGCCCCACTGGCCGCAGCGCACGGGTTTCAGGCCGAGCGCCGCCGGATCGAGCCCCGGGATGGTGTGCTTGCCCGAGCCGCCGATGTCGGGCGTCTTCAGGAGCCGGCCGTCGAGCCCGTAGGCCCAGCTATGATAGGGGCAGCGCACCACCGGCTGGCCGCGCGCCGCGCGCTCCACCAGCACCACGCCGCGATGGCTGCAGACATTATGGAAAGCGCGCACCGCGCCCTCGCGGTCGCGCACCAGCAGCACCGGCTGCCCCGCGACCGAAATCGGCAGCAAATCGCCCGGCCGCGGCAACTCGGCCCCGACCGCTACCGCCGGCCAGCCCTCGGCAAACAGCCGTTTCTGCTCGAGCCGGTGATAGTCGGGGTCGGTATAGCAGAGCCCCGGCAGCCCCTGAGCCTCGGCCGTGGGCCGGAACAGCTTGGAAAGATCCATATCGTTCAGGTAGCTGTCGTTCGGCATGGGAGGTTTCCGGGCGGTTGACGGCGGCCGTGGCGATCCAGCCCCGACTCTCGGCAAGTCCGCGCCGGGCTTCAAGCCGGTTTTGCGGGAAAACAGGGCTTTTCCAGCCTCCTCGGATCGTTGACGCCGACCTGAACCGGGCCTAATCTCCGCCCGCCTTAAGCCTGAAGGCCCGACTGCCCGGCCCCGAGGGGCCCCGCCCGTCCGCGAGTTTCGCGCACGGGCGCGAACGGCGCTTGGGCATTCGGATTTCGGGCGGAAACCGAGGGCGAGACCGGCTGCAAGCGATGTTCGAGAACCTCAGTCAGAAGCTCGGCGATGCCTTCCAGCGCCTGACCCGGCGCGGCGCGCTCAGCGAAGCCGACGTGGACGAGGCGCTGCGCGAGGTGCGTGTGGCGCTGCTCGAGGCCGACGTCGCGCTGCCGGTGGTCAAGGATTTCATCGCGAAGGTGAAGCCGGCCGCGGTCGGCGAGGCGGTGCTGAAGAGCGTCACGCCCGGCCAGATGGTCGTGAAGATCGTGCATGACGAGCTCGCGGCGGCGCTCGGCGGCAGCGCGGTCCCGCTCGATCTCGCGGCCCCCCCGCCGGCCGCGATCCTGCTCGTCGGGCTGCAGGGCTCGGGCAAGACCACCTCCACGGCCAAGATCGCGCTTCGCCTCGTGAACCGCGAACGCAAGCGCGTGCTCATGGCGTCGCTCGATACGCGCCGTCCGGCCGCGCAGGAGCAGCTCGCGACGCTCGGCCGCCAGGCCGAGGTGCCGACGCTCAACATCGTGCCGGGCGAGCCGCCGCTGGCGATCGCCAGGCGCGCGATGCAGACGGCCGCGCTCGAAGGCTACGACCTCGTCATGCTCGACAGCGCCGGCCGGCTCCATATCGACCAGGAGCTGATGGAGGAGGTGGCCGCGGTGAAGACCGCGACCAAGCCGGTCGAGACCCTGCTCGTGGCCGACGCCATGACCGGCCAGGACGCGGTCAATGTCGCGCAGGCCTTTCACGAGCGGATCGGCGTCACCGGCATCGTCCTCACCCGCGTCGACGGCGATGCGCGCGGCGGTGCCGCGCTCTCGATGCGCGCCGTCACCGGCCAGCCGATCAAGCTCATCGGCGTCGGCGAGAAGCTCGACGCGCTCGAGGATTTCCATCCCGATCGCATCGCCGGCCGCATCCTCGGCATGGGCGACGTGGTCAGCCTCGTCGAGAAGGCCGCCGAGCAGATCGAGCAGGAAGAGGCCGAGCGCATCGCGCGCAAGGCGCAGAAGGGCCTGTTCGACCTCGACGATCTCGCCGACCAGCTCGGCAAGCTCGAGAAGATGGGCGGGCTCAACGACATCGTCTCGATGCTGCCCGGGATCGGCAAGATCAAGCAGCAGATGAAGGATGCGCGGATCGACGACAAGCAGATCAGGCGCCAGCGCGCGATCCTCTCCTCGATGACGCGCGCCGAGCGCCGTCGGCCGGACATCATCAAGGCCTCGCGCAAGCAGCGTATCGCCGCCGGCTCCGGCACCACGGTGCAGGAGATCAACCGGCTCCTGAAGCAGCATCAGGAGATGGCGCGCATGATGAAGCAGATGGGAAAGCTCGGGCAGAAGGGGCTGATGCGACACGGCATCGGCGGCCTGCTGCCGCGACGTTGAAGGGGAAACAGCGATGCTCGACCATGTCTCGCTCGGCGTGAAGAACCTGAAGAAGGCGCAGGCCTTCTACGACGCGGCCCTGAAACCGCTCGGCTACAAGCGCGTCTGGGATATCGAGGGCGGCGCCGGCTACGGCCGCTCGGCCCGCGAGCCGCGCTTCTGGCTGTCGGAGCCGGAGAAGGGCACCGTGCGCGGCGCGCCGGGCTCGCATATCGCGTTCGTCGCAGCCAACCGCGCCCGGGTCCGCGCCTTCTACGAGGCCGCGCTCGCGGCCGGCGCCAAGGACAACGGCGAGCCGGGGCTGCGCACCCAGTATCACCCGAATTACTACGGCGCTTTCGTCATCGATCCGGACGGCAACCATATCGAAGCCGTCTGCCACCTTCCCAAGTGATCCCTCGAAGAAACCAGGAGCAAGAACCCGCATGTCCCTCAAGATCCGCATGAGCCGCGGCGGCGCGAAGAAGCGGCCCTTCTACAGCATCGTCATCGCCGAATCGCGCATGGCGCGCGACGGCCGCTTCCTCGAGAAGGTCGGCACCTACAACCCGCTGCTGCAGCGCGACGACGCGAACCGCATCGTGCTTAAGAAGGAGCGCATCGAGCATTGGCTGAAGATGGGCGCGACGCCGTCCGATCGGGTGGCGCTCTTCCTCGCCGATGCCGGGCTGATGGCGAAACCCGGCCGTCGCGAGCAGTCCCAGCAGCATCTGCCGAAGGCGAAGGCGCAAGAGCGCGCCAAGGCGGTTGCCGAGGCGGCGGCGAAGCCGGCCGAGGCCGGCGGCGACGCGCCGCAGGCCTGAGCCAGAGAGCGGAAGCGCCTTGCGTCCCACCCTCCCCGATCGCGTGCTGGTCGGCGCCGTCGCCGGCGCCCATGGCGTGCGCGGCCTGGTGAAGCTCAAATGCTTCACCGAAAAGCCGGCGCAGATCACCGCCTATGGGCCGCTCACCGACGAGACCGGCGAGCGGCGCTACGAGGTCGCCGTGGTCGGCACGGCGAAGGGCGGCGTGCTGGCGCGCATCGACGGCGTGACCGACCGCAACGCGGCCGAGGCCATGAAGGGCACGCGGCTCTATGTGGCCCGATCCGCCCTGCCGGCGCTGGCGCCGGAGAACGAGTTCTACCATGCCGATCTGGTGGGGCTCGGGGTGGAGACCGCGGACGGGCGGCGGCTCGGCAAGGTGAGGGCCGTGCTCAATTACGGCGCCGGCGACGTGCTGGAAGTGACGGGCGAGACGGGCGAGAGCCTGCTGCTGCCTTTCACCCGGAGCGCGGTGCCGGTGGTGGATCTCGATGGCGGCCGGCTGGTCGCAGCACCGCCGGCGGAGGTGGAGCCATGAGCCCCGCCGTCACCGATCCGGGTCTGGCGAAGGATGCGCTGCGCGAGGATTCCGGTGCGGGCTGGCGCTGCCGGGTGCTGACGCTCTTCCCGGAGATGTTCCCGGGGCCGCTCGGCCAGTCGCTCGCCGGCAAGGCGCTCGAAGCCGGGCGCTGGCGGCTGGACGCGATCGACATCCGCGATTTCGCGCCAGGCCGCCATGCCTCGGTCGATGATGCGCCCTTCGGCGGCGGACCCGGCATGGTGATGCGGCCCGACGTGATCGACGCCGCGCTCGAGGCGACGGCGATCGCCGGCAAGCCCGCGATCTATCTCTCGCCGCGCGGCCGGGTGTTCGATCAGGCGCTCGCGGCCGAGCTCGCCGCCCGACCGGGCGTCACCCTGCTCTGCGGGCGCTATGAAGGCATCGACGAGCGCGTGCTCGAGGCGCGTGCCGTCGAAGAGGTGAGCCTCGGCGATTTCGTCCTCTCCGGCGGCGAGCCCGCGGCGATCGCGCTGATCGACGCCGTGGTGCGGCTGCTGCCCGGCGTGATGGGCGCGCCCGAAGGGCTCGACGAGGAGAGCTTCGCGGCCGGGCTCCTCGAATATCCGCATTACACCCGCCCCGCCGAATGGCAGGGGCGCAGCGTGCCGGAGGTGCTGCTCTCCGGCCATCACGAGAAGATCCGCGCCTGGCGGCGCGAGCGTTCCGAAGCCATCACCCGGGCCCGCCGCCCGGATCTCTGGGCGGCCCATGTCGCCCGGAGCGAAAGTATGAAGAAGAAGGAAGCCAAGCGATGACGACGATTCAGGAAATCGAGAAGGGCGAGCTGCAGAAGCTGGCCAAGGCCGCGAAACTGCCGGACTTCAAGCCGGGCGACACGGTCATTGTGAATGTGAAGGTGGTCGAAGGGCAGCGCGAGCGCGTGCAGGCCTTCGAGGGCGTCTGCATCGCGCGCAAGAACGCCGGCCTCAATTCCTCCTTCACCGTGCGAAAGATCTCCTACGGCGAAGGGGTCGAGCGCGTGTTCCCGCTCTATAGCCCCCGGCTCGCCTCGGTGGAGCTGGTGCGGCGCGGCGACGTGCGGCGCGCGAAGCTCTATTATCTCCGCGGACGCCGGGGCAAGGCGGCCCGCATCGCCGAGCTCGCCACCCGCGAGGAGGCTCCCGCCGAAAGCGCCGAGGGCTGAGGCGCGCTCGCTTTCAAGCCTCATGCTGAGCTTGTCGAAGCACGAGGCTTGATCGGGAGGAATTCGGGCATACTTCATCCGTTGAGAAGCTCGAGATGAAGGACAAACGGGATCCTCATGCTGAGCCTGTCGAAGCATGAGGCCGACCGGAAATCGAGCCGCACCGCATCCTTCGACAGGCTCAGGATGAGGCAAAATCAAGCGGCCGCCGATTGCGGCCCGATCGACGAAGGACCATGACGACGCCGCGCACCCTCTTCGACAAGATCTGGCAAAGCCACCTGGTGCATCGCCAGGAGGACGGCACCTGCCTCGTCTATATCGACCGCCATCTGGTGCATGAGGTGACGAGCCCGCAGGCCTTCGAGGGGCTGCGCATGACCGGCCGCAAGGTGCGCCGGCCGGAGGCGTCGCTCGCGGTCGCGGACCACAACGTGCCGACGACCGATCGCTCCGAGGGCATCAAGGAAGCGGAATCGCGCATCCAGATCGAGACGCTGGAAAAGAATTGCGCGGAGTTCGGGATCCCCTATTTCTCGATGGACGACATCCGCCAGGGCATCGTCCATATCATCGGGCCGGAGCAGGGGCTGACCCAGCCCGGCATGACCATCGTCTGCGGCGACAGCCATACCTCGACGCACGGCGCCTTCGGCGCGCTCGCCTTCGGCATCGGCACCTCCGAGGTCGAGCATGTGCTGGCGACCCAGACGCTCATCATGCAGCCCTCGAAGAACATGCGCATCACGGTCGAGGGCGCGCTCCCGGTCGGCATCACGGCCAAGGACCTGATCCTCGCCATCATCGGCAGGATCGGTACCGCCGGCGGCACCGGCCATGTGATCGAATATGCGGGCCCGGCGATCCGCGACCTTTCCATGGAAGGCCGCATGACCGTCTGCAACATGTCGATCGAGGCGGGGGCCCGCGCCGGCCTCATCGCGCCCGACGACAAGACCTTCGACTATGTGAAGGGCCGGCCGATGGCGCCGAAGGGCGGCGCCTGGGAGCAGGCTGTCGCCTATTGGCGCACGCTGCCCAGCGACGCGGGCGCGAAATACGACCGCGAGGTCGTGCTGCAGGCCTCCGAGATCGCACCGCAGGTGACCTGGGGCACCTCGCCGCAGGACGTGCTGCCGATCACCGGCCGGGTGCCGGATCCGGCCGCGATCGCCGACGAGGCGAAACGCCAGGCGATGCAGCGCTCGCTCGACTATATGGGCCTGACGCCGGGCACGCCGCTCGACCAGGTGAAGATCGACCGCGTCTTCATCGGCTCCTGCACCAACGGCCGCATCGAGGATCTGCGCGAGGTCGCGAAAGTGGCGGCCGGCCGCAAGGTCGCCGCGCATGTGAATGCGATGGTCGTGCCGGGCTCCGGCCTCGTGAAGGAGCAGGCGGAATCCGAGGGGCTCGACCGCGTGCTGCGCGAGGCGGGGTTCGAATGGCGCGAGCCGGGCTGCTCGATGTGCCTCGCCATGAATCCGGATCGCCTCGAGCCGGGCGAGCGCTGCGCCTCGACCTCGAACCGCAATTTCGAGGGCCGGCAGGGCCGCGGCGGCCGCACCCATCTGGTGAGCCCCGCCATGGCGGCGGCGGCGGCGATTACCGGCCGGCTCACCGACATCCGTGCGCTGGTCTAGCGGCGCCGGCGGCGCGCGCCCGAGTTCCTCCGATCGAATCCCCAATTTCGCGTTCGGTGCGAGGCGGCCGGCTTGCGCCCGGCTTTCGCGTTCGCCGTTCCTGGCGGGCGCCGCGGATCGCGGACGACGAATCGCCATCGGTCGCGAGCGCCCCGCATGGAATTCGCCCATGCATGGTTCGCATGCGTGTCTTCTCCGGATGAGCGTGGCGCGCCGCGACCTGACCGCTGCGAGAGAATCCGGGTGCCCAAAATCGGGCGATCGCCCTATCCTCGGTTCCGTCGTTACCATGGCCGGGAGGCGACCTGCCTATGCCGGACGGAAACCCGCGTTACGCGGGATTCTGGCGCCGCGTCGGTGCGCTGTTCATCGATGCGATCGTGATCAACCTCGCGATGCTCGCCATCGGCACCGTTCTGCCGGTGCATGAGGCGATCGACCTGGACGCGCCCGAGAGCGCGCTCGGGATCTTCTTCGCGTTCCAGTACAACACGCTCGGCACGCTCCTCGTGATCCTGCTGGGCTGGCTCTATTATGCCGCGATGGAGAGCTCGGCGCGGCAGGCGACCTTGGGCAAGATGGCGCTCTCGCTTGCGGTCACCGACCTCGCCGGGGAGCGGATCGGCTTCGGCCGGGCGAGCGGGCGCTATTTCGGGAAGTTCCTCTCCTGGCTCACCCTGCTCGTCGGATTCTTCATGGCAGGCTTCACCCGGCGGAAGCAGGCGCTCCACGACATCCTGGCCAAAACCCTGGTAATTTCGCGGCCCTGAGGCTATATCCTCGGGCCCTTGGCCGGGCGCGGCTGCCCGGCCGGATTTGCGGAATCCGGACGGTTCCCATGCAGAAATTCACCAAGCTCCGCGGCGTCGCGGCGCCGCTGCCGATGATCAACGTCGACACCGACATGATCATCCCGAAGCAGTTCCTGAAGACCATCAAGCGGACCGGTCTCGGCAAGAACCTGTTCGACGAGCTTCGCTACAACCCCGACGGCAGCGAGAAGCCGGAGTTCGTGCTGAACCGTCCCGCCTATCGCAAGGCCGAGCTGCTGGTGGCCGGCGAGAATTTCGGCTGCGGCTCGAGCCGCGAGCATGCGCCCTGGGCGCTGCTCGATTTC
>CAZMUZ010000019.1:0-46333 GCA_964569315.1 uncultured Rhodospirillaceae bacterium | reverse complement strand
GGCCGCCCTCCTGCGCGCGCCCGAGCCGGCAGCACAGGCGCTCGCAAAGCAATGATGGAAGCGATCCTCGCCCTGGGCATTGGCGTGCTCGCCGGTTCCGGCGTGTGGCTGCTGCTGCGGCCGCGCACGTTCCAGGTGATCGTCGGCCTGTCGCTGATCGCCTATGCCGTCAATCTCTTCATCTTCTCCATGGGGGGCCTGCGGAGCGGTGCGCCGCCCATCCTGCACGCCCGCACCGCCGGCGATGCCGCGCAATATGCGGATCCGCTGCCGCAGGCGCTGGTGCTGACGGCGATCGTGATCGGTTTCGCGACGACGGCGCTGTTCCTGGTGGTCGTGCTGGCGTCGCGCGGCTTGACCGGCACCGACCACGTCGACGGCCGGGAGCGGGAATCGTGAGCCGCACCCTCGATCACCTGATGATCGCGCCCGTGCTCCTGCCGCTGGCCGCGGCGGCGGTGATGCTCTTGCTGGACGAGCGGCGCCGCGTCTTGAAGGCGACGATCAACCTTGCGTCGACCTTGGCGCTGGTCGGCATCGCGATCGCCTTGATGCGCATGGCCGACGGTTCGCCGATCGCCGGAGCGACCGCCCGGGTCGGCGTTTATCCGCTCGGCGACTGGCCGGCGCCGTTCGGCATCGTGATGGTCGTCGATCGCCTGTCGGCGCTCATGCTGGTGCTTACGAGCGTTCTGGCATTGGCCGCTCTGCTCTTCTCGCTCGCGCGGTGGCATCGGGCAGGCGCCTACTATCATTCGCTCTTCCAGTTTCTGCTGATGGGCCTCAACGGCGCGTTCCTGACCGGCGATCTCTTCAATCTGTTCGTCTTTTTCGAGCTGCTGCTGGCCGCATCCTACGGGCTGGTGCTGCACGGCTCGAACATCGCGCGCGTCAAGGCCGGGCTGCACTACATCGCGATCAACCTCGCCGCATCGATGCTGTTCCTGATCGGCGTCAGCCTGATCTATGGCGTGACCGGCACGCTCAACATGGCGGACCTCGCCACCCGCATTCCGGCCATTGCGCCCGAGAACCGCATGTTGCTGGAAGCCGGCGCCGCCATACTGGGCGTGGCGTTCCTGGTCAAGGCGGGCATCTGGCCGTTGGGTTTCTGGCTGCCGCGGACCTACACGGCCGCGAGCGCGCCGGTCGCAGCCCTCTTCGCGATCATGACCAAGATGGGAATTTACGCCGTGCTGCGCCTGTGGCTGCTCCTGTTCGGCGCCGAAGCGGGCGCATCCGCGGGGCTCGGCGGCGATTGGTTGCTGATCGGCGGAATGGCGACCGTCGCGTTCGGCGCGATCGGGATGCTGGCCGCGCAGGACACCGCGCGGTTGGCATCCTATTGCGTGCTCGTTTCATCCGGCACCTTGCTCGCCGCTATCGGCATGGATCGGGTCGGGATCACGAGCGGAGCGCTGTTCTATCTGGTCAACTCGACCCTGGTCATCGGCGCTCTCTTCCTTCTGATCGAGCTTGTGGAACGCGGCAGGGAGGCCGGCGCTGACATGCTCGCCGTGACGATCGAGGCATTCGGCGACGAGGACGAAGTGGAGGAAGGGGACGAAGTCGGTCTCGCGATCCCGGCCACGATGGCGGTCCTCGGACTTGCCTTCATCGCTTGCGCGCTGGGGGTCGCGGGGCTGCCGCCGCTGCCGGGCTTCATCGCCAAGTTCGCGATGCTGACGGCCGCCCTCAACCCGGCGGGGCTGCCGGGCGCGGTCCCGGTGTCGGCGGCAGCCTGGGCGCTCCTCGCGATGCTCCTCCTGTCCGGCCTGGCAACGCTCCTCGCCATGACGCGGACCGGGATCCGCGTCCTCTGGGCTTCGGCGGATCGTGCCGTACCGCGCGTCCGGGCCATCGAAATCGCGCCGGTCGCGGCCCTTCTGCTGTTGTGCCTGGCGCTGACGGCAGAGGGCGGCACGGTCATGCGCTACATGCAGTCCACGGCCCAATCGCTGCACGCGCCGCAGGACTATATCCGGAGCGTTCTGTCGCCAGCCGAAGCGCCAGGAGATCCCGGGCAGGGGGGCGCATGAGACGGCTGCTGCCATTCCCGTTCCTGTCGGGCAGCCTGCTGATAACCTGGCTGCTACTCAATCAGACCATGGCCCTGGGGCAGATCCTTCTCGGCTGCGGATTGGCGCTGCTCGGCCCGTGGATTCTGACGCTACTGCAGCCGGCAAAAGCCCGAATTCGACGGCCAGGCACGATCGCGCGCCTCGTCTGGCGGGTTCTGTCGGACATCATCCGGTCCAACATTGCCGTGGCACGTATCATCCTGCGCCCCCGGCTGCGCGATCGAACCCCGGGTTTCGTCAATATCCCGCTCGATCTGCGAGATCCCCACGGGCTGGCGGTGCTCGCTTGCATCATTACCGCGACGCCGGGAACCCTGTGGGTGAACCACGATCCTGCCACCCGTGTCTTGACGATCCATGTGCTGGACCTGATCGACGAGGACGACTGGATACGGACGATCAAGACTCGCTACGAACGGCTGCTTCGGGAGATTTTCGAATGAGCGCCACATGGCTGATATGGTCTCTCGCCCTGGCCCAGATATTGCTGGCACTCGCGATGGCCTGCGCCATCTTCCGACTGCTCCGGGGGCCCAGGGCGCAGGATCGCGTGCTCGGGCTGGACGCTCTCTACGTCAACGCCATGCTGCTGCTGCTGACATTCGGGATTCGGTCGGGGAGCACGCTCTATTTCGAGGCGGCGCTCGTTATCGCTCTGCTCGGCTTCGTCGGCACGATGGCGCTCGTCAAGTTCCTGCTGCGGGGGGAGGTGATCGAATGACCGGTGCGGCGGAGCTTCCTGGCTGGGCCGCGATCGCGACGGCACTGTTCGTCGTCGTGGGGGCCGGCCTGACCTTCACGGGGTCGCTCGGCCTGCTGCGGCTCCAGCGATTCTACGAGCGCGTCCATGCGCCGACGCTCGGAGCGACGCTCGGAACCGGCAGCATCCTCATCGCCTCGATGATCTGCTTCACCGTATTGCAGACCCGGCCGGTGCTGCATGAGATCCTGATTGCCGTATTCATGACCATAACGACGCCGGTCACCCTGATGCTGCTGGTGCGCGCGGCGCTGTTTCGCGAGCGTCACGAAGCCGCCAGACGGGATTCCATGCCCGGCGCGGCGCCCGACGCATCGCACGGGGAACGGCCAGACGCCGACCGCCCGACCTCTTGAGGCCGATTTCCCGAGACAGGGCCGGCGTTTCGCCGAACTCGCCGACGACCGCGCCGTTGGCGATTTGCCGTCGATCAGCGGGGCGCTGGCACGGCCAATATGTCCGCCTCGATCGAGCGCAGCACTTCCTCGGTCACGCTTCCGAGAAGGATTTTGACGATACCCGTGCGACCGTGCGTTCCGACGAGCAGGAGGTCGGATCTCGTCTCCTGCACCGCCGCGGCGATCACATCGAGGGGATTTCCTTCCTCGATCCGCAGCGAAGAGCGGTCGATGCCGAAATCGTTCGCCGCCAGGAAAGCGGCGAGCTCCGTCGCCGCCTGCGAACGCTCCTTCGCCACATAGTCGTCGATGCTGTCCTGCCGCACCCCGGCGGACGACATCTTCCTGCTGCCGAAGGCATGGAAACCATGGACCACGGACAGCTCGGTGCCGTCGATCAACCCCAGCGTCTTGGCGGTCTTGATTGCCAATGCCGATGGCTGGGACATGTCCACCGCCGCGAGCACCCTTGCATAGGGTCGTATGGCCTCTCTGTTCACCATCAGAACAGGATAGTGACCGGTGCGAATCACGCGCTCGATGGTGGTGCCGACGAGAATGTCGCGCAGCATCTGCTTGCGATGCGCGCCCATCACGATCATATCCGCCGAGCATGATTTTGCCGTCTGCAGGATTCCATCGAACGGGTCGCCTGCGGCGACGATGGAGCGGCAACGGCGCCCGCGCAGCTCCGCGAGCGACTCGATCTGCTCGTCGAGATACCTCCCCGCCTCGCGCTTTTCGATGTCGACCAGGGCGGTCGGCTGATCGTCGTCGACGACATGGACGAGGACCAGCTCTGCGTCCCGCTCGCCGGCCAGAAGACCGGCCCGTCGTACCGCCCGTTGCGATCTTATCGAAAAATCCGTCGCCGCGAGAATATGCATCGTCCAGCTCCCGTCTCTCGGTACGCCTCGCTTCCCGGAGAGTGTCGGCGGCGCGAGCGTGACCCGACTGCCCGAGTTGGTCGATCCGGGGCCGCTTCGTCAAGCCGCCTCGAGCTTTCACCGCTCGGCGACGGCTTTTTCGCACAGCGCGGGCACCGGTGCCAAACGCCGGCCGGGGATCCGAATCCGGCGGGAATCGCCGCGGTTCCCTGCGGTAGCTCAAGGTTTGACAGACGGCGGCGTTAGGGCCTTATAGTCCGGCCGCAAATCGACCCGGAATCGACCGAGACGCCATGTACGATGCCCTCTTCACCCATGCGCGGCTCGCGACGATGCGGCCCGGCGGCGCGCCCTATGGCGCGATCGAGGAGGGCGCCATCGCGGTCGAGCACGGCCGCATCGCCTGGGTCGGCCCGATGGCGGCACTGCCGCGGCAAGACGCTCGGGAGCGCTACGACCTCGCCGGCCGCTGGGTGACGCCAGGCCTCATCGACTGCCATACCCATCTCGTCTATGGCGGCGATCGCGCCGCCGAGTTCGAGCTTCGCCTCCAGGGTGCGAGCTACGAAGAGATCGCGCGGGCCGGCGGCGGCATCCGCTCCACCGTCGCGGCGACGCGCGCGGCGAGCGAAACGGAGCTGCTGGCAGCGGCCGAATCGCGCCTCAAGCCCCTGCTCGCCGAGGGGCTGACGGTCGTCGAGATCAAGTCCGGCTACGGTCTCGAGCGCGAAGCGGAGATGAAGCAGCTTCGTGTCGCCCGCGCGCTCGGACAGCGAAACCCGGTCCAAACCCGCACCACCTTCCTCGCCGCCCACGCCCTGCCGCCGGAATATGAAGGTCGCGCGGACGACTACATCACGGCCGTGGTGGAGGAGATGCTGCCTGCCGCCCATGCGGCCGGGCTCGTCGATGCGGTCGATGCCTTCTGCGAGCGCATCGGTTTCACCCCCGCCCAGACCGAACGCGTCTTCGAGGCTGCCGTGGCGTTGGGACTCCCGGTGAAGCTTCATGCCGAGCAGCTCAGCGACCTCAAGGGCGCAGTGCTGGCCGCCCGCTACAAGGCGCTCTCCGCCGATCACCTCGAATATGTCGAGGCGGACGGCATCGCTGCGATGGCCGCCGCAGGCACCGTGGCGGTGCTGCTGCCCGGCGCGTTCTATTTTCTCCGCGAAACGAAGCTGCCGCCGGTCGAGGCCCTGCGCAAGGCGCGAGTTCCGATTGCGCTTTCCACCGATTGCAACCCGGGCAGCAGCCCGGCAACCTCCCTCCTCCTCATGCTCAACATGGCGGCGACCTTCTTTCGCATGACTCCCGAGGAAGCGCTGGCCGGCGTCACGCGACATGCCGCGCAGGCGCTGGGCATGGCGGCCAGCCACGGCACGATCGAGGCCGGCAAGGCGGCCGACCTCGCCATCTGGGACATCGAACGGCCGGCGGAGCTCGCCTACCGGATCGGCTTCAACCCGTTGCACCGGACCGTGAAAGGCGGCGTGCCATGTCCGCCGCGGTGAGCATGGAGCGTCGCCTCAGCACGATCCTATGCGCCGATGCGGTGGGCTATTCCCGCCTCATGGGCGAGGACGAGGAGGGCACGCTCGCGGCGCTCAAGGAGTCGCGCGGCATCATCGACCGGCTCGTCGTCGAGCAGCGCGGCCGCGTCTTCGGCGGCGCCGGCGACAGCGTGCTGGCCGAGTTCCAGAACCCGGTATCCGCCGTGGCCGCCGCCCTCGCCATCCAGGACGAAACGAGCCGCGTCAATGCCGACCGGCCGAGCGAGCGGCGCATGCTGCTCCGCATCGGCGTCAACATCGGCGACGTGCTGGTCGACGGCGAAAACCTGTTCGGCGACGGCGTCAATGTCGCGGCGCGGCTCGAGGCGCTGGCGCAGCCCGGCGGGATCGCCATGTCGGAAGCCGTGCGCGAGCATGTGAAGGACAGGCTCGCGGTGGTGATCGAGGATTTCGGCGAGCGGCGCCTCAAGAACATCGTCCGCCCGGTGCATGTCTACCGCGTACCGCCGGCCATGGCGACGAACGCGACGACGGTGCGCGAAGGCGAGCTGCCGATCCCGACCAAGCCGTCGATCGCCGTGCTCCCCTTCGTCAACATGACCGGCGAGGCGGATCAGGCCTATTTCAGCGATGGCATCAGCGAAGACATCATCACCAGCCTCTCGAAGTTTCGCGAGCTCTTCGTGATCTCGCGCCATTCCTCCTTCGCCTATCGCGACCGCGAGGTGGATGCGGCGACGGTCGGCCGCGCGCTCGGCGTGCGCTACGTACTGCAGGGCAGCGTGCGCGCCGACGGCAACCGCGTCCGCATCTCCTCGCAGCTTGTGGACGGCTCCACCAACCGGCATCTCTGGGCGGAACGTTACGATCGCGACCTGACCGATGTCTTCGCGGTGCAGGACGAGGTCACCGAGCTCATCGTCGCCACCCTCGCGCAGCGGCTCGCCGTCACGGAACGGGGACGCCAGCGCGGCGGCGGCACGGGCGACGTCGAGGCCTACGGCCTGCTCATGCGCGCGCAGCGCCTGCTCTTCGCCGGCGGCAAGGCGGCGAACGCCGAGGCGCGCGAGCTCTACGAACGCGCGATCAAACGCGACGCGGAGTTCGCCCGGGCCTATGCCGGGCTCTCCATGACCCATATTCTCGACTGGCGCTACGGCTGGAGCGCGGACGAGGCGAAATCGCTCGAGATCGCCATGACGCTCGCCAAGAAGGCGGTGGCCATGGACGCCGGCAATGCGCGCGCCCAGGCGGCGCTCGGCTTCGCCTACCTCTACCAGAAGCAGCCCAGCCTCGCACTTGCGGCCTATGAGCGGGCGCTCGCCCTCAATCCGAACGACGCCGACATCATGGTCGAGTATGCGGACGCCCTCACCTACAACGGTCGCCCCAACGAGGCGGTCGAGCTGATCGGGCGCGCCATGCGTTTCAATCCCTATTTCCCCGACTGGTACCTCTGGTATCTGGCCGACGCCTACTACACGCAAGGCCGGTTCGAGGACGCGATCGCCACCGTCAACCGGATGCAGGATCCGACCGAAGGCCGCCGGATCCTGGCCGCGAGCTATGCGCAACTCGGCCGACTCGACGAGGCCCGTCAACAGGCCGCCCTCGTCCTGAAGGCCCATCCGGAATTCACGATCGAGGAGTGGGCTTCGAAGATTCCGTATCAGGATCCGGGCGAACTTTCGCACTACCAGGAGGCTCTCCGGGCCGCCGGGCTGCCCGCGTAGGAATCCGGGATTCGAGCGCATTGCTTCGGGCGGCCCGCTTCCATAGAGTGCGGGCCCGCAAAGCTTGCTCGGGTCCCCGGGAAAGATGGCCGCGCTCAACCTCGACACCCGGCTTGCCGCCGTTCTCGGCCTGGCTTGCCCCGCAGAGGGGCTGTCGATCGCACGCGAGCACATTGCGAGCTGCGACGGTCGCATCGCGGCCGCGAACGACGACGATGCCCTTTTCGTGGAGTTCCCGACCGCCGGCCAGGCGCTGCGCTGCGCCATCCGGTTGCAGGAGAGCCGCGTCGGCGACAGCCTGCGGATCGGCGTGGATCTGGCGGAGGTGGCGCAGGGCACGGGCGACCTGCGCGGCGAGGCGGTGGAAGTGGCGGCGCGCCTGCTGGCGGCGGCCGAGCCCGGCGTCATCGCCGTGTCGGGCGTGGTGTTCGACCAGATGCTCGGGCGCGTGCCGCTGGTCTTCGAAGGGCCGGTCGCGCGCGACCGCACGACGGAAGGCCGTCCGGCGCGGATCTACCGCGCCCGTCAGGCGACGGGGAAGATCGCCAAGCAACCGAGCGCGTCGCGCAATCTCGGCCTGCCGGCGCAACCTTCGATCGCGATCCTGCCCTTCGTCAATCTGAGCGGCGACCCCGATAAGGTCTATTTCAGCGACGGGATCACCGAAGACGTCATCACCGAGATCTCGCGCTTCCGCTCGCTCTTCGTGATCGCGCGCAACTCCTCCTTCGCCTATCGCGGACGGGCCGGCGATCTGGCGGCGATCGGCCGCGAGCTCGGCGTGCAGTATGTGCTCGAAGGCAGCGTGCGGCGCTCGGGCAACCGGCTGCGCATCACCGCACAGCTGACCGACGTCGCCAACGGCCATCACATATGGGCCGAGCGCTACGATCGCCGGGTCGAGGACGTCTTCGCGGTGCAGGACGAGCTGTCGCGCACCATCGCCGCGCAGCTCGTCGGAAGGCTGCAGCACGAAATCATCGAGAGCTCGAAGCGCAAGCACCCCGAGAGCCTGCAGGCCTACGACTACTTCCTGCGCAGCCTCGACCTGCTCAATCGGTGGACGCTGGCGGACTGCCGGACCGCGCGGGCCCTGCTCGAACGTGCGATCGGGCTCGACCCGCACTACGCCCAGGCCCATTCGCGGCTCGCCACCACCTATCTCTTCGAATGGTTCTTCGAGAACCAGCGATCGCTGATCGACCATGCGGCGGCGCTCGCCCATCAGGCGCTGATACTGGACGAGACCGATAGCTGGAGCCACATCACGGCGGGCCGCGTGAATCTCTACATGCACCGGCACGACATCGCGGAGCGGCACTATGAGCGCGCCGCGGCGCTGAACCCCAACGACGCCGACATGGCGGCGAGCGCCGGTCTCTTCTACGCCTATAGCGGTCGCCCGGAAGAAGGCGCGGCCTGGGTGCAGCAGGCGATGCGCCTCAATCCGGGCTACCCCGACTGGTACGAGGAAAATCTCGGCACCGCCCAGATGGTGGCGGGGCGGTATGCCGAGGCCATCGCGTCGTTCCGCAAGATCGCGACGCCGCCCGCCTGGATGTTCGCCTATCTGGCGGCCTCGCTGGTCGGCGACGGCCAGGTCGACGCGTCGCGCCAGGCCGCCCTCGAAGCCAAGAAACGCCAGGCGGACTACACCATCGGGCGCTTCGCCCGGAGCGAGCCGTTCCGCGACCCGGCGGTGCTGAAGCGGCTTACCGATGCGCTGCGCACTGCCGGCTTCGAGGGCTGAGCCGCCTACCGGCGGCAACGCGCCGGGCGGGTTTCAGGCACGCGCCGTCTGGGGCGCCCCGCTCTTCGCCCAGTCCAGCATGGTTTCGAGAATCCGCCTGAGTTCGGGCCGGATGCCGGCGGCGCGATCCTCGCGGAACCCGAAGGGCGGCGCCTCCTCCATGTAGGTGATCTGGCTGAGTTCGAGCTGCACGGCATGGATTCCGGCGGCGGGTCTGCCATAGGCCCGGGTGATATAGCCGCCCTTGAAGCGGCCGTTGAGCACGCTGCTGTAGTTCTCGGCCTCGCCCGCCGCCTCGATCAGCCGCGCTGCAAGCTCCGGCGGCGCGCTGGCGCCATCCGCCGTGCCGAGATTGATGTCGGGCAGACGGCCCGGAAAGAAGCGCGGCACTTCCGAGCGGATCGAATGGGCGTCGAAGAGCAGCGCGAAGCCGTGCTGCGCGCGGATCGCGGCGAGCGCTTCGCCGAGCTTCGTGTGATAGGGCCGCCAGTAGCGCTCGATGCGCTCCGCGATCTCCGCATCGGCGAGACCGGACCCCGTTTCGTAGATCGGCAGTTCGTCGAAGGTGGTGGTCGGGCAGAGCTCCGTATTGCTCGCGCCCGGATAAAGCGGCTTGCCGTCCGGCGGACGATTGAGATCGACGACATAGCGCGAATGGGTGGCGATCAGCCGGTGGGCGCCGAGCGACGCGGCGAAGTCATAGAGGCGATCGACATGCCAGTCCGTATCGGGCACGCCCTGCGCCGCGTCGCTCATGCGGGCGGCGAGCGCCGCCGGCAGGTGGGTGCCGACATGCGGCATGCTGATGAGCAAGGGTCCCTCGCCCGGATGAAATCGGAATGTCTCCATCGTTTCCGTCCGCCCTCCCAAGCGTCCGACGAAATCATGCCTCGCCTTCTGCCGCCTTGAAAAGCGGCGCCTCGAGGATGCGCATGCGGCAACGGGTCCTCCGGCCTGCCGATTGGCAGCCATCGCACCCTCTGCCATCATGGGCCTCGCGAATCCCCTGAGGCATCCCCATGGCGGACAACCCACCGAGGAAACCCGGCGCCGGTGGCGGCCCCCGTCGCGGGGCCGGCCAGCGCGGGCCCGGCGGACCGGGCAATCCGACACAAGCGCGCCCCGCGGGCGGCGGGCCGCGCCAAATGCGGCATGGCGGTCTGCCGGGGTCGGGAGGGCGAAAGGCGCCTGGCGGGCCCGCCGGCCAAGACGGCCCTCGCCGCCCGCGGCACGCGGTTTCGCCCGCGCTCGGCGATCCCTTCGGGCCGGCGGGCCCGAAGCCGCAATTCGGCAAGCTTCAGCGCTGGCAACTCATCCTGCTCGGCTGCTGCGGCGCGATGATCGCAACGCTCCTCTTCCTGGTCTTCTTCACGAACGTCATTCGGCTGCCCGGCATCGACGAGGGCGTGCTGATCCGGCACAATGTCAACTTCCTCGCCGATACCATCACCCTGCCGGAGCGGCCGGTGAGCGCGACCTGGCAGATGCTGCCGCACGACGTCGACGCGTCTTCCGCCGGCGGCGGAACGGCCTGGCGGATCACGGCTGTGATGGAGTTCACGCCGGACGATACCGCCGCGATCCTCGCGACCGCCGCGGCGACGCCCGACGTTCCGGCCATCGAGGAGCTGCGCTGGTTCCCCGAGCCGGTACGGGAAGCGCTGGCGAAGACGCCGCAAACGCTCTACGACCCGCAGCCCTTCTTCAGCAGCCTCTATCGGCATGGGGTACTCGCCCATATCGAGGGCACCGGCTACTTCCTGCTGCAGCTCACCAGCGACTAGGCGTCACGGCTCGACAGTCCCGGCCCCTGCGGGCTAGAACCGAAGATCGCACAATCGCCAGCAATCGGATCTCTGCCATGACCGCCTCCAAGCGCCTCGACAACGAGCGAAAGATCAGCAGCCCGCGCGGCTCCCGGATCGCGGCCAAGAGCTGGCTGACCGAGGCGGCGATGCGCATGCTGATGAACAATCTCGATGCCGAGGTCGCGGAGAAGCCACAGGAGCTTGTGGTCTATGGCGGCATCGGCCGCGCCGCCCGCGATTGGCAATGCTTCGATCGCATCGTCGACGCGCTGAAGAAGCTCGAGGGCGACGAGACGCTGCTGGTGCAGTCGGGGAAGCCGGTCGGCATCTTCCGCACCCATCCCGACGCACCGCGCGTGCTGATCGCCAATTCGAACATCGTGCCGCATTGGGCGACCTGGGAGAAATTCCACGAGCTCGATCGCAAGGGGCTGATGATGTACGGTCAGATGACCGCCGGCTCCTGGATCTATATCGGCAGCCAGGGCATCGTGCAGGGCACCTACGAGACGTTCGTCGAGGTCGGCCGGCGGCATTTCGCCGGCAACCTCAAAGGCAAATGGATATTGACGGGCGGGCTCGGCGGCATGGGCGGCGCCCAGCCGCTCGCCGCCACCATGGCAGGCGCCTCCATGCTGGCCGTCGAATGCTCGCCGAGCCGGATCGAGAAGCGGCTCGAGACGCGCTATCTCGACCGCCGCTCCGACAATCTCGACGAAGCGCTCGGCATCATCCGCGACGCGGGCAAGCGCGGCGAAGCGGTCTCGGTCGGCCTGCTCGGCAACGCGGCGGAGGTCTTCCCCGAACTGGTGAAACGCGGCATCAAGCCCGATGTCGTCACCGACCAGACCTCGGCCCACGATCCGCTCAACGGCTATCTGCCGGCGGGGTGGAGCCTCGACAAGGCGGAGCGCATGCGCGAGAGCGATCCGGAAGCGGTGGTGCGCGCCGCCAAGGAGTCGATGGCGGTGCAGGTGAAGGCGATGCTCGCCTTCCACAAGATGGGCATCCCGACGCTCGATTACGGCAACAACATCCGGCAGATGGCGCTCGAGGAGGGCGTGGGCGACGCCTTCGATTTTCCGGGCTTCGTGCCGGCCTATATCCGCCCCCTCTTCTGCCGCGGCATCGGCCCTTTCCGCTGGGCGGCGCTCTCGGGCGAGGCCGAGGACATCTATCGGACCGATGCGCGGGTGAAGGAGCTCATTCCGGACAACCCGCATCTGCACAACTGGCTCGACATGGCGCGCAGCCGCATCCAGTTCCAGGGGCTGCCGGCGCGAATCTGCTGGGTGGGGCTCGGCGAGCGCGCCCGGCTCGGCCTCGCCTTCAACGAGATGGTCGCGAAAGGCGAGCTCAAGGCGCCGATCGTCATCGGCCGCGACCACCTCGATTCGGGCTCCGTCGCGAGCCCGAACCGCGAGACCGAAGCGATGCAGGACGGCTCCGACGCGGTCAGCGACTGGCCGCTCCTGAACGCGCTGCTCAACTGCGCCTCGGGCGCGACCTGGGTTTCGCTGCATCACGGCGGCGGCGTCGGCATCGGCTATTCGCAGCATGCCGGCATGGTGATCGTCGCCGACGGCACCAGGGAAGCGGCGCGTCGGCTCGAGCGGGTGCTCACCAACGATCCCGCCTCCGGCGTGATGCGCCATGCCGATGCCGGCTACGAGATCGCCATCCAGTGCGCGAAGGAGAAGGGCCTCGATCTGCCGATGCTGGAAGATTAGATCTCTGGCGCAACTCTTCCCGCCCATGCAAACAAAAGGGCGGCGGGAATGTCCCGCCGCCCTTTCGTTTCAGCCGGGTTCGCGACCCGACGACCGAAGCCGTAGCTAGCTCTTCTTCTTGAGCGTGACCTTGACCTTCGGCGTGGTGCCGGCGGCGACCTGAACCAGCGTCTCGCCTGCAAGATTGCCCTGGCGCGCGGCGACGATGTAGTTGCCCTCGCGGAGCAGCAGCGTCGGCGATCCGCCCGTGCGGGTCTGAACCAGCGTGCGGTTGCCATGCTCGTCCAGCTTCTGACGGAAGACCGACCAGACGATGTCCTCGCCCTTGGCGCCCACCGGCGTCAGCTTCACGTTCGCCGCATAGAGGTTGATCGTGTATTTGTACGTGTGGCCCGCCTCGATCGGGATGACGAGGTCGGCGGTGGTGCCGGAGTAGCTGGCCCGCACGATGTACTGCCCGGCCGGCAGGGTGAACTGCTGCTGCGGCGAGCTCACCGAGGCCACGCGCATGGCGGGATCGAGATTGCCGCCGAGGCCCTTCTTGTGCGGATAGATGTCCCACTGCACCGGCGTGCTGATCACTTCGGCGCCCGTATAGGGGATCATCTTTATCTTGATGGAGCCGGTATTGAAGTTCATCACGAAGGTCGTCGGCCGCGACGCCTTGATCGAGATCGGCCGCTGGCTGCGGATCCCCTGCCAGCTCGCTTCCACCAGATAGTCGCCTGGAGGTAGCTTGAAGAGGGGCTGCGCCGCCGTCTGCCGGGCCACCGCGACCGCGGGCTGATCGCCGCTCGCGGGGCGAACCACCGTCCAGGTGAGCTTGTCCTTGATCGGATTCGCGCCCGTCACCACGATCGCCTGCAGCTTCAGGACGGCGGTCGAGTCGCTTTCCCTGGGCGCCACGATCGGCAAGGTGTCGAAGGCGACGCCGGCCGGCGCCATGGCTGCCGGCTCAGCGGCGCGCGGAGCCTCGGCTCCGAGCATCATGCCAGCGAATGCGACGAGGAATGCAACGGCGAGTGGCAGGCGGGCAACGCGCACGGGTCCGTCCCCCAAATGGTGCATGGAATAATTCGCCCCTATACCAAAAAGCCCCGGAAAGGCACAAGCGCCAACTGCTCCGGCGAATTCTGCACGGGCGCGTGGCACTTGCCGTTCGACTTGATCATTGCTCAGCGCGCGGCGACTCGAATGGCGGGACGGGGCACGGCGACGCCTTTCGGCTCGCCGAGCCAGCAATCGAGGAATCCACCGACCCAGCGCTCGATCACGCCGTCGTGACGCTCGATGCCTTCGAGATGAAGCTCGCGCGGCTGCGCCCCTGGCCGCTCGTGATAGTCGTTCACGTCATCGAGCCAGCCGCGTGCGTCGGCGCCGGTGACTTCCGGATGGAATTGCAGCGCATAGGCGCGACGGTAGCGGAAGGCCTGGTTGGGGAAGCGCTCGCCTTCGGCCAGCAGCTCGGCACAACGCGGCAGCTCGAAGCCTTCCTTGTGCCAGTGATAGACGTGGCTCAGGCCGTCGAACATGCTGCCGGCCGCCGGCAAGGCGCGGATCGGGTGGTAGCCGATCTCGTGCAGACCTTCGGGATGGAAATCGACCCTGGCGCCGAGGGCTCGGGCGAGCAACTGCCCGCCGAGGCAGATGCCGAGATAGCGCCCACCGTCCTCGACATAGCGCCCGATCCAGTCGAGCTCGCGCTGCATGTAGTCGACGGCCGGCGCGTCGTTCGCACTCTGCACGCCGCCGAACACGACGGCGCCGAGATAGTCGCGATGGTTCGCCGGCAAGGGCTGCCCGTCCATCGGACAGCACCATTCGATCTTGCAGCCGCGGTCGACGAGCAGCGGATGAATCCGCTTCTCTCGCCACTCGCTATGCACCACCAGAAGGATGGTTTCGGTCATTGCCCGCTACCCGGCCGCGCCGCCGCATGTTCGAGACAACCGGCAGATTCGTCAATGGCGCCGCGCACGTCCCGCGGCAAGGAAGGCACGCATGTGAAAGCCGGCCTGGGCCGGCGGGGATCGATAGGCGACGCCGACCGGGCAAGCCCGTCGCGCCCGGCAGCCCTGCTCCAGGCAATCCTCCCCTCGAGGTGCTTCGAGGTGGTTAAGACAGCGTGGCACATCGTAATGCCCGGGCGCGAACGCCCCCACCGGACAGGTGGAAAGGCAAGGCCGGTCGCGGCAGCTCTCGCAGGGGCTCGGGCCGGCGGCCGCCTCGGGGAATGCCACCGCCTCCCCCAGAAGTAGGGCCGCGCGATAGGCATGCCAGAGCCCGAATTCCGGATGGATCAGAAGACCGATCGGCGACGGATGCACCGGCTCCGCACGCATGGCCCAGCGCTGAAACGGCCAGGCCGGTTCGGTGTCGAAAGGGTAAAGAGGGGTGGCTCCCGCTTCGGCCGCCACCTCGTCGACCAGCCGCCGGGTCCAGCGATTGAGCGGGTGCGGCAGGCCATCGGCGATTTCGGGGGCCGCCGCGAAGGCCGTCCAGAGCGCTGGTCCCGCATTGCCGAGCAGCACCAGGCTCGAGGGCGCGCCGCCGCCGGAAAGCGTCGGCAGCCGGTCCTCCGGCCGGGTCGCGAAGCCGCCGCGGAGGATCAGGCCGGAACCGGCAAGCCGGTTGGAAATTCTTTCCAGAACCATGATATAGGATAGGGCCTAGCCTGAGCGCTCAACCGGAGAGACCAATGGAAAGCACTGTCAGTTTCGTTCGCATGGAAGACGGCACCAGGGAGGACTACCAGCTCCTGGAGGGTTTCTATCGCCAGCATAGCGTGAAGCTACCGGACGAGCTCCTTGCGATGGTGAAGCGCCTCGGCGAAGACGGCAAGATGGGCTACAAGATCGACCGCTATCAGCATTCGCTGCAGACCGCGACCCGCGCCGAGCGGGACGGCGCCGACGAGGAGATGATCGTCGTGGCGCTGCTGCACGACATCGGCGACATCATCTCACCCGAGAATCACTCGGACCTCGCAGCGGCCGTCCTGCAGCCCTACGTCTCGAAGGACAATCACTGGCTGGTGCGCCACCACGGCATCTTCCAGGGCTACTTCTTCTTCCATCACTACGACCTGAACCGGAACGAGCGCGAGCGCTATCGCGGCCATCCGATGTTCGAAACCACCGCCGCCTTCTGCGAGAAGTGGGACCAGACGGCGTTCGATCCGGAGTACGACACCGCGCCGCTCGAGCATTTCGAGCCGATGGTCCGCCGCATTCTCGCCCGCAAGCCGTGGGAGTTCGCGGTCTGAGGCTTCAAGGCCGAACTCCGATCGCGCGCGGTTTGGCCGATCGGCGGGTAGCGACGCCGAACCTGGCCTGACCGGCAACTGCCGTCGGGCGTTCCTGCGACGTCCTTTGGACGAGGCCCCGGCTCTCTACGGCCGGGGCCGCATGGACTCGCCCCAAATCGACCCGTACAATTCCGGTCCTGCGTAGCCGCAAAGGCATTCAACGCATGGCCGAGGATCCCGCTCCACGCCGTCTCGCCGCGATCCTCGCCGCAGACGTGGTCGGCTACAGCCGGCTCATGGAACGCGATGAGGCAGGCACGCTTGCCCTGCTCAAGTCGCGGCGTAAGTCAGTGCTCGAGCCGCTCGTGGCCAAGCATCGCGGCCGCGTTTTCAAGGTTGTGGGCGACGGCGTCCTCATCGAGTTCGCGAGCCCGGTGAACGCGCTGCAATGTGCCATCGAGCTGCAGCAGGAGATGGCTTCGGCAAATCACGATCTCGCCGAGGATCGGCAAATTCTGCTGCGCATCGGCGTCAATCTCGGCGATGTCATGGTCGAGGGCGGCGATCTCTACGGCGACGGCGTGAATATCGCGGCGCGACTGGAGGGCATGGCCGAGTCCGGCGCCGTCTGCCTCTCGGACGACGTCTATCGTCAGGTCCGCGGCAAGCTGCCCTTCGAGTTCCAGGATCTCGGCGAACGGCAGCTCAAGAACATCGCCACGCCGGTGCATACCTACTGCATTCGCCCCGGCAAGCTCGCCGTATCGCGGCCAAGCCTGTCATTGCCGGACCGCCCTTCGATCGCGGTCCTCCCCTTCCAGAACATGAGCGGCGATCCCGAGCAGGAGTATTTCGCGGATGGCATGGTCGAAGAGATCATCACCGCGCTCTCCCGCATGCGCTGGCTCTTCGTGATCGCCCGCAACTCGAGCTTCACCTACAAAGGTCGTGCGGTCGATGTGAAGCAGGTGGGTCGCGAGCTCGGCGTGCGCTACGTCCTGGAGGGTAGCGTCCGCAAAGCCGGCGACAAGCTCCGCATCACCGGCCAACTCATCGACAGCGCCAGCGGCGCTCACCTATGGGCTGATCGCTTCGACGGAACCTTGGCCGATATCTTCGACCTGCAGGACCATGTGACCGGCAATGTGGTCGGCGCCATCGCGCCCAAGCTGGAGCAAGCCGAAATCGAGCGCGCGAAACGGAAGCCGACCGAGAGTCTTGATGCCTATGACTATTATCTGCGCGGCTTGACGGCCGTCCATCAATGGACCGAGACCGGCAGCAACGAGGCGCTGGGGCATTTCCGGAAGGCGATCGAACTCGATCCGAATTTCGCCGCCGCCTATGGCATGGCCGCCCGGTGCTACTCCCAGCGCAAGGTCAGCAACTGGATCAAGGACCGGAAACGGGAAGTCGCCGAGGCCGAGCGCCTGGCGTTGCGCGCCGCGGAACTCGGCCGCGACGACGCAATCGCGCTCGCGACCGCCGGCATGGCGCTCGCCTATGTGGTCGGCGCGCTCGACGACGGCAACGCGCTGGTGGAACGCTCGCTCGCGCTCAATCCGAACCTCGCGTCTGCATGGATGTTCAGCGGATGGATCAAGGTTTGGCTCGGCGAACCCGAGCTCGCCATCGAGCATGCCGCGCGCGCGATGCGACTCAGCCCTCAGGATCCGCAGATGTTCAACATGCTGACGGTGACGGCGATGGCGCAGTTCTTCGCGGGACGCTACCGCGAGGCCGCGACCTCGGCAGAAGCCGCGATCAGGCTGCAGCCCAACTCGCTTCATTCCGTTCTGGTCGCAGCGGCAAGCAACGGCTTGCAGGGGCTAACGACGGAAGCGGCACGCGCCGCGGCGCGTCTTCGCCAGATTGCGCCCGATCTCCGTATCGCCGATCTGAAGGACCTCTTCCCCATTCGGCAGGCCGACTCTCTGGAGCGATGGCTGCTCGGCTTGCGAAAGGCCGAGCTGCCGGAATGAGCGACCCGGCGCTCCGTCCGCCTCAGGCCTTGAGTCGCTCGTTCTTCGGATCGTGGACCGGCTCCTCCGCCACCACGGCCGGCCGCGCCTCGCCGAAGATCTCCACCTCGAGCCTGGTTCCCGGCGTCGCAAGATCGCTCCGCACGAAAGCGAGCGAGATCGAGCTTTTCAGCGTGTAGCCCCAGCCGGACGACGACACCATCCCCACACGGCTGCCGTTCTGCCAGACGATCGAGCAGGCCGGCGCGTCGAACTCCGGCGCGTCGACGAGCAGCGGTACGAGTTTTTCCTTCGGCGGCTCCTGCCGACGCTTCAGAAGCGCGTCGCGCCCCACGAAGTTCCCCTTCTCCGGCTTCACGAACCGTGCAAGACCCGACTCGTCCGGCCCGTATTCGTGGCTGAGATCGCTCTTCCAGCCGCGATAACCCTTCTCGAGCCGGAGCGAATCCACAGCATAGATGCCGAAATCCGCGATGCCGAAGGGCTCGCCCGCCGCCATCAGCCGATCGTAGACATCGACCAGATAGGCCATCGGGACGTGCAGCTCCCAGCCGAGCTCGCCGACATAGTTGACGCGAAGCGCGCGTACCTTGGCGTAGCCGATCTCGATCTCGCGCGCCGAGAGCCACGGAAACGCCGCATTGGACAAGTCGGCCTCGGTCACGGCGGCGAGCACGTCGCGCGCGCGCGGCCCTGCCAGCACCAGCGTGCCGAACCGCGCCGTTACGTTCGCGATCGACACAGTCCCGTCCTTGGGCCGGCGCTGCTCGAGCCACTGCCCGTCATGCCACTCGGCCGAGCCCGCGCTGCAGAGATAGAAGCGGTCCCGCGCGAGCCGCGTGATCGTGGTCTCGACCAGCACGCCGCCCTTCCCGGTCAGGCCGTAGGAAAGCGCGATGCGGCCGGCCTTCGGCAATGCGCCCGCGATAATGCCGTCGAGAAAGGCTGCCGCGCCCGGGCCGCCGACCTCGAACTTCGAGAAGCCGGCGAGATCGAGGAGCCCGACGCGCTCGCGCACGGCGCGGCATTCCTCGCCCACCGTCGCAAACCACTCGGCCCGCCCGAAGGTCGGCTTGCCGGAGACCGCCTCGCCCTTGCGAGGAAACCAGGTCGCACGCTCCCAGCCGCCGCGCGCCCCGAACTGTGCGCCCTTCGCCTTCAGCCTCTCGTAAAGCGACGTGGTCTTGGCGGGACGCCCGGCCGGCCGCTCCTCGATCGGATAGCCCACGCCATATTCATGCTGATAGAGCTCGATCGCGCGCGCGACCGTGTAACGCTTCGTCGCATGCTCGCCGAAGCGGCGCGAATCGAGGTTCCAGAGATCCCACTCGGTCTCGCCCTCGACGAGCAGCTCGGCCATCGCCTTGCCGCCGCCTCCGCCCTGCACGATGCCGAAGCTGAAGCCGCAGCAGAGATAGGCGTTCTCGAGCCCATGGATCGGGCCGATCATCGGATTGCCGTCCGGCGTATAGGGGATCGGGCCGTTCACCACCCGCTTGATGCCGACCGAGCCGAGGATCGGCACCTGCGCGATCGCGCCCTCGATGTAGCGTTCGAGGCGGTCGAGATCGTCCGGCAGCAGCTCCATGCCGAAATCCGGCGGTATGCCGTCCTCGCCCCAGCTCTTGCAGTCCCATTCATAGGGTCCGAGCAGCAGTCCCTTCCGCTCCTGGCGCAGATAGTAGGAGACGTCGGGATCGCGCAGCAGCGGCAGCAGGCCGTCGCGCGCGACCAGCTCCGGAATGTCGTCGGTCACCAGATACTGATGCTGCATCGGCACCATCGGCAGATAGTGACCCATCATGCGGGCCACCTCGCCCGCCCGGTAGCCGCCGCTGTTGACGACGATCTCGGCGGCGATGGTCCCCTGCTTCGTATGGACGAGCCATTCGCCGGTCGGCGACCGCTCGATCCGCTCGACGGGATTGAAGCGGTAGATCTCGGCGCCGCCCCGGCGCGCGCCGGCCGCCAGCGCCTGGGTCGCCTGGCTCGGATCGATATCGCCGTCGTCCGGGTCCCAGAGCCCGCCTTCGAGCCCGTCGAGCTCGATGAAGGGGTAGCGGTCCTTGATCTGGTTCGGCCCCATCATCTCGAAGCCGATCTCCTGCGCCTTCGCCATGCCGACGACATGATGGAACTCGCGCATCCGGTCGGCCGTGTGGGCGAGACGGATGCTGCCGGTGACGTGGCGCGTGACGGCGGCGCCCGTCTCCTGCTCGAGCCGCGCATAGAGACGGTTCGAGTAGTGCTGCATCTTCATGATGTTCCAGCTCATCGAGAAGTTCGGCAGGTTGCCCGCCGCATGCCAGGTCGAGCCGCTGGTCAGCTCGTCGCGCTCGACCAGCGCCACGTCGCGCCAGCCGAGCTTGGTCAGATGGTAGAGCAGGCTGCAGCCGACGATGCCGCCGCCGATCACCACCACGCGCGCGGTCGTCTTCATGCGAACCTCGGAAATGGTAAAGTCGGGATCAGGTCCTGCGTCACGCCATCCTGGGCGACGCGCGGGCTATCGTCCCCGGCGGCGACCGCGTCGTCAACGGCCGGAAGAGGGTCGAGAGCCCGGGGCGGAACGTCCGGCCGCCTTCAGGCGGCGCCCTTCAGGGTCGAGCTGTCGGCCGCGCGGGGCCGGGGCTGCGGCGCGGGGCCGCCGCGCTCGCGGCGCGGCGTGCGTCCGAAGAAGTCGCGATAGCATTTGGAGAAGTGCGAGGCGGAAACGAAGCCGCAGGCGAGCGCCACGTCGATCACCGACATGTTGGTCTGCAGCAGCAGCAGCCGGGCGCGGTTGAGCCGAAGCTCGACATAGTAGCGCGCCGGCGAGCGGTTCAGATATTTCCGGAAGAGCCGCTCGAGCTGCCGGTTCGACAGCCCGGCCGCCCTGGCGAGGTCGTGCCGCTCCAGCGGCTCCTCGAGATGCTCCTCCATCAGCTTGATGACCGAGAGCAGCTTCGGATGACGGATGCCGAGCCGCGCCGGCAGCGCCATGCGCTGATGGTCGTGCCGGTCGCGGATGCGCTCATGGATGAACTGGTCGGACACTTGCGCCGCCAGCTCCTGGCCGTGCTGCTGCGCGATCAGGTTCAGCATCATGTCGAGCGCCGCGGTGCCGCCGGAGCAGGTGAAGCGGTTGCGATCCACCTCGAAGAGCTCGGACGTCACCTCGATCTGGGGAAAATCCTCGCTGAAGCCGGCGAGGTTCTCCCAATGGATGGTGCAGCGATAGCCGTCCAGCAGACCCGCTCGCGCGAGGATATGGCTGCCGGTGCAGAGCGCGCCGATGTCGGAGCCCTGACGGTCGAGACGCCGGAGCGCGGCGAAGACGGCACGGTCGGCGAAGCTGTGGCCGCCGATGCCGCTGCACAGCACCACCGTCTCGAAACCGGCCGCATCGTCGATGCCGCCCTGGGGATGCAGCGCGATGCCGTTGCTGGCGGAGACCGGCTTGCCGTCCGGCGAGAAGAGATGCCAGCGATAGAGCTCTCGACCGCTCGCGCGGTTCGCCAGCCGCAAGGGCTCCACCGCCGAGGTGAAGGCGATCATCGAGAAGTTCGGCACCAGCAGGAAGGCGATGCGCTGGGGCAGATCGCGGGAAGCATCGCCGAACATGACGGAGGACGTACCTCGTCGCTGGAATGGATGCAGGCCGCGCACTCTACGTCATGTCGCGAAATGAATAAACCGTGACGTTGACCCGCAAGATCGAACGGCCCTCGACGCGCCTGTTCGCAGCGTCCGCGCTGTCGGTCCGGCCGTCTTGCCAAGGGGGGAGGAGGCTGCCAGATTGCGCGCCTCGACGCCCCAGGGAGGCCGAAATTGGCCATAAGGTCCCGTTATTCCATCATAAGTTTGGCGCGCAACGCGCTCAACTATCATCGGGACTGGCAGGTCGCCTGGCGCAGCCCCGAGCCCAAGCCGGACTATGACGTCATCATCGTCGGCGGCGGCGGCCATGGCCTCGCCACCGCCTACTACCTGGCGAAGGAGCACGGCATCACCAACGTCGCCGTGATCGAGAAGGGCTGGCTCGGCGGGGGCAATACGGGCCGCAACACGACGGTCGTGCGCTCCAACTATCTCTGGGACGAGAGCGCGCATCTCTACGAGCATTCGCTGAAGCTCTGGGAGGGGCTGTCCCAGGACCTCAACTTCAACACCATGTTCTCGCAGCGCGGCCTGATGAGCCTCGCCCACAACACGCACGAATTGCGGGAGATCAACCGGCGCGTCAACGCGAACCGCCTCAATGGCATCGATTCCGAGGTCCTTACGGTCGAGCAGGTGAAGGCTTATTGCCCGATCCTCAATTGCGATCCGAAGTCGCGCTACCCGGTGATGGGCGCCTCGTTGCAGCGCCGCGGCGGCATTGCGCGGCACGACGCGGTGGCATGGGGCTATGCGCGCGCGGCGGATGCGCGGGGCGTCGACATCATCCAGAATTGCGAGGTTACCGGCTTTCGGATCGAGAACGGTCGGGTGCGCGGCGTCGAGACGACGCGGGGCTTCATCGGCGCGAAGAAGGTCGGCTGCGTCGTGGCCGGCCATGCGAGCGTGGTCGCCGGCATGGCGGGCTTCCGCCTGCCGATCGAGAGCCACCCGCTGCAGGCGCTGGTCTCGGAGCCGATCAAGCCGGTGCTGCACACCGTCGTCATGTCGAGCGCCGTCCATGTCTATCTCAGCCAGTCCGACAAGGGCGAGATCGTGATGGGCGCCGGCATCGACGCTTTCAACTCCTATGCCCAGCGCGGCAGCCCCTTCGTGGTCGAGCATCTCCTCAACGCGCTGGTCGAGCTCTTCCCGACCTTCAGCCGCCTCAAGCTGATGCGCGAATGGGGCGGCATCGTCGATACCTGCCCCGATGCGAGCCCGATCATCGGCAGAACGCCGGTCGAGGGGATCTATTTCAATTGCGGCTGGGGCACCGGCGGCTTCAAGGCGACGCCGGGCTCCGGCTGGGTGATGGCCTACACCATCGCCAACGACCGGCCGCACCGCCTCAACGAGCCCTTCGCCCTCGACCGCTTCGTCAACGGCTATCTGATCGACGAGCACGGCGCCGCCGGCGTCGCGCACTGACCGGGAACCCCGACATGCTGCTCATTTCCTGCCCGCATTGCGGACCGCGCGCCGAGATCGAGTTCGCCTACGGCCACGAGGCGCATATCGCGCGCCCGACCGACCAGGAAAAGCTCACCGACGCCGAATGGGCCGACTATCTCTTCATGCGCAAGAACCCCAAGGGCGTCCACTACGAGCGCTGGGTCCATGCGCGCGGCTGCCGGCGCTGGTTCAACGTCGCGCGCCACACCGTCACGCACGAGATCCTGGCGGTCTACCGGATGGGCGACCCGCCCCCGGCGCTGGACCGGTGAGGGGCGGCAGGCCATGACCCGTCGCAACCTCCGCCTCGCCGATCGCGGCCGGCTCGATCGCAGCCAGCCGATCCGCTTCGTCTTCAACGGCCGCACCTACTACGGCTACAAGGGCGACACGCTCGCTTCCGCGCTGATCGCCAACGGCGTGGCGCTGGTCGGCCGCAGCTTCAAGTATCACCGACCGCGCGGGATCATGACCGCCGGCTCCGAGGAGCCGAACGGCCTCGTCCAGCTCGGCCAGGGCGCGCGCACCGAGCCCAACATCCGCGCCACCCAGATCGAGCTTTATGACGGGCTCGTCGCCGCCAGCCAGAACTGCTGGCCGAGCGTCGGCTTCGATCTCGGCGCAACCAACAACCTGCTCTCGCGCCTCTTCCCGGCCGGCTTCTACTACAAGACCTTCATGTGGCCGGCGAGCTTCTGGATGAAATACGAGTATTTCATTCGCCGCGCAGCCGGCCTCGGCAAGGCGCCGGGCGAGCCCGACCCCGATCGCTACGAGCACAGCTACGCCCATTGCGACGTGCTGGTGGCGGGCGGCGGTCCCGCCGGCATCGCCGCGGCGCTCGCCGCCGCGCGGGCCGGGGCGCGCGTCGTGCTCGCCGACGAGCAGGCGGAGTTCGGCGGGCAGCTCCTTCATTCGCGAAGCGAGGAGATCGCCGGGCGCCCGGCCGTCGACTGGGTCGCGGCCGCGGTCGCCGAGCTCTCCACCATGCCGGAAGTAACGCTGCTCCGGCGCACCACCGCCTTCGCCTATCAGGATCACAATTTCGTCGAGCTCGTCGAGCGCGTGACCGATCATCTCGGGCCCGGCGCCGACGGCCCGCGCCAGCGCTACTGGCGCTTGCGCGCGCGCCAGGTCGTGCTGGCGGCAGGCGCCATCGAGCGCCCGCTCGTCTTCGCCGACAACGACCGTCCCGGCATCATGCTGGCCTCGGCCGGCCGGGCCTATGCCAACCGCTACGGCGTCGCGGTCGGCGACAAGGTTCTCGTTTTCACCGGCAACGACAGCGCCTACCGCGCCGCCCTCGATCTTGCCGAAGCCGGCACCGCCATCGCGGCGATCGTCGATCTCCGGCCCGAGGCGGGCGGTCCGCTCGTCGCCGAGGTGCGCAGCAAGGGGATCGAGGTCCTGGCCGCCCATGCGGTCACGGCGACCCGCGGCTCGTCGCGCCTCGACGGCGTCACGGTGATGCCGCTCAATGCGGCCGGCGACGGCGTGGCGGGCGGCGGTCGGCAGATCGCCTGCGACGCGCTCCTCATGTCGGGCGGCTGGAACCCGGCGATCCATCTCTTCTCGCACAACCGCGGCAAGCTGCGTTTCGACGAGCGGGTGCAAAGCTTCGTGCCGGGCGAGCCGGTCCGCGGCTGCCACACGGCCGGCGCCATGAACGGCGCCTTCGCGACCGCCGATTGCCTGGCACAGGGCTTCGAGGCGGGCCGCAAGGCGGCGAGCGAGGCCGGCGCCGGCGGCGAGCCCGGAACGGTCCCGACCGTGACGCGCGCGGAGCCCGCCGAATCGCCCGACCGGGTGCTGTGGATCGTGCCCTCCGACAAGCCGCTCGGCGAAGGCGGCAAGCATTTCGTCGATCACCAGAACGACGTGACCGCCGCCGACGTGGCGCTCGCCCATCGCGAAGGCTATCGCTCGGTCGAGCATCTGAAGCGCTACACCACGATGGGCATGGGCACCGACCAGGGAAAGACCAGCAACGTGAACGCGCTCGCCATCATGGCGGCGCTGCGCGACCGGCAGATTCCCGAGGTCGGCCATACGACCTTCCGGCCGCCCTTCACGCCGGTCACCATCGGCGCCTTCTCCGGCCACGAGAAGGGCGACCTCTTCGACCCCATCCGCAAGACGCCGATGCATGGCTGGCACGAGAAGGCCGGGGCGCCTTTCGAGGATGTCGGCCAGTGGAAGCGCGCCTGGTATTATCCGAAGCCGGGCGAGGACATGCACGCCGCGGTGGCGCGGGAAGTGAAGGCCGTTCGCTCGGGCGTCGGCATCGTCGATGCCTCGACCCTCGGCAAGATCGATATCAAGGGTCCGGACGCCGCCCGGCTCCTCAACATGGTCTATACCAACGCCTGGTCGAAGCTCGAGATCGGCCGCTGCCGCTACGGTCTGATGTGCGGCGAGGACGGCATGGTGTTCGACGACGGCGTCACCACGCGGCTCGGCGAGCGGCACTTCCTGATGAGTACCACCACCGGCAATGCCGCGCGCGTGCTGGGCTGGCTCGAGGAATGGCTGCAATGCGAGTGGCCGGACTGGCAGGTCCACTGCACCTCCGTGACCGAGCAGTTCGCCACGGTCGGCCTCAACGGGCCGATGGCGCGCAAGCTTCTGGCCGAGCTCACCGACGACATTCCGCTCGACGACGACGCCTTCCCCTTTATGTCGATCCGCGAAGGCCATGTCGCGGGGATCGCCGCGCGCGTGATGCGGATCAGCTTCACCGGCGAGCTCACCTTCGAGATCAACGTCGCGGCGAGCTACGGCCTCGCCCTCTGGGAAGCGCTGATGGCGGCCGGCGAGAAATACGGCATCACCCCTTACGGCACGGAAGCGATGCATGTGCTCCGCGCCGAAAAGGGCTTCATCATCGTGGGCCAGGAGACCGACGGCACCCAGACGCCGCAGGACCTCGACATGGCCTGGATCGTCAGCAAGCAGAAGCCGGACCACCTCGGCAAGCGCTCGTTCCTCAGGACCGACACGGCGCGTCCCGATCGCAAGCACCTCGTCGGGCTGCTGACCGAGAATCCGAGCGAGGTCATTCCCGAGGGCGGCCAGGTCGTGGCGGAGCTCAAGAACCAGCCGCCGATGACGATGCTCGGCCACGTGACCTCGAGCTACTACAGCCCCAATGTCGGCCGCTCCATCGCCATGGCGGTGGTAAAGAACGGCCGCAACCGGATGGGCGACACGGTCTATGTGCCGCTGGTCGACCGGGTGATCCGCGCCAAGGTGACCGAGCCCCGGTTCTTCGATCTCGAAGGAGCCCGTCTCAATGGTTGAGAGCTATCGGCGCCGGTCTCCGCTGGCGAGCTTCGGCCTGCCGGCCCGCGCTACGGCGCAGAGCCCCGAGGCTGTCGCGGAGGCGGACCTCCAGCTCGGCGAGCGCCCGCATCGCTGCCAGATCAATCTTCGCGGCAACCCGCAGGATGGCCGCTTCCTCGAGGCCGTGCGGAACGCCGCCGGCCTTGCCCTGCCGACCGAGCCCAACCGGGTGGCCGGCGCCGGCGAGCTCAAGGCGCTCTGGCTCGGACCCGACGAGTGGCTGATCCTGGGGCCCGGAGGCCGCGAAACCGAGCTGATGGGCGCCCTCGCCCGGGGCCTCGAGGACCAGCATGCCGGGGCGACCGACGCGAGCGAGGCGCGGACCTGGATCTTCGTTGCCGGCGGCAGAGCCCGCGCGCTCCTTGCCCGCGGCATAGCGCTCGATCTGCATCCGCGCGAGTTCCAGGCGGGCCACTGCGCGCAGACCGGACTGGCGGGCGCCAACATCATCCTGCACCAGACCGACGACCGGCCGAGCTACGAGATCGGCGTCACCAACAGCTTCGCCGATCATCTCTGGCGCTGGCTGGAACGTGGCGCGATCGACTATCGCGTCGCCATCTCCCTCTGATTCACGAATTCGAAACCACGACGCCGCATCGCGCGAAGCGGGCGCGATGCATGGCTGCGCCGCGTCTTCATCCGATCTGACACAAACCGTTTACCCGATCTCTGAAGAGCGCTTCATGCAGTCTCTGAGCTCGGACACGTCGCGATGAAGCGTTGCCGCAAGATGTCCGGATAATTTTAGACAAAGATTCAGCTTTCTTGATCGCAAGTGAATCGATGCGAGAAGCGATTCACGTTTCGGTAATCTTACGCCTTTCTTTTGACACCCCGATCTCGACAATCGTTTCGTTATGACTCGTCTCGATAATCGGTCGCGTCGCAACTGACATCACCCATAGCGACGCACCGATTTCGCGACGAGGGGCTTTCATGATCGACACCGGATCCAATCCGGCTCGTACGACACCGCAGCAGTGGCGCGACGCTCGCGCGACGGGACGCATTCGGTCCGCTGACGGCGCGTGCGAGGGAAACACTCTCATCGGTGGGATGGCGATGCGGCGGCGGCCTTCCGTTCGCTCCGGATCGTCTTGCTTGGGGCTATGCGTCTCCATCCGTTTCTCTGTGGGAGTTTGTCATGCGTCGAACCATCTTCACCGCCGGCATCGCGCTCGCCGCGATCGCTCTCCTGGCCGCGCAGCCGGCGCACGCGCGCATTAAGCTCATCGGCTCCGAGATCAAGACCCTCCTCTCCGGCAACAGCGTCGAGGGGACGTGGAACGGCAGTGTCTTCCGCGCCTATTTCGACCCCAACGGCACGGCCTTCTTCCAGCGCGAAGGCGCGCCGGTCCAGGTCGGCCAGTGGGTCGCTCACGAGAGGCTCTACTGCGTGACCTGGGACGCCGCCTCGACCCCTGCCGCCAGCGTTCAGGGCCTCGACCAGGGCTTCGATATGACCAATGCCCGGCCGGGCTCGGACGAAAATTGCTTCGATATCTATCGGAGCTTCAACAAGGTGATCTGGGTCGAGCCGGAGAGCGGCGAGACCTTCAAGTCGGTGCTGGTGAAGGGACAGGCCCCGAACTGGCAGTTCGAGATTCCGACCGCCACGCCGGTCGGCGCCGGCCAGCAGGCCAGCTACTCGGAGTAGCGTTCCCGGGCGCACCCTCCCCCGCCGACGGGGGAGGGTGCCGCTCCTCGGCTCAAACGTTCGAGTCCGGAACCGCAGCCTTCTTCTTCGCGATGAATTCCCGAAGCGCCTCGTCCACACCGGGGTCGATCGGCGGCGCCTCGTACTCGCGCAGCATCCGCTTCCATATCTTGTTGGCGCGTTGCGCGGCGTCCTGCTCGCCTTCGGCAAGCCACTGCTCGTAGCTGTTGTTGTCGGCGATGCTCGAGCGATAGAAGGCCGTCTCGAAATTCGCCTGGGTGTGCGCGCAGCCGAGGAAGTGGGCGCCGGGGCCCACCTCGCGGATCGCATCGAGCGCCTGGCCGTTCTCCGAGAGATCGAAGTTGCGCGACAGCACCTGCATCATGCCGAGCTGATCGGCATCCATGACGAACTTCTCGTAGCCCGACGAGAGGCCGCCCTCGAGCCAGCCCGCGCCGTGCAGCACGAAGTTGGTGCCGGCGAGCAGCGTCGGCAGCAGCGTCTGCGCGCTCTCGTAGGCCGCCTGCGCGTCCGGAATCTTCGAGGCGCAGAGCGAGCCGCCGGTGCGGAACGGCAGACCGAGACGGCGCGCGAGCTGCCCGGCCGCGAGGCTGACGAGGGTCGGCTCCGGGGTGCCGAAGGTGGGGGCTCCCGACTGCATCGAGATCGAGCTCGCGAACACCCCGAAGATCACCGGCGCACCCGGCTTGTAGAGCTGCGAGGTGCCCGCCCCCGCCAGCACCTCGGCCAGAACCTGGGCGAGCGTGCCGGCCGCCGTCACCGGGCTCATCGCGCCCGCGAGGATGAAGGGCGTGGTGATGCAGGCCTGGTTCGCGCGCGAATAGACCTTGAGCGCCCCCAGCATCGTGCCGTCCCACACCATCGGCGAGTTGGCGTTGATCAGGCTGGTGATGACCGTGTTCTTCTCGAGGAAGCCCGGCCCGAACAGGATCCGCGCCAGCTCGACCGTGTCGGCCGCACGCTCCGGATGCGTCACCGACCCCATGAAGGGTTTGTCGGAATAGCGCATGTGGCTATAGACCATGTCGAGATGCCGCTTGTTCACCGGCAGATCGACCGGCTCGCAGACCGTGCCGCCCGAATGGTGCATGGCGGGCGTCATATAGGCGAGCTTCACGAAATTGCGGAAATCCTCGATGGTCGCGTAGCGACGCCCCTCGTCGAGCGACCGGATGAAGGGCGGCCCGTAGACCGGCGCGAACACCGTCGCGTCGCCGCCGATCCGCACGTTGCGCTCGGGGTTGCGCGCATGCTGGATGTATTCCTTCGGTGCGGTCTTCTGGATGATGGAACGCGGCAGGCCGCGCGGGAATCGGACGCGCGTTCCCTTCACATCCGCGCCGGCATCCTTCCAGAGCTGCAGCGCCTCGGGCTCGTCGCGGAACTCGATGCCGACCTCCTGGAGAATGGTGTCGGCGTTGCGCTCGATGAGGCTGAGGCCCTCCTCGTCCAGCACCGTCATCAGCGGCACCTTGCGCACGATGAAGGGAAGCTGCTCCAGCTTCGGCCGCGACCGCTCGGCCCGGCGCGCTTCGGCGCCGCCGCGACTGCGCCGGCGCTCGCCCTGACCCGCTTCCTTCTCCACGCTCGCCATCGCTGTTCGGCTCCTTGGCCTTGAAATTCCGAGCTTTACCGGCTCTTCCGGCATTTCGGACCGATGCCATGCCGGGGTCTTGCTGACCGGCGACAAGGGCTGGCGCATACGCGCCAGCCAGCGCCGCGCAGTCCTCAATTATCACAATGGCTTGAGGGAAATAGGCGCGCGTTGACCGCTGCCGCCTGCAAGTGCGATCCTCTTCCCGTCGAATCGTGGTGGAGCGGCGACGATCCCGGACGCGGGAGCGTCGCTCGGAGCGAAGGGCGGTCCTCCTGGGCCGGCCCGCAAGGACGGGCACCCGATTGCAAAGAGGACGCCCCGGCTTTTACTGCCGGAGGAGGTCCCGTTGACTTCAGCAACGACGCTCTCGGCTACAGCGCTCGTCTTCGCTGGCATCGGCCTGCTCGCGAGCCCGGCCGCGGCATCGCCGCAGATTCTGGGCGTGGTGGCGAGCCTCGGCATCGCGACCCCGATGGTCTGCGACGGGACGGGCGAATGCAGCGCCCGCATCAGCAGCTTCTGCCTCCAGGAAGCGCGCGACGCCCCGAGCCAGGGCACCGCCTATCGGCTCGCCGATACCGGCGCGATGATCCTCGAGGTCACGCGCGCGGACGGCTCCGGCTTCCGCCTGCCGGCCAACGGCTATGTCACCATCGAGAGCCAGCTCGGTTTCACCGCGGTCAAGGTCAGCCTGACCGAGCGACAGATGACCGCGCTCGGCGCGGCGAGCATCGCCGTCGAGGTCGCGCCCAACCTGTCGCTGCTTCCCGTCGAGACCGCCGGCGACACCGATCCGCAAAGCGCGGACGAGATCGCGCTCGCCACCGGCCCCATGCGCGAGGCTGCGGCCGGCATCTTCGAGGTGCCCGGCCCCGTCGCCGATGCGGCGCGCCTCACGGCGCTCCTCATCAACGCCCTGCCCCGGCCCGCGGAAGAGACGCCGGCGATCGCCGAGAGCCTGTGGCGGAGCACCGTTACGGACGAGATGGTGGCGTCGCTGTCGACGGAAGGCGTCGCCACTGCGGCCGGCGCCTACAATTCCTGCCGGCTCGCGCTCGCCTCGCACACGCGGCTCTCGATGCGCGAATGCCTGGCGCTCCGCCATGCGGATTTCATGGTGACCAACAACCGCAAGTTCTGGGATTCCTCCGGCGGATCGTGATCCCCGGACGCGATGAGGACGATGCAGTCTGGACGAACGAATGCGACGACATGGGAAAGGGACGATCATGACGCGCCATAGCGCTTATGCCCTCGCGGTCGGGTTTGCCGGCGGACTCGGCTTGTTCGTCGGCTCGGCCGACGCAGCGCCGCAGGTACTGGGGCTCGTGGCGAGCCTCGAGCCGACCCGAATGACCTGCGACGAGACGGGTTGCCGGGCCGAGCTCACCGCCTTCTGCCTGCAGCAGACGCGCGCCAATCCGCATCCGGACGTCGCCTATACTCCGGTCGATGGCGCCGAGCTCGCGATCGTCGGCACCAACGCCGCCGGCGAGACCGTCCGCCTCCCCGCCGGTCCCTATCTCGCCTTCCATTCCATGCGGGGCTACACCGCCCTCGAGGCGACGATCGACCCTGAGGCGATGGCCGCGCTCGGGCTCATCGACGTGGCGATCGAGGTCGGCAAGCAGGTGTCGCTGCTGCCGGAGGACGAGGCCGACGACGCCGAACCGCAGACGGCCGAGGACATCGCGCTCGCGACCGGCGTCAATCGCGCCATGGCGGCGAAATTCTACGACGAGCAGAACCGGAGCTCGGATGCCATGCGCGTCACCAGTGCCATGATCAACGCGCTGCCCGCTCAAGGTCGCCGGGCGTCGGACTCCGACGGCAGCCTCTGGGGCGCCGCCGGCGTGGACACGCTTGCCGCCAAGGCCGACCCGGCGGGGCTGCAGCTCTCCTCGGAAATGTTCTCCGAATGCCAGCATAAGGTCGATGTGACGCATCACGTCGCCACCATGCGGAGCTGCCTCCAGGGCACGCATGACCGGCTCGCGGTGCGAACCAATATCGAGTTCTGGGAGTCGCTCGGCGGAAGCTGAGCGGCCGTGAGGCGGTTTGCCGGCGGTCGTCGGGCGACCGCCGGAAGGGACGGTCGGGGTCGCCGGCAGGGCGCCTGAAAGCAGGTGGGCCGGCTCCGTTCGGCGTCCGGGGAAGGAGCGCGCCATGATCCGCACGTTCTGGCTTTTTCTCGTCTCGATCGCCGCGAGCTTCCTGTTCGCGATCGCCGGCGCCGCCGCCGCGCCGCAGTTGCTCGGCCTCGTCGCCAGCAACGGCGCGCCGACCACGCTCGACTGCGCCGGCGAGGAATGCAGCGGCTATTTCGGCACCTTCTGCCTGCAGCCCGAGCGCCAGGGCCCGTCGCGCGGCACGCCCTACGAGATCGCCGCGGGCGAGATCACGCTGCGCCTCACGCTTGCCGACGGCAGCGAGCGCCGCTTGCCGGCAGGCCCCTATGTGGCGATCCGCGCCCACAACAACTACAGCGCGGTGCGCATCGTGCTGCTGGCGGAAGGCGCGCGCGCCATGGGTGCCGCCGCCGTCGCGGTGGAGGTCGGGCCGAACGTGACCCTGCAACCCGTCCGCCAGATCGGCGATATGGAACCGCAGACGCCCGCGGAGATCGCGCTCGCCATCGGGCCGCTGCGCGAGGCCGGCGCACTCGCCTTCGACCGCCCCGGCCGGGTCGCCGATGCGAGCCGGATTGTCGCCCGCCTGATCAACCACCTCCCGAAGATCGGCGGCGACGAGACTCGCGCTCTCCGTGCCGGGCTGTGGCAGTCGGAAGCCACGAACGCCGACATCACCCTGGCGACGCCCGAGGGCCGCGCGCTCGCTCGCTCCGCCCTCGACGGCTGCCTCGCCGATCTCGCGAGCCAGCGCATGCCGACGCTGCGGACCTGCCTGTCGCTCCGTCATGGCGAGTTGATGCGCCAGATCAACGAGCGGTTCTGGGACCTGATCGGCGGCGCCTGACCCGACGGAAAGCGACGCTCCCCCTCATCTTCCGCGGGGACTCGCCGGTCGCGCACGACCTGCTATCCTTTCCCTGCGTGTGGAAGACGAGGGACGGTGAAACCATGCCCGATCCGGACATCTCGCGCATTCGAACCGGTCGCTGCGGCTGCGGCGCGGTGAGCTTCCGGGTCGACGGCGATCCGAACTGGGTCGCCCATTGCCACTGCCGCGACTGTCGCGCGCAGACCGGCTCGCCCTTCACCACCTTCGCCGGGTTCCCGCGCAATCGCTTCGCCTGGACGGGCGTTCCGCCCGCCATCCACCGTTCCTCGCCGGGTGTCGCGCGGAGCTTCTGCGGCCGTTGCGGCACGCCAATGGCCTTCGAGGGCGAACGCTGGCCGGAGGAAGTCCATATCTTCGTGGCGACGATCGAGGACCCGGCGAGCCTCGTGCCGCAGGCCCATGTCTATTTCGGGCAGGCCCTCCCCTGGATCCAGCCGGCCGACGGGCTCGCGCGCTACCAGGGCACCGGCGAGGATTCCGGATCGGCCTAGACGCGCGGGCACCTGCCGCGTTTCCGACATGGCTGGTCGCTGCGGCGCAAGCCCTTATAGTTCCGGAGCTTAAGAGAAATCCGGGCCCGATCGGGCCGGCGGCGGCGGTGCGGCGTCCTCGCCTTCCGCGAAGATGCCCGGCGCTGCAGACAGGGAAGCTCCAATCATGAAATCACATGCCCGCGTGGTCATCGTCGGCGGCGGCATCGTCGGCGTCAGCACGCTCTATCACCTCACCCGGAAGGGCTGGTCCGATTGCGTGCTGCTGGAAAAGATGGACCTGACGCACGGCTCGACCTGGCATGCGGCCGGGCTGCTGCCGCTCTTCAACATGAGCTACACGGTCGGGCAGCTCCATAAATATTCCGTCGATCTCTATAAGTCGCTCGAGGCCGAAACCGGCCAAGCGGTCGGCTTCCACCAGACCGGCAACCTTCGCCTCGCGACCAACCGCGACCGCATGGACGAGTATTACAAATATTGCGGCACCGCGAACACGATCGGCGTCCCCTTCGAACTGGTCACGCCGAAGCGCGTGAAGGAGCTCTGGCCCTACTGCAATACCGATGGTCTGGTCGGCGCGCTCTACCATCCGCAGGACGGCCATGTGGCGCCGGCCGACGTCACCATGGCGCTCGCGAAGGGTGCGCGCAGCCGCGGCGCCGAGATCCACCGCCAGACCAAGGTGACCGGCATCGAGCGGAAGCCGTCCGGCGAGTGGCTGGTGAAGACCGACAAGGGCGAGATCGCTTGCGAGCATCTCGTGCTCGCCACCGGCTCCTGGGCGCGGCAGACCGCCGCCATGGTCGGGCTCGATCTCCCGGTGATCGCGGTCGAGCATCAGTATCTCGTGACCGACGAGATCCCCGAGCTGGCGGAGCGCAAGAAGCAGGGCCTGCCGGAGATGGCCGTGCTGCGCGAGAGCGACGCCAGCTACTACATGCGCGAGGAGCGCCAGGGCCTGATCCTCGGGCCCTACGAGAAGGGCGCACCCGCCTGGGCAGTGGACGGCGTGCCGGATGCCTTCGGCCAGGAGCTGCTGGCACCGGACCTCGAGCGGCTGGAACCGCATATCAACGCCGCGATCCATCGCGTGCCGATCTTCGGCAAGGCCGGCATCAAGGACTGCATCAACGGGCCGATCCCTTATACGCCGGACGGCAGCCCGATCATCGGCCCGGCCTGGGGACTGAAGAACCTCTGGCTCAACGAGGGCCACAGCTTCGGCATCACGGCCGCCGGCGGCGCCGGCTGGCAGCTCGCCGAATGGATGGTCGAGGGCGAGCCCGGTATCGACATGTGGGATGTCGATCCGCGGCGCTATGGCGACTACGCCAACAAGCGCTACGTGAAGACCAAGAACGAGGAGTGCTACGAGCACGTCTTCATCGTCCATTATCCGCTGGAGGAGCGCCCGGCGGCGCGGCCGGCCAAGGCCCCGCCCTGCTATGCGCGCCAGAAGGAGCTGAACGCGGTGTTCGGCCAGAAATTCGGCTGGGAACGCGCCAACTGGTTCGCGCCGAAAGGCACGCCGGCCAAGGACAAATACAGCTTTCGCCGCACCAATTTCTTCGAGCCCGTGCGGGACGAGGTAAAGGCGGTGCGCGAGCGCGTCGGGTTGCTCGATCTCACCGGCTTCTCCAAGTTCGAGGTGTCGGGTGCCGGCGCCGAAGCCTTTCTCGACCGGCTCATCGCCAACCGTCTGCCGAAGAAGATCGGCCGCATCCAGCTCTGCCATGTCTGCGAGACGAAAGGCGGGGTGCTCTCGGAATGGACCATCACGCGGCTGGGGGCCGAGAGCTTCTACATCGTGAGCGCGGCGGCGGCGAACCGGCATGACTGGGATATCCTGGTGAAGAACCGGCCATCGGACGGGAGCGTCGATATCCGCGACGTGACGCTCGATCGCGGCGTGCTCGTCGTGGCGGGCCCGCGCTCGCGCGAGCTCCTGCAGAAGGTCACCGACGCCGATCTCGCCAACGCCGCCTTCCCCTGGCTCACCATGCAGAACGTCACGGTGGGCGTGGCGCCGGTGCGGGCGCTGCGGGTCAATTTCGTCGGCGAGCTCGGCTGGGAGCTGCATCACCCGCTCGCCTATCAGCTCGCCCTCTGGGACGCGCTCTGGGAGGCGGGCCAGGAATTCGACATCCGGCCCTTCGGCATCCGCGCCATGGACAGCCTTCGGATCGAGAAGAGCTATCGCTACTGGAAGACCGACCTTTCGACCGAATATTCGCCCTTCGAATCCGGCATGGGCCGTTTCGTGCAGCTCAACAAGGGCGAGTTCGTGGGGCGCGAGGCGCTGGTGCGCCAGCAGCAGAAGGGCCTGCCCTACAGCTATGTCACGCTCAAGGTCGAGGCCAGGGACAGCGATCCCTGGGGCAACGAGCCGATCTATGACGGCGAGACGATGGTCGGACGCGCCACCTCCGGCGCTTACGGCTATACCCTCGGCACCAGCATGGCGGTCGGCTATGTGCGGCCGAGCCACGCCAAGGTAGGGACGAAGCTCGAGCTCGTGATGCATGGCGAGCGGCATAAATGCGAGGTGCTGCCGGAATCGCCCTGGGATCCGGAGAACGAGCGGCTCCGCGCCTGAACGGCCGGCTTGCATGACCTGACGGACGGGCAGCCCGCCTGGCTGCCCGTCTGGTTTTCGGGGTTCCTACGGCCGGCGATGACCGGCCCTGCACACCGCGCTAAAATCCGCGGCAGCGAAGCCCGTGCGGGAGCTTCATCCGATGCGCAACCTCGCCTGCCTTGTCGCCCTTTTTCTCGGCACCGCTCTCGGGGCGAACGCCGCGTTCGCAGCCGGTGGCGGCGCCGGCACCAGGACCGACCCTTGCGCCCTGGTGACGCCGGCCGAGGTCGCCGACGCCCTCGGCGAGCAACCCGGCCCGCCGCAGAACGATGGGATCGGCGGCTGCAACTATATGGGCAGCGAGAGCGGCTGGCAGACGCAGGCTGCGATCAGCGTCGACGAGAATCCCGGTCGCGCGGACTTCTTCGACGCGCAGGCGAGCCAGGGCAATCGCCTGACGATCGACGATCTGGGCGACCGCGCCTTCGCCTTCGATTCCCCGGGCGGCTTCACGCAAGTGACCGTCCTCAAGGACGCGACGCTGCTCACCGTCACGATCAGCGCCGCCTCCCTCGAGGACCGGGTGGGTGCCGCGACCGAGCTCGCCCGCGCCGCCGCGGAACGGCTCGGCACCGAGGCGGCCCTCGCCAGGATCCCGGGCCTCGAGGCGCTCGCCGGACGCTGGTTCGCCGATGCCGCCGGCCCGGCGAGTGCCACGACCGACCGGCGCGAATGGATCATCGAGCCGGACGGGCACTGGGTCATGACCTTGGCGCCGGAATATAGCGGTTACATCGCCGCGCAGGACGGCGCCTGGCGCGTGGAATCGCAGCAAGCCAGCCTCTCCGGCGACTACGACATCGACGGTGCGGACAGCTTCGACACGGGCGGCGACATCGAGGCGGCGTGGACACGGATAGCCGAGGGTGACATGCCGAAGGGCATCGACCCGATCTTCTTCGGCATCTGGAGCAGCGTGCCGCTCTCCGGCAATGCGCCCGTGGGGCCGCTCGATCCCGCCCTCGTCGGCTATTGGCAGGCGGACGGCGATCCGGACATCGAGGAGCGGCTGGTCTGGCGCATCTCCGACAGCGGCTATGCCGTGCTGACGGCGGTGAGCCGGCTCGAAGGAGAGATCGCGGCCGAGGAAGGCCGGTTCGCGCTCGAGCCCGAGGCGGGCGACGGCATCCAGGGCACCTATCGTCTGATGGGACCGGATGCGTTCGAGACGACCGACGATCTCGGCACGATCCGCTGGCAGCGCCGCGGTACCGGCATCGTTCCGTAGCGAGGCGCGGACTCAGAGATTGCAGCGGAAATCGATAAATATACGAGCCTTTCCAATTGGCTAAGGGATAACCCCGCGCACTTCCCTTGCCGCTCGCCGGCGAAATGCTTAGCTTGGCCTCATGTCCGATCTCCTGCAGAAACTGCTCGCCGCGCGCCCCTATCTGATTGCCGACGGGGCGACCGGCACCAACCTGTTCCAGGCCGGGCTCGCGACCGGCGAGGCGCCCGAGGTGTGGAACTTCGAGCATCCCGACCGGATCGAGAACCTGCATCGGGGCATGATCGAGGCCGGTGCCGACATCGTCCTCACCAACAGCTTCGGCGGCTCGCGCCATCGGCTGAAGCTGCACAAGTGGCAGGACCGCGTGGCCGAGGTGAACATGACCGCGGCGCGCATCGCGCGTGGCGTCGCCGACACGGCCGGGCGTCCGGTCGTGGTGGCGGGCTCGATGGGCCCGACCGGCGAGCTCTTCCAGCCGCTCGGCGCTCTCACCTACGAGGAAGGCGTCGAGGCCTTCACCGAGCAGGCGAAGGCGCTCGCGGCAGGCGGCGTCGACGTTCTGTGGATCGAGACCATGTCGGCGAAGGAAGAGGTGCGCGCGGCGGTGGCCGGCGCGGAAGCGGCAGGGCTTCCCTACGTCTCGACCGTCTCCTTCGACACCAACGGCCGCAGCATGATGGGCGTGACCCCGGCCGAGCATGCCGAGGTCTGTCACGGCTTCAGCCCGCGGCCGCTCGCCATGGGCGCCAATTGCGGCGTCGGCGCAGCCGAGCTCGTCATCGCCATCCTCAACATGGCAACGGCGGCGGAGCCCGATGACGTGCTGGTAGCCAAGGGCAATTGCGGCATCCCCTATTTCGTCGAGGGAAAGATCCGCTATGACGGCACCCCGGAGCTGATGGCCGATTACGCGCGGCTCGCGCGCGACGCTGGTGCCCGCATCATCGGCGGCTGCTGCGGCACCACGCCCGAACATCTCCGGGCGATCCGGGACGCGCTCGCGACTTACAGTCCGGGCGCGAAGCCGACCGCGGACGAGATTGTGAAGCGCCTCGGGCAGGTCTCGCTCGGCGCGATGCAGCAGGCAAGCGGCCTGCAGCCGCCCGAAGAAGGTGCCGAAGGCGGGCGTCGGCGCAACCGTCGTCGCCGCGAAGGCGCACCCGAAAGCGGCGCGTTCTAGGCCCCGCTCGCGGGATCGCAGACTCCGGCTCGGCTATTCGATCCCGGCGATCGTCGCTTCGATAGCGGCGCGTCCGGGTTCGTCCGCGCCGAACCAACAGTGAAAGCCGAGGATGAATGCAGTGGGGCCCATATGCGAGCCGCGGTTGCTGATCCGCGCGCCGGACATTTCGCGGAAGGCATAGCAATTGACCGGCTCGCCGTCATAGACGGCATCGAAGCTCCCGATCTCGTAGTCGTCGAAATCCTCCTCGCCGGACCAGTTCTTCACATCCTCCAGCTCATCGAAGTTGCGGATTTCGCTGCGGAGCGGCTCGCTCGAGAAGTAAACGTCGTCCCCCGCCCGTCCGGAGAGGATGTAGACGACCTGAGGCCCTGCATAAAGGTGAAGCGATTCGAAGACGACCGAAAGGTCGCCGACGCTGTCGCTGCTGCTCGCTTCGGATCTCCTGAGGCGATAGCAATAGGCCTCGTCGGCCTGCGCCAGCAGCGTGAAGGAGAACCTCAGCTGTTCGCAATCGATCTTATGCGATGTTCCCACCATTTCGGCATGCGCCGCCGTCGCCATGCCGAACGCTATGGCGATCCCAAGCAGATTACGCAAAAACATCCCCACCCCCGCCGGTTGCAGTATCTGCCACTTTATCGTCGGGAAGCGAGATTGGAAACCCTGCGCAACCGCTGCGGGTAGCGCCGTCTCTACAGCAGATGCTCGAGCTCGGCGATGCTGGCAAGGACGTGGTCGGCATAGTCGGCGAGTACCTCGCGCGACGAGGCCCCGGTGAGGACGCCGACCGCGAGACCGGCGCCCGCCGAGCGCGCCATCTCCATATCGTGCGGCGTGTCGCCGACCACGGCGACCGAGCGCTCCGGCAGCTCGATCGCGCGGCAGAAGGCATGCACCATGCCGGGACCCGGTTTCTCGCCATGGCCGGAATCGTAGCCGGCGACGAAATCCACGAGCCCGACGAGCTTGTAGGTTTCGATGGCCGCCGCCGCGGCGGCGTGGCTGTCCATGGTGGCAACGCCGAGCTTGAGGCCGCGCCGCTTGAGCCGGCCGAAGAGCGCCGCGAGGTCGGTCACCGGCACGGGATTGAGGATCAGGCTTTCGGCGAAACGCGCATCCATGCGCCGGGTCAGCTCCTCGAGATCGGTGTCCGGAAGCTCCCTGATCCAGCTCTCGGCGATCGAGCGATTGCTTCCGGCCGCGAGCGGCGAGCCGGGATCGAGCCGCCCCGTCATCGGATCGTAGCCCGAGGCGCGCATCATGCGCTCGATGCGCCCCCGGTCGCCGCCGACCAGCAGATCCGCCAGCTTTTCGTAAAGCGGCATCCAGGTCCGAAAGAAATCGAAGAGCGTGCCGTCCTTGTCGAAGAGGATGGCCCGAATGCCGGTCGAGCTCACCCCGCCACCATCGCATGCGGGTCGGAGTGGGCGAGATCGGTCTGTTTCAGCATGCCGCGATAGAGCTCGTGCTCGCCGACCACGCCCAGCAGCTCGCCCTCGGCGCCGAGCAGCACCAGGGGCCGGCGCGTGAGCTGGCGCACCAGCACCGCGGCGCGCATCGGGGTCCGCTCGCCGCCGGTCACCATGACGTTCTCCGGCAGGCGGGCGAGATCGAGCTCGGTCGCATACTCGACGAAGCGTGCCGCCTCGCCGCCGATCCTGAGATCGACCGGTCGCCCCGCCGGGTCGAGCCGGCAGACGCATTTGCCGGCCCGGTCGAGGCGCAACAGGGTGCGGTCCGCCCCGTCGCGCACCAGGCCGGCGGTCGGCCGCATCAGCGTGCCGCCCTTGAGCACCGTCAGCGGGTTCATCGAGGCGACGAACTGGCGCACATAGTCGCTGTTCGGCCGCATCACGATGTCCTCGGGCGAGCCGAACTGCACCACCCGTCCCGCCTCCATGATGGCGATACGGCTGCCGATCTTCAGCGCCTCGTCGAGGTCGTGGCTGACGAAGACGATGGTCTTCTTGAGATTGCGCTGCAGCTCGATAAGCTCGTCCTGCAGATGCTCGCGGATCAGCGGGTCGAGCGCCGAGAAAGGCTCGTCCATCAGCAGGATATCGGCATCGGTCGCGAAGGCGCGCGCGAGGCCGACGCGCTGCTGCATGCCGCCGGAGAGCTCGTGCGGCACCTTGTCGGCGAACTTGTCGAGCCGGACGAGCTTGAGCTTCTCCGCCACCATCCTGGCGCGCTCTTCGGCCGGAACGCCGCGGATCTCGAGGCCGAAACCCACATTGTCGGCGACCGTGCGCCAGGGCATCAGCGCGAACTGCTGGAATACCATCGAGATGCGGTTCATACGAAGCCGGCGCAGCGTTTCGGCGTTGCAGGAGGCGACATCGACCTCCGCGTTGCCGTCATGCACCAGCACCTGGCCGCGCGTCACCTTGTTGAGGCCGTTGATGCAGCGGAGCAGCGAGGATTTGCCGGATCCCGACAGCCCCATTAGCACCAGGATCTCGCCCTCGTTCACGAAGAGCGAGGCGTCGTGGACGGCGACGAGATTGCCGCTCTCCTCGAGGATCGCATCGCGGCCCTTGCCGGAATCGAGCAGCGTCAGCGCCACTTTCGGCGAAGGGCCGAACACGACGTCGACATGGTCGAACCTGATCGCGGTCATGCAAGTCACCCTTTCGCCGGTTTCTTCGCCGGCGTGCGGCGCCGTTGCTGCTTCAGCATGCGGTCCAGCATGATGGCGACCAGCACGATGGCGAGGCCGGACTCGATGCCGAGCGGCACGTTCACCTGGTTCAGCGACCGCACCACCGGCTTGCCGAGGCCGCTGGCGCCGACCAGAGCCGCGATCACCACCATCGAGAGCGAGAGCATGATGCACTGGTTGACGCCCGCCATGATGGTGGGCAGAGCGGCCGGCAGCTTGACCTTGGTGAGGAGCTGCCAGCGGGTGCAGCCGAAGGATTCGCCGGCCTCGATCAGCGCCTTGTTGACCTCGGAAATGCCGAGATAGGTGAGCCGGATCGGCGCGGCCACGGCGAAGATCACGGTGGCGATGATGCCCGGCACCACCCCGAGCCCGAACAGGATCAGGGTCGGCACCAGGTAAACGAAGGTCGGGATGGTCTGCATCATGTCGAGGATCGGGCTCAGCACCGGATAGATCCAGGGCCGCCGGGTGGCGAGGATGCCGATCGGGATGCCGATGGCGAGCGAGAAGGCCGTCGCATAGACGACCAGCACCAGGGTCTCGACCATCTCGTCCCACAGGCCCTGATTGAGGATGACGAGCAGCCCGATCACGGTGAAGAGAACCAGCCGCCAGCTTCGCTGCAGCCCGTAGGCGATGGCGGCCAGCAGGGCGATGAAGATGAAAGGCGGGATGGCGGTGAGGAGATCGACGGTGCCTTCGATCGGCACCTTGAGGCCGATGGTGATGGCGTCGAACACGGCCGAGAAGTTGTCGGTGATCCAGGTGACGAACTGCTTGCCCCAGAGCCCGATCGGCACCTTGTTCGCGGTGACGAGCTGTTCAAGCCATTCCATGACGTCCCCCTCCCTGCTCCGTCCGGTTCGCCAGGCGGCCCGGGCGGCGCTCCCCCGAAGGCCGGCCTCCGATGAGGAAGCGGCCCTGGCCGGCCCTCGCCGTCATTCTGGCGCGGCCGCGGGCCCGGCGTCGAGCCGGTCGCGGCGGCGCCGGAACGGCCGCCGGACGGAAAGGCGAAGGACGGCTCCGGCCGCGTGACCGGAGCCGTCCAACGATCCTGCCTTCGCTTAGGCCTAGACTCCGAGGCTCGACTTCACCGCCGCGAGACCGTCCTGGCCGTCGAAGGTGGTGACGCCGGCGAGCCACGCATCCAGCACCGCCGGATTGCTCTTGAGATATTCGGTGGCCGCCGCTTCCGCGTCCTTACCCTGGCTCAGGATGGAGTCCATCATGACGCCTTCCGAGGCGAGGTCGAACTTGAGGTTGCCGAGCAGCTTGCCGACGTTCGGGCATTCGGCCGCATAGCCCGCGCGAACGTTGGTCACGACGGTCGCCGCACCGAAGCCGGAATCGCCCATGCCGCCGAGATAATGCAGCTTCATCTCGCCCATGACCGGATGCGGCGTCCAGCCGAGGAACGCGATCCAGCCATCCGACTTCATGGTTTTCTCGGCCTGGGCCAGCATGCCCTGCTCGCTCGATTCCACGAGCTCCCAGCCCTCGAGCTTGTTGGCGGGATCGTCGATCATGCCCTGGACGATGCGGTTGCCGTCATTGCCCGGCTCGATGCCGTAGATCTTGCCTTCGAACTGGTCCTTGTGCTCGCTCAACTGCGAAAGCTCCGTCACGCCGGCGTCAGCCACATACTGCGGCACGACGATGCCGTAACCGGCTCCCTCGAGGTTGGTGACGAGCTGCTCGACGGACTTGTCGTCGAGGAAGGGCTGCACGTCGGCCGCCATGCTCGGCATCCAGTTGCCGAGGAATACGTCGATGTCCTTGTTCTTCAGGCTCTGATAGGTGACCGGTACCGACAGGACCTGCACGTCGGGCTCGTAGCCGAGGCCCTTCAGAATGACGGTGGCGACGCCGGTAGTCGCCTGGATGTCGGTCCAGCCGACGTCCGAGAAACGCACCGCCTTGCAGTTTTCCGGATCGGCCGCCTGCGCGCTGCCGGCGGCAAGGCCCAGCGCGAGGGCGCCGAGCAGAACTGTCTTACGCATGGACATGAGTGATTTGCCTCCCTGTATATCCCGGCGGCGCAATGCGACCCCGCCGGGAATCTGGTTCGATGGTAGAGCTTTTTGCGGGCGAATGCGCGGGGCCTCCCGGCGGCCCCGAACCGCCGGCTTTTGAACCGGATTCCAGCCTAATGGCCGCTTAGGCGACGGAATTCCCTGTTCGCGCCATGGTTTTGCGCAGGCGCGGCAGGATAGCGGGGGTTAGGCGCCGCCCGCCTTGGCGCCGGCAGCGCGCGGCGACGATCCGAACATGACGCCCAACGTATCGAGAAGTGCGGCGCCGAGAATAAGGGCGCTGCCGGCGGACTCGCGCCAGCCGAACGGCTCATCGGTGAGGATCGCGGCGCTCGCCACCCCGAGCAAAGCCTCGCTCAGCAACAGAAGTCCGGTGCGCGCCGCTTCGACCCGGGGCACCGCCCAGAACAGGAATTGCTGCGTGATCGGCCAGAGGATGAGGCCCGTGCCGAGGATCCAGGGCAAGGCGAGCTCGAGCTGCCCCATGGTCGGAACATTGGCGAGGAACCGATCGGGGATCACCAGCAGCGGCATCAGGATCGAGATGACGAAGCTCAGGGTGAAAATCGAAACGTTGAGATCGATCGAGGCAATGCCGGGATATTTCCGCATCACCACGGTCGAAAGCGTCCAGATGATGCCGGCCGCAAGCGCCAGCCAGTCGCCGAGCCGCGATGGGACCGGCAGCGGTCCGGACGCGCCCAGCACGACATAGAGCCCGGCGAGCCCGAGCCCGATCGCCAGAAGACGCGGCAGGGTGATGGGCTCGCCGAGGAATGCGCGACCGAAGATCGCGGCCCAGACCGGTGTCAGATAGAACAGCAGCATCGCGCGCGCCACCTCGGTCGTGAGCACCGAGGTGTTGTAGGCAACGAAAGCGCTGCCGACGAGCAGGCCGACCGCGAGCGTCGGCCCCGCGTTCGCCAGGATCCGCTGCCTTCGCCAGAACGCGATGGGGAGCATCACCAGCGTCACGACGCCGCCGACCGTCACGATGACCCAAGGCGCGAAAATTCCGGCGGCCTCGATGGCCCGCATCGGATACCAGTAAAGTCCCCAGAGCCCGCCCGCGAAAAACACCACGAAGGAGGCCAGCAAATCCGGTCGCGCCTTCATCGCCCCCACGACATCCCGCCTCCACCGCCCGACCCCGCCCGCTTCGTCGGACGCGGCGCCAGCGGCCGATTATCCCGGCTCCGGCCGCACGACCGCAAGCGGACAGCAGACGATCGGCGCGGCCGCGATGAGCATGATCGAGGTGCCGCCCCTGCCGCCCTCGATCTGCCGGCGGCGGCGTTCCGGTCCGCAATCCTCGCCTCGCTCTCGAACGCATAGACGAGCGCGAGACGGGCGGGTCAAGGCTAGCCCAAGCGAGGGAGTCACCTCCCGGTGACCGCCATCGCAGCCGGCGCTTCAGCCCGCCTCGGTCACGATCCGGCTGAGGCGGATGTCGTGCGGCTGGGGATGGATGGTCGCCAATTGGGCGAGCTCGTAGCCGACGCCGATCGCGCTGTGGCCGGCGCCGAGCTTCGCCAGGGTGCGGTCGAAATACCCGCCGCCATAACCGAGCCGATAGCCGTCGGCGAAGCCCACGACCGGCGCCAGCAACAGCGTCGGAACGACTTCCTCGCGCGTCGCCGGCACGGGAATGTTCCAGATGCCGGGCTCGAGCTTGGCGCGGGGCGTCCAGGGCCGAAACCGCATCGCCGTCTTGGGCTCGATCACCACCGGCAGCGCGATGACGATCCCGTCGGCGGCGAGCCGCCGCATCAGGGGACGGAAATCGGGCTCGGCGCGCATCGGCCAGTAGAAGCTGACGGGACCGTCGACGGCGCGGAGGATCGGCTCGAGCCGGGCCGCGATGCGCTCGGTCCAGGCCGCCCGCGTTTCCAGAGGAACCGCGAGGCGCGCCGCGATCAGCCGCGCCCGCTCGGCCTTGCGCCAGGCCCGCACTTCGTCCCAGTTCACCGGCGGAGGGTTCCCAGCCGGTCGAGCGCCGCGTTCGCCTCGGCCATGATGCGCTCGATGACGGCCGCGGCCGGACGGATTTCCGTCACGCTGCCGACGCCTTCGCCGGCATAGAGCGCCATCTTCTCGAAATCCCCGGTCATGTTCCGCAACGGCGAGTTGGTGTCGTATTTATGCACCGGGCTCCCCGCCTCCTCGCCGATCACCTCGCGCTTCATCAGGGCCGGATCGTGGCCCCAGAGCTTGTCGCCCGCCGCCTCGGTCAGGCTGTTCTTCAGCACGCGCACGGGCGAGCCTTTCGGCCAGTTGATGACGAAGAGGTCGGTATGGACCGTGTCGCCGCTCTTCGCCTCGAGGAGGCGGCGCTTGTGATAGTCGTGTGCGAAGGATTCCGGCGTCGCGAGGAAGGCGGTCCCGCAATGGATGCCGGCGGCGCCCTGCGCCAGGGCCGCCACGAGGCCGCGACCGTCGGCGATGCCGCCCGACGCCGCGACGGGGACCTTCACCGACGCCGCCACCGCCGGCAGCAGCGCCGAGAGCGGCAGCCTGCCCCGCACATGGCCGCCCGCCTCGACGCCCTGCGCGATGATGACGTCCGCGCCCGCCCGCTCGGCGGCGACCGCATCGGCGACGCTGCCGACCTGGTAGAAGACGAGGCAGCCCGCCTGCTTCGCCCGCTCGACCACGCCCGGCATCACGTCCCAGAAGAAGCAGAAAGCCGAGACGCCGGCCGCGAGGCAGGCGGCGAATTCGGCCTCGAACAGGGTCGAATCGGTCACCGAAGGGATCAGATTGACGCCGAAAGGACGATTTGTGAGCGCTTTTACGGCCGCAATCTCCTTCTCGATCAGCGCCGGCGATTCGCGCACCATGCCCATGAATCCGAAGCCGCCGGCCGCCGAGACGGCCGCCGCGAGCTCGGAACGTGCAGGGCCGCCCATGCCGGCCGAGATGATCGGATAGCGGCAGCCGAGCCGTTCCGTGAGCGCGGTCTTGATGTCCTGAGGCATGATTCCCCTTCTTGCGAGATCGATCCCAGGGAGTCTATGCGCTCGCGCAGCGCATAAGCCGCGCAGAATTCGAGCAACTCGAATGCGCGAGCGCACGGCGATTCCCTTCGGCCAATGTGCCTATCCGAAAGGAGGGAACCTGTACCTCACCGGAGCAATCCGCGAGCGATTTTAGTTGGCCGGCGGCCCGGGAAGCGTCCAGGTCCTCTCACGAATATTTCGTATCCTAACGACGCGGTCCCCCACGATCGCAAGGATCCCGCAGTCGAGCTGTCGGTACTTCTCATGACCCGAGACCGAATCGATCAGGAGTTCCATCGGGCGAACCGTTGCGACGCCGATGGTCATTTCCGTGCCGGGCAGTGAAAAAGATCCAGAGAACTCCCCAGTAAATCGATGATACCGGTTACCGGCTTCCTCGAGCGTTGGCCGATATCGCAAACTGGAACGCCAGGTCATCCAGTGACCGATGTGCCCGGTATCGGA
>CAZMUZ010000018.1:0-46444 GCA_964569315.1 uncultured Rhodospirillaceae bacterium | reverse complement strand
GATAGCTCAATAGCAAGAATGCACGGCTGATCCGTTCAACTGACGGCCGGCATAGTTCTACTGCTTCCGCCGCGAGCGCTTCGTTGATAAGCGGTTCGTCGGTGGTAATTGCTAACACCAGTTCGTCGTAAGCTCCCGCTGCTCTGGCTAATTTCCGATCCTTTACTGCAATGAGTTTGCTTAGCCCGTTGGCTGTACTTATCGGCGTCCAGTCTGCCCAATCGTAGAGGTCCGCTTCACCTCGCTCCTTGCGATATCGATGCCGTTTCACCGTCTCGGCGTCGACAAGTTGTGTCACCTCGATGCCAATTTGACGTCCATCGGCGGTGCTCAACAGCACATCAGGCGGATCAGCCACGACAATGAATAGAGGCCCAGACACCTGCTCGTCGCATCGTGCGAGATAGTTGCAGAGCACTTGAGCGGCATGCTTCTCGGCCCGGCGCGGGTCTATCGCCCATTCCCAATAGTCAGCATATCCGCGACGCTTTGTGCGGGCTTCATGCATCAACCGCACGACTTCGCTCCAGTCGCGATCATCTGGATCGAAGGTTTCCTCCTGGTTCATTGGCTTTCCGACGTCTGCGGGTATGGCTCAGCCCCCGGCTCAGTCTTCCATCGGGCGGCGCCGGCGCCCGGGTGGCGGTCCCTGCCATCGCCTGACGCCGCCGGTATCGAGGCCGAAGAGATCGGCGAGCCGTCCGACCGTGTGATCGACCATCGCCTCGATGCTCTCCGGGCGTGCATAGAAGGCCGGCACGGGCGGCGCCACGACCGCGCCCATCTCGGACAGCGCGAGCAGGCTCCGGAGATGGCCCGTATGGAGCGGGGTCTCGCGGAGCGCCAGCACCAGCCGGCGACGCTCCTTCAGCGTCACATCGGCGGCACGGCTGAGCAGGTTCGAGGTCACGCCCGTGGCGATCTCGCCCATCGTCTTGATCGAGCAGGGTGCGATCACCATGCCGAGCGTCGGGAAGGAGCCGCTCGCGATCGGCGCGCCGAGATCGTCGATGCCGTAGGTCGCATCCGCGAGCGCGCGCACCTCCGGAATCTTGAGGTCGGTCTCGTAGGCGATGGTGAGCTCGGCCGCGCGCGAGATCACCAGATGGGTCTCGACGGAAAGCGGCTTCAACGCCTTCAGCAGCCGGATGCCGTAGAGGGCGCCGGAAGCCCCGCTGATCCCCACGATGAGTCGCGGCATGGCGCCCGACTCGGCAGAATTCCAAGGCTTTACCGGCGATCGGCGGGGCATGTCGAGTCTCGTTTACAGGGCGCGGCCAACGGCGTTAGCATCCTTGTCGTAGACGTCCTGCGACTTGTCAAAGGAGGTTACCGCATGGCCACGACGGAGCATGTCGACTCCCTGAAAGCCAAACATGCCGACCTGGATCGCCTGATCGCCGAAGAAGAAGGTCGGCCCCACCCCGACGACGCCAGGATCACCGAACTTAAGCGCCAGAAGCTCCGGATCAAGGACGAAATCGTCCAACTTATCCCTCACTGACGACGCCCTGACGCGTCGATCCGTGGAGCCTCGGATGCCCTTCCGGCGGGTGCGCCGGAAAGGAGCGGTCCCGTGCAACCCCGCGAACCTTGCGACAGTTCTGCTGAAATCCGGCGCATTCAGGCCGGCCGCCGCTTCGCCCTGGCAGACGTCGGCGGCGCCGGTTTCGGCCGGGCAGGATCCGTCGGCGGCACGGCGCCGGTAGTCGCGCCGCGATCGGCCTGCGCCTCCGCGAAGATCCAGTCGCGGAAGGCGCGGACGGCCGGTCGCGACAGCGCGCCTTTCGGATAGACGAAATAGTAGGCGAAGCCGCCGAGGCTGGTCTCGAACGGCGCCACCAGCCGTTTCGCCGCCAGCTCGTCCGCCACCAGCTCGCGGCCGGTAAGGGCGATGCCCTGGCCCTTGATGGCGGCCTCGAGCCGCACGTTGGTGTCGTCGATGAAGAGCTGCTTGCGCGGCTTGAGGTCGGGCACGCCCGCGGCCGAGAGCCAGCGTCGCCAGTTCTCGTCGGTCTCCTCATGCAGCAGCGTGTGCCAGCGGAGCGCCCAGGGCGAGTTGAGCGGGTAGGGACCCTGCAGCAGGTCCGGGCTGCAGACGGCGGTCAGGTCGCAGGGCAGCAGCCGCTCGGTCTCGACGCCCGGCCAGTCGCCGTCGCCCCACCAGATCGCCAGGTCGATCTCCTCGCCGCGGAAGCTGACCGGTCGGGTGGTGTGGTGGAGGCGAAGCGCGATCTGCGGCCAGGCCTGCCAGAAGCGGGCGAGGCGGGGCGCCAGCCATTTGGCCGCGAAATAGGGCCGCAGACTCACCAGGAGCGCGCCGCCGCTTCTGGCTGCGCCCAGCCCTTCGACCGTCTGCAGGATCGAATCGAAGGCGTCGCTGAGGACCGGCAGCAGCGCGCGGCCCGCCTCGGTCAGCGTTACTCCGCGGGCCGATCGCTCGAACAGCGGCAGATGCAGATGCGCCTCGAGCTGCTTCACCTGATGGCTGATGGCAGCCTGGGTCACATGCAGCTCGTCCGCCGCACGCTTGAAGCTGAGATGCCGGGCGGCCGCCTCGAAGGCGCGCAGCGCGTTGAGCGGGGGCAGCCTTGTCATGGTCGAAGGGCCGGGCGCGCGAGGAACATCCATGTCTCCTGCCGGTCCGCTCACGGCCGGACTTTAGCTATTCTAATGACCCGCGCAGGAATAATCATTTGCGCAAGGATGGCCGGAAGGCCCAATTGGGAGCCGTAGCGCCCTGACGCCGTTGCGGAATCCGAAACGGCCGGGGCGGCCCAGTCGATTTCCGAGCGGCCCCCGTCCTCCAGCCCTGTCGCCAAGCGAGGTAATGACCCCATGAACGAGACCGCAGATCTGGACATCTCCCGCTTCCGGACCGGGCTCTATTCCGAGGTCATGCGAGGGCTCCCGCGCGAGGCCTATCTCAGCGACGAGTTCATGTGCCGCGAGAACGAACGGCTGTTCGCCCGGCGCTGGGTCTTCGCGGCCTTCGCGCACGAGCTGGCCGAGCCCGGCGATCTGCAGCCCGTCACAGTCGGCGGCCAGCCGCTGGTGCTGATCCGCGGGCGCGACGGCGTGCTGCGCGGCTTCCACAATGCCTGCGCGCATCGCGGCGCGAAGCTCTTCAACGAGGCGGCCTGCGCGAAGCGCACGCTCACCTGCCCCTACCACGCCTGGACCTACGACCTCGAAGGCAAGCTGCTGGCCGCGCCCAATTTCGGGGGCTGGCGTCAGGACGTCCCCGGCTTCGACAAGGGCGCGCACGGGCTCGCGCCCGTATCGCTCGGCATCTTCCATGACTGGATCTTCGTCAATATCGACGGCAAGGCGGAACCCTTCGAGGCGTTTCTCCGCCCGCTCAAGGAGGCGCTGGAAGGCACCGATTTCGGCAAGCTCCGCCCGGTCGCCAGGATCGATCTCGGCGTGGTCGAGGCCAACTGGAAGTTCCTGATGGAAAACTTCATCGAGCCCTACCATGTGCCGGTGGTGCATCACAGCACGACCGAGCAGCCGCTCGACGACCACTACCCGCTCGTCAACGGCGCCTGCATCGGCAGCGCCGTGGACATCCCGGAGGATCGCGTCGGCCGCGCGGGCACGCTCGCCGTCAGCTCGCGCTATCTCACGCTCTTCCCGACCTTCGTGCTCGGCGTCTATGTGCCGGACGAGGTCGGGGTGCATCTCAACGTTCCGCTGTCGCCGGGCCGCACGCAGCAATATCGCGTCATCTACCAGATGGCAGGCGAGCCCTGGGGCGAGGCGAAGATCGCCGCCCAGCGCCGGCTTTGGTACGACGTCCACAAGGAAGACCATGCGATGGTCGAACGGCTGCAGGCCGGCCGCGCCTCGAGCGCGACGGCCACCGGCGGCGTGCTCTCGCCCTGCTGGGAGACCAGCCTCTACGAGTTCCAGCGGCTGGTGCGCGAGAGCGTTGCGTGAGCGGGCGGCCTCGGGTAATGCAGATCATCGCGTGCCGCCGGCCTCGTCCGGACCGCGGCCGCCTCTCGGGCTTCCGGGGAAAGTGAGATCGCCATGAACCTCGCCACGACCGACCAGAAGACGAACTACCGGCTGCTGCATTCCATGATCCGCGTGCGCGATCTCGATCGCTCGATCGATTTCTACACGCGGCTCTTCGGCATGAAGCTGCTGCGCCGCACCGACTACCCGACGAACAAGTTCACCAACGTCTTCGTCGGCTATGGCGACGAGCGCACCAACACGGTCATCGAGCTCACCCACAACTGGGACCGCGAGGAGCCCTACGAGCATGGCGGCGCCTTCGGCCATCTGGCCTTCGCCGTGCCGGACGTCTATCGCGCCTGCGAGCAGCTCGCGGCCGAGGGCGTGAAGATCACGCGGCCCGCGGGCCCGATGAAGGACAGCGACCTGCACATCGCCTTCGTCGAGGATCCGGACGGCTACAAGATCGAGCTGATTCAGCAGGGCTGAAGCCCGATCTCCCCTCGAACGGGAGGGGGAAGAAGCAACCGGGTGCGCGATCGACTGCCCTGCTCGCAGGGAGGGCGACCCCGCCGAAAGCGCGCGCTATCGAATGGCGTCCGATGGCACGTCTGGCGCGTCGCAGCTCGTGCGCGCGCAGAAAGATTTTCCCGCCGCGAAGCCGCAATCGGGCAAGTGCGGCCTTTCGACTCTGTCTCTTGAAAATCGAGTCAGGCGGTCCCTATTGAGAGAGCAAGGGACCGGCAGCCGGCGGCGATGGAAGCGATGCTGAAGACGTTCTGCAAACGACGATCGCGATGGAACGGGCCTCGACGGCAGCGGATCAGCACGCGCGCAGACTCGTTCGCCCCTGCCTCGGACTGAGGAAGATCAGCCTTCGCTCGGTCCCCGCTGCGGGCAGGGGCGCCCAACTTACCCGGATTCGGAATAGCCGGCCGTCATCGCGCCCGGCCCGCTGCATCGGAGGCGATCCTCGAAAGGAGGCCGGCTCCGGGCGGCAGCGGAGAGCTCATGTCTCGCGCGATCGGCGGTTCACGGGGATGTCGCATGGCGGGCGCCATCGTCCGGCGGCAAGTCGGATTTGACCAAGCCCAGCGAAGGGACCAGGACATGCTTCATCAGGACATGCTTCATAGAGAATCGATCGGCAACGACACCCAGCCGGAAATCACGATCACCAAGTCGAATCTGGGACGACTCGACGTCATGCTGGCAAACCACGCGCCCATCCGGTCCTGGCGGGCGGTCGAGCATCTGTTGCAGGAGCTGAAGCGCGCCGCCGTCGTCACGGACGACGAGACGCCGGCCGATGTGGTGACCATGCATTCCCGTGTCGAGTTCTTCGACGGGGACAGCCCGATGGCGAGAGTGGCGACGCTCGTCTATCCGGGCGAATCGGCGATCTACGAGGATGCGCTCTCCGTCGTCACGCCGGTCGGGGTCGCTCTCCTCGGGCTGTCGGCCGGGCAATCCATGTCCTATCCCGGCCCGGACGGCAGGTCGCGGACCATCAGGGTGGCGAGGATTCTCTATCAGCCGGAGGCGACAAAGCGGATCCGGGCCTGACGGTTCGGGAGTCGCCGCCTTCCGGAACGGGCGCGGCCCGCGCGCGGTTTTTTGACGTTGCGAGGCGTCCTCGTCCCGTCGCTCCCGCTCCCGAGGCGGGAGCGATAAGGGGCCAGGCCCGCGCGAAAGCTCCGCACCGGGTAGTCGCCGTCGGTTGTTGCCTCGTGGGCCGGGAGCGGGCAAGAAGGGGCTCCCTTCCGGCCATGGAGGCTTTCCCGGTGCTGCTGCATCTCCAGACCTGGCCCGACATCGACGCCTATCTGACGAAGAGCCGGGCCGTCATCATGCCGATCGGCTCGACCGAGCAGCATGGGCCGAACGGCCTGATCGGCACCGACGCGATCTGTGCCGAAGCGGTGGCGAAGGGCGTCGGCGAAAAGCTCGGGGTGCTGGTGGCGCCGACCATCGCGGTCGGGATGGCGCAGCATCACCTCGCCTTCGCCGGCTCGATCTCGCTCCGGCCCTCGACCCTGATCGCGGTCATCCGCGACAATGTGCTCTCGCTCGCGCGGCACGGCTTCCGCGATTTCTATTTCATCAACGGCCATGGCGGGAACATCGCCACGATCACGTCGGCCTTCTCCGAGATCCATGCGGAGACGAGCTTCGGCAAGCCCGGCAACGAAAGCGGCCTGCGGCTGAAGCTGCGCAACTGGTGGGAGGCGCCCGGCGTCGGCCCGCTCTCGCGCGAGCTCTTCCCCGGTGCCGAGGGACATCACGCCACGCCCTCCGAGGTTTCGCTCACCTGGGCGATCCATCCGGAAGCGGCACGGCCGATGAAGCTGGACCCGCCGATCGCGCCTTCGGGCGGCTTCTCGGACGCCGAGGACTATCGGCGCCGGTTCCCGGATGGCCGCATCGGCTCGAACCCTGGCCTCGCCTCCCGGGAAGCTGGCGAGCGCTTCCATGCCGCCGCCGTCGAGGGCATTGCCGAGGATTGCAAGAGCTGGCTCGCCGGCTGATCCGCGGCCGCAGATGCGGCAAGCATGTCGCCCGCCTTGCTTCACAAATCCGGGGCTTTCGCCCAAACTCCGGTCGAGCCGCGCCGGCAGCGCATGAATGACCGGCGCGTTCTCCGGGAGGACCATGTCGATCGCCAAATCACCGGCCGCCAAGGGCCGTTACGACACGCTGCATCGCCGCTCGCGCGAGGATCCGGAAGGCTTCTGGGGCGAGGCGGCGGAGGGCATCGACTGGATCAGGCGCTGGGACAAGGTGCTCGACGCCGCGAACCCGCCCTTCTATCGCTGGTTCGCGGGCGGGGTGCTCAACACCTGCTATAACTGCCTCGACCGCCATGTCGAGCGGGGCCGCGGCGATCGCACGGCACTGATCTACGACAGCGCCATGACCGGGCGCACCGAGCGTTTTACCTATGCCGCGCTGCTGGATCGGGTCGCGCGCTTCGCCGGCGCGCTCCGCGCCAACGGCGTCGCCAAGGGCGACCGTGTCGTGATCTACATGCCGATGGTGCCGGAAGCCGCCATCGCCATGCTCGCCTGCGCGCGGATCGGCGCTGTGCATTCCGTGGTGTTCGGCGGCTTCGCCGCGCCCGAACTCGCGACGAGGCTCGACGATGCGAAGCCGAAGCTCGTGGTCTCCGCCTCCTGCGGGCTCGAGCCGGGCCGCGTCATCGCCTACAAGCCGTTGCTGGATCATGCGATCGAGCTCGCCAAGGCGAAGCCCGCGCGCTGCATCATCCTGCAGCGCCCGCAGGCCGAGGCGAGCCTGACGGCAGGCCGCGACGTCGAGTGGGAGGCGGCGGTCGCCGCCGCGTCGCCCGCCGAATGCGTGCCCGTCGCCGCGACCGATCCGCTCTATGTGCTCTATACCTCCGGCACGACGGGCCAACCCAAGGGCATCGTCCGCGACAATGGCGGCCATGCGGTGGCGCTCAGATGGAGCATGCCGAACATCTATGGCGTCGGGCCGGACGAGGTGTTCTGGACCGCATCCGACGTCGGCTGGGTGGTCGGCCATTCCTACATCGTCTATGGGCCGCTGCTCCATGGCTGCACCTCGGTCATGTATGAGGGCAAGCCGGTGGGCACGCCCGATGCGGGCGCTTTCTGGCGGGTGATCGCGCAGCACGGCGTCTCGACCTTCTTCACCGCGCCGACGGCCTTCCGCGCGATCAAGCGCGACGATCCCGACGGCAGGCTCATCCGGGATTACGACCTCCGGAATTTCCGCGCGCTCTTCCTTGCGGGCGAACGCTCCGATCCGCCGACGCTCGAATGGGCGGAGGCGCATCTCAAGGTTCCGGTGATCGACCACTGGTGGCAGACCGAGACCGGCTGGCCGATCGCGGCCGACTGCCTCGGCATCGAGTTCCTGCCGGTGAAGCACGGCTCGCCGACCAAGGCGGTGCCGGGCTGGGACGTGCAGGTGCTGAACCTCGAGGGGAAGCCGGCGAAGCCGGGGGAGATCGGCGCCATCGTCTGCAAGCTGCCGCTGCCGCCCGGCACCCTGCCGACGCTCTGGAACGCCGACGCCCGCTATGTCGAAGCCTATTTGCGGACCTATCCCGGCTACTACCAGACCGGCGACGCGGGGACGATCGACGAGGACGGCTATATCTATGTGATGGCGCGCACCGACGACGTGATCAATGTCGCGGGCCACCGCCTCTCGACCGGGCAGATGGAAGAGGTGCTGGCAGCCCATCCGGATGTTGCGGAATGCGCCGTCATCGGCGTGGCCGACACGCTCAAGGGCCAGGTGCCGCTCGGCCTCCTCGTGCTGAAGGCCGGGGTGGGGCGCAGCCATGGCGAGATCGTGCGCGAGACGGTGGCGCTGGTGCGCGACCGCATCGGGCCGGTCGCCGCCTTCAAGACGGCGACGGTGGTGAAGCGACTGCCGAAGACGCGCTCCGGCAAGATCCTGCGCGGCACCATGCAGCGGATCGCGGACGGCCAGGCCTACAAGGCGCCTGCCACGATCGACGATCCCGCCATCCTTACGGAGGTTACCGAGGCGCTGCGCGATGTCGGCTACCCGAAGCCGGCCTGAGCGGTCGACGCGCCGGGGTTTTGCGCTCCGGGCCTCGAGCCCTGCGGATGCGCCGGTCATTGCGGGGATTCTCCGCGCGGCCTTCGCGGCCTATGACGGCCTGTTGCAACCGCGTCCCGGCGCTCTGTCGGAAACGGCGGCGAGCATCGCCGGGGCCTTCGCCGATCACCGCGGGTTCGTCGCGCTCCCTGACGCGGCCCGGGTCGACGCAAATGGGGCCGACGCGGCGCAGGCGGATGCGGCGGATGGCCGCGCGGTGGGGTCGGTGCTCTATCGCCGTGAAGGGGAGGGGCTCTATCTCGGACGGCTCGCCGTGCTGCCGCCCTGGCGCGGCGAGGGCGTCGGCGCGGCGCTCGTCGAGGCTGTGCTCGCGGTCGGTCGTGCGGAGGGCGCCGGGCGCGTGATCCTCAATGTGCGCATCCTCCTGCCCGACAATGTCGCGTTCTTCCGCCGGCTCGGCTTTCGCGAGGCGGCGCTCGGGACTCATGCCGGCTTCAATGCCCCCACCTACCATGTGATGGAGCGGCGGTTGCCTTGACCCCGCGGGCCCGCAGGCGGTGCCGGCATTTCTCAACTATTGCGATGAAGAAGATTCAAGGATGGCTACAGCCGCGCGATTCCGGGCCGGGTTCCGCCGCCCGAATTCCTCCGGCGAGGGGGCAATCGGACCCTGTTCCCCCGCGCCATTCGCGTGTATTTCATTAAACGCGGCTGCGGCGTGGCGGAAGCCTGCGGTCGGGATCCCAACATCGACGAAAAACCCCGCCCGTATCGCAAGGGAGACGAAGCTATGAAGAGAATTCACCAGCCCCGCCTCGATGGTCTCGTGCGGACCCGCAGCCTGGCCGCGACCCCCTTTCCCCGCCGCCGCCTCCTGCAGGGCGCCGGCGCGCTCGGCGCGGCCGCCATGTTCGGCGGCATCGGCTCCGCCCAGGCGGCGACGTCGCTGAAGCTCATGTGCTGGGAAGGCTACGACGTCTTCCTCGAGGGGGGCGATTTCCTCGCCAAGAACGACATGTCCCTCGACAAGACCTATATCGGGGCGCCGGAAGAAATCGTCGCGAAGCTCCGGATCAGCCCGCGCGAGGTCGATGTCGGCTGCCCCTACTTCATCGAGGTCCCGTTCATGGCGGCCGAAGGGCTGCTGCAGCCGCTCGATCTCGAGAAGCTCCCGAACTTCAAGAAGCTCTTCCCGGCGATCGTCGATGCCGCCCGCAGCAACATGACCTACGAGGACAAGTGGTACTCGGCTCCCTTCACCTGGGCGTCGATCCCGCTGATGTACAACGCCAACGAGGTCAAGGAGCCGCTCGAATCCTGGATGGACATGCTGAGGCCCGAGTTCAAGGGCAAGTCGGCCATCCCCGCCGATCCGACCTCGGTCTTCGCGACCTGGGGTCGGGTCGTCACCGGGAACCAGTCGCCGAACCGGATGACGCTCGCCGAGCTCGACGAGACGGTGAAGTTCCTCATCGACATGAAGAAAAACCATCTGCGCACGATCGCGGCGAGCTATGGCGAGCTCGCCGACCTTTTCGCGCGCAAGGAAATTCTTGTGTGCGAGGGCGCGGAGTGGGTGGCGCCGCTCGCCGGCGAGGACGTCAACATCAAGTGGTCCTTCCCGAAGGAAGGCACCATGAGCTACATCGAAGGCTGGTCGATGGGTTCGCACACCAGCAACCCCGACGCGGTCTATGCGCTCATCGACAATGCGCTCTCGGTCGAGGGCCAGCTCGCCGGCGCGGAATACAACCTGCTGCCGATCACCAACGCCGAGGCGCTCCCGAAGCTCAGCGAAGCGAACCGCTCGCTCTATCCCTATGACGACATCGCGTCCTTCTTCACGACGAAGGTGCGCATCGAGGAGATGTATCTGCTCGAGGCGGACGGCACCAACGCGAGCTGGGACGACTATATCAAGGGCTGGGAAACCGTGATGAAGGCGTGACGCGGCGCCATCCGCTCGACGAGACGAGGATGGCCAGGCGAGCGGCGCGGCGGGATCGCTCACCCGTCGCGCCCGGCCGGCCGGCCGGGTAACCGACATGCCCCGCAACCCTGTCATGCTGACGCTCTTCGCCCTGCCGGCGACGCTGATCTTCCTGCTGTTCTTCCTTGGGCCCTTCATCTACTTCGTCGTGATGAGCTTCTGGAGCGTGAGCCTGTTCCGGCTCTCGCGCGACTTCACCCTCGTCAACTATCTCGACGTCTATCGCGAATACGGCTACTCGGTCGCCTTCACCTTCGCGATCGCGCTCCTCATCGCGGTCATCGCCACGCTGCTGGCTTTCGGCTTCGCCTATCTGATCCGCTTCCGGGCGGGCAGGCTCGGGCCGACGCTGCTGTTCGTGACGCTCATCACCATGTTCGGCGGCTATCTGGTGAAGATCTACGCCTGGCGCACGATCCTCGGCACCACGGGCATCCTCAATACCGGCCTCATCGAGCTCGGCATCATCGACGAGCCGGTCTCCTGGCTGCTCTACAACCCGGGCGCCGTCGTCGCCACGCTCACCCATTTCCTGCTGCCCTTCGCCGTGCTGCCGCTCTATGGCAGCCTGCGCGGCATCAGCGATGCGCAGCTCGCCGCCGCGCGCGACCTGGGCGCGAAGCCGTTGCGCATGCTGATCGATATCGTGCTGCCGCAATGCCAGCCCGGCATCCTGGTCGCCTTCATGCTGACCTTCTTCATTGCGGCCGGCGACTATGTGACGCCGCGCCTGGTCGGCGGCACCGCGACGGCGATGGCGGGGAACTTCGTCGAGAACCAGTTCATCACCGCGCTCAACGCCCCGCAATCCTCCGCGCTTGCGGTTGCGATCCTCGCCGTCAGCGCCGGCACCGTCCTCCTCCTGCGGGCGGTCATGCAACGCACGCTCGCCGTCCGATGACGACCCGCTTCGCCCGCATCGTCTGGTTCGTCTTTGGCGCGGCGGCGGTCTTCTTCATGCTGTCGCCGCTGGCGCTGCTGGTGCTGTTCTCCTTCGGCCGCAACAGCCTGGCGAGCTTCCCCATGCGGGGCCTCACCTTCGACTGGTATCGCGCGCTCTTCGCGAACCAGGATTTCTGGGTCGCATTCCAGAACAGCGTCGTCGTCAGCCTTTCGGTCGGCGTCACCTCGGTGCTGGTCGGGATGCTCGCCGCCTTCGCCTTCGCCCGCATGAAGAAGCGCCGGGCGGGCCCGCTGCTGGCGCTGCTGACCGTGCCGCTGATGATGCCGCCGCTGGTGCTGGCGCTGGCGCTCTTCAGCGCCTATGCGGCGCTGCAGATCCCGCTCAGCGTCTGGACCGTGGTGCCCGGCCAGGTGGTCTTCATCCAGCCCTTCGTCATTCTGGTGGTCTATGCCCGGATGGCGGATTTCGACGAGTCCGTCATCGATTCCGCGCGCGACCTCGGCGCCTCCCCGCTGCGCGCCTTCCTGACCGTGACCCTGCCGATCATCCGCCCGACCGTCATCGGCGCGGCGCTGATCGCCATGGCGCTTTCGTTGGACGAATTTATCATCACCTACTACACCATCGGCGGCGGCTTGACGCTGCCGACGCTGGTCTGGGGCATGCTGCGCCGATCGCTCGACCCGAGCATCAATGCGCTGGCGACCCTGATCCTGCTCGGCACGGTCGGCGCCACCATGCTCGCCATCCGCGCCACGCGCTACCGGGGCTGACCGATGGCCCCGTACCGGCTTTGGCTTTCCGAGGGAGACCGTCGATGACCGCATCCGCCGCAACCGCCGTCGCAGCCCGCCCGCAGGCGGACCGGCCGCCTCTCGTCCGGCTGCGCGGCCTGACCAAGAACTATGGCAGCATGGTCGCCGTGAAGCCGCTCGATCTCGATATCCATAGCGGCGATTTCTACGCGCTGCTCGGCCCCTCGGGCTGCGGCAAGACGACCCTGCTGCGCATGATCGGCGGCTTCACCGAGCCGACCGGCGGCACGGTCGAGATCGACGGCGTCGACGTGACGCGGATGGGGCCGGAGCGCCGCCCGACCAACATGGTGTTCCAGGGCTACGGGCTCTTCCCGCATATGACGGTGCGGCAGAACATCGCCTACGGGCTGAAGCTCGCCAAGCTGCCGCCGGCCGAAGTCGAGGCCCGGGTGAAGGAGATCATCGGGCTGGTGCGGCTGGAGCCGCTCGCCGAACGGCGGCCGGACGCGCTGTCGGGCGGCCAGGCGCAGCGCGTGGCGCTCGCCCGCGCGCTCGTGATGCGGCCGCGCGTGCTGCTGCTCGACGAACCGCTCGCCGCCCTCGACCTGCAGCTCCGCAAGGCGATGCAGGAGGAGCTTCGTCGCATCCATCGCTCGATCGGCGGCACCTTCGTCTTCGTGACGCACGACCAGGGCGAGGCCATGGCGCTCGCGAACCGCATCGCGGTCATGGATGCGGGTGCCTGCGTGCAGGAGGGCGGACCGGAAGAGATCTACGGCGCGCCGCGCACCCGCTTCATCTCGACCTTCATCGGCGAGGCGAACGTGCTGCCGGGCCGGCGCCAGGGCGGCCGCGTGACGCTGGAGGCCGGCGGCAGCTTCGCGGATGCGGGGCCTGACGAAGCGGTCGTGGTGGTGGTGCGGCCGGAGGCGATGGCGCTCGGCGGCAACCTCCCGCAAGGTGCCGTGAAGCTCACCGGCCGGCTCGCCGACAGCGTCTTCCTCGGCCCCTATGTGCGCTACCGCGTCGAGTTGCCGGGCGGCGGCGAGATCATCCTGCACAGCCAGGATTTCGCGCTCCGCCACCGGCTTGCGGTCGATGACACGGTCGAGGTTGGCTGGACGACCGACGCCCAGCGCGTCCTGGCGGATCGCTGAGCGGCGGCTGAAACGAAAAGGGCGCCCGCAAGGGCGCCCTTCGATCGTTCGGGGACGGCGCGTGGGCGCCGCGACGGCTCAGCTCTTCGGCAGGAAGGTCGAGATGTCGAAGCCGCCCGGCAGCGTGCGGCCGCTCTCCGGCTTCGCAGGTTCGACCTCCGGCTCCGGCGCTTTCGGATCTTGCGTCTTGGCGAGCTGCTTGCGCGCGCGGAGCACGACCGCGTTGAGGTCGGTCTGGGTGCAGAGCCCGAGCAACACCGGATCGCGCGGCTTGAGGTTGGCCGAGTTCCAGTGGCTGCGGTCCCGCACCGCGGCGATGGTGCTCTTGGTCGTGCCGATGAGCCGCGCGATCTGCGCGTCGCCGAGCTCCGGATGGTGGCGCACCAGCCAGGCGACCGCATCCGGCTTGTCCTGCCGCTTCGAAACCGGCGTATAGCGCGGCCCTTTGGTGCGCGGCAGGGGCTGCGGGATGTTCTGCCGCAGGATCTTGAGCTCGGCCGACGGATCCTTCTCGCAGCGCTCGATCTCTTCCTTGGTGAGTTGGCCGTTCGCGACCGGATCGAGGCCAACGATGCCGACCGCGACCTCGCCGTCGGCGACGCCCTGGACCTCGAGCGGGTGCAGCCCGCAGAAATCGGCGATCTGCTGGAAGCTGAGAGTGGTGTTCTCCACCAGCCACACCGCGGTCGCCTTGGGCATCAACAGCCGTGCCATGTCGCTCTCCTTCGGATATGCCGCCTTCGAGACCCGGGCGGGCCAGCCGCCCAGCCGGCAACCCATTGAGTTTATTGGGGCGCAGCACTTATGTGGGGTCGGACCGTCCGCTTCCAACGGCCAGCGCGGGAATAGCATTCCCGCCGGTCCGCCGCCACCCAAAAATTCGCCGGCCGCCATCCGGAAGCCCGTCCGCGCCGGCGGCAAGGGCGGCAGTTTTTCGCGGGAACCCGCCGCTCCGGCGGCGGTTATGTCAGCAGCGATCGCGAACGCGCGATAGATCCGATCCGCTCCCCCGAGCGGGCTCACCCAGAGGGAATCAGTCCATGTCCAGCAGCTTCTCCGACATCGCGGGCAAGCGCGACGAGCTCAAGAAATCCGCCGAGCATCTGACCGACGAGGCGGGTGCGGCCATGCGCAAGGCCGCCGACCGGGCCGGCCGCAAGGCGGAAGCCGCCTATGACGCCGTGTCCGCGCGTGCCGACAGCGCGGCGCGCTATGCGGGCCGGCAGGTGCGCGACTATCCGATCACCAGCCTCGCGGTGGCGTTCGCCGCGGGTGCGGTCTTCGCGTCGCTGATCCGGCGCTAAAGCCTCCGTTTTCAGGGGCGGGCAAGCGCGCGGGTTTTCGGGCCGGTCTTCGCCGAAACGCCAGGCGGCCGAGACGGAGGCGGCGGGTATGGCCCTGCCGCCTTTTTCTTGGCGGCGGCGGGCCCGTGATAGGCTTCGGTCCCCTCGACCGGAGACCGTTCGCATGGCCTCGCTTCCCTCGAGTTTTGCAGGATCGGCAGAGCGGCACTGGCAGAGCTTCTGCGCCACCGGAGCGCCGCGATGAGCCTGCGCATCGGCTTCGTCGGGCTCGGCAATATGGGTCGGCCGATGGCGGAGCGGCTGATCGGGGCCGGTTTCACGCTCGCGGTCGCCGATCTCGACCGCGCGCGCGTCGAGCGCTTCGCAGGCCGCGCCGCCGCACCCGGGTCGCTCAGCGATCTCGGCCGCGCCAGCGATCTCGTCATCACGATCCTGCCGGACGGCGAGGCGGTGCGGCGCGTGCTGCTGGGGCCGGGCGATCGCGTCGCGGCCGGGCTTGGCCCGGGCGCGACCGTCATCGACATGAGCTCCTCCGCGCCGGTCGGCACCCGGACCCTCGGCAAGAATCTGGCGGGGCGCGGCATCGCGCTCATCGATGCGCCGGTTTCGGGCGGCGTGAGGCGCGCCGAAGACGGCACGCTCGCGATCATGGTCGGCGGCGAGGCGTCGATCGTCGAACGCTGCCGGCCGGTGCTGGCAGCGATGGGAACGCGGATTTTCCCCGCCGGGCCGCTCGGCAGCGGCCACGCCATGAAGGCGCTCAACAACTATGTCTCGGCGGCGGGGCTCGTGGCGGCGTCGGAAGCGGTCGCGATCGGCCGGCGTTTCGGGCTCGATCCCGCCGCCATGGTCGATATCCTCAACGCCTCGACCGGCCGCAACAACAGCACCGAGCACAAGCTGAAGCAGCATGTGCTGTCGCAGGGCTACGGTTCGGGCTTCGGCCTCTCGCTCATGGCGAAGGACCTGCGCACCGCCCTCGATCTCGCCGGCGCGACCGGATCGCCGGCGCCGCTCGCGGAGCGCTGCATCGCCCTCTGGAACGACGCGGAGGCGCGGCTCGGCAGCGCCGCCGACCATACCGAGATCGCGCGCTACCTCGAGATGCTGGCGGAGGAGACCGAGCGCTAACCCACCGTCAGCACGATCTTGCCGATATGCCGGCCTTCCTCGAGCAGGCGGTGCGCGTCGGCGGCGGCCGCGAGGGGGAAAGTGCGGTGGATGACCGGCTTCACTCGGCCCGCCTCGACCCAGGGCCAGACGCGATCCTTGAGCTTCGCGGCGATCGCGCCCTTCTCGGCGACCGGACGGGCCCGAAGCGTGGAGCCCGTCAGGGTCTGCCGCTTCAGCATCAGATGCATGAGATCGAGCTCGACCTTGCTGCCCTTGAGGAAGGCGATCTGCACGAGGCGTCCTTCCAGCGCGAGGCATTTGAGGTTGCGCGCGATATAGTCGCCGCCGACCATGTCGAGGATCACGTCGGCGCCGCGACCGCCGGTATGGTCCTTCACCGCCGCCACGAAATCCTCGACCTTGTAGTCGATGCCGCGCTCGGCGCCGAGGGCGCGGCAGGCCGCGACCTTCTCCGGCCCGCCCGCCGTCGCCATCACAGTCGCGCCATGGACATGAGCGAGCTGAATCGCGGTGGTGCCGATGCCGCTCGATCCGCCGTGAATGAGGATCGATTCGCCGGGCCTGAGGGCGGCGCGCTCGAAGACGTTGGTCCAAACCGTGAAGAAGGTCTCGGGCATCGCGGCCGCCTCGATGAGGTCGAGCCCGCGCGGAACGGGCAGGCATTGCGGTGCCGGCACGTTGCAATATTCCGCGTAGCCGCCGCCGGCGACGAGCGCGCAGAGCTTGTCGCCGATCTTCCAGGGCCCGGTATCGCCCGAGCCCTTGCCGACGACCTCGCCCGCGAGCTCGAGGCCGAGAATGTCGGAAGCGCCCGGTGGCGGCCCGTAATTGCCTTCGCGCTGGAGGATGTCGGGACGGTTTACGCCCGCGGCCGCGATGCGGACGAGAAGCTCGCCTTCGCTTGGCTTCGGTATCGGCCGGCGGATGAGGCGGAGCCGGTCGGCGCTGCCCGGATTCTCGACGACGATCGCCTTCATCTCGGCGGGCAGGAACATGCGGGCGAAGACTCCTCGATTGCAGCCAGGCTGGTTTATAATGCGTCCGAAGCCGAGGCAAGCGAACGGAATTGTCTCATGGATCCGGAAGAACTCGAACCGAGGAAGAAGAAGCCCGCCCAGCGCGATCTCGAGCCGCTCGCGGTCGCCGAGCTCGAGGAATACATCGCCGAGCTCAAGGCCGAGATCGCGCGGGTCGAAGCGAAGATCGCGACCAAGCAGAGCCATCGCGCCGGCGCCGCGGCCTTTTTCAAGTCGCGCTGAGGCGTCAGGAGGCGGCCGACGCGCGAGGTCGTCTCGCGTCTACTGGCCTGCGCGCATGTCGCGGGCCGTGACGCCCTGCTCCGAGCCGTCGGCATAGGAGGCGTAGCCCGAGATATAGAACTCAGTCGGGCGAGCGATCGCCATGACTGAGTCCTGCGCCGACATGACCTTCATCCAGTCACGCAGGCGTCGGCATTCGGGCGGTAGAACCAAATTGCGATAGTGCTTCAGCGCCCCAAGCCGTTCGAACCAGGGCCAGTATGTAAGATCGACAAGCGACAGATGCTTGCCCAGCCAGAAGGGGCCGGAGGGCGACAGCGCTGCAATGCCAGCCTGCTCCATGAACAGGAAATGGCTGGTAAGCTCGTCCGCGAGGAATGCCTGCCGCGCCGGATCCTGCGCGAGGAAAAGCCGATACCAGGTCGGCAACAGTTTTACATTCGCGAAATCGATCCAGACGCGGGCGAGCGCCCGGCGCCCGGGTTCTCTCGGCATCATCGGCGGGTTGGGGTAGATCTCCTCCAGATACTCGTTGATGACCGAGGATTCCCAGACTACATCCGGCCCGCGCTTGATGACGGGAACCTTCGAATAGGGGGAGATTGCGAGGAACTCCGCCGATTTGTTCTTGAGGTCGACTTCGACTGTCTCGTAGGGCACCCCTTTCTCGAGCAATAGCAGGTGCGTGCGCTGGGCATAGGGGCAGACGGCAGCGGAATAGAGGGCGAGCTCTGGAGTCATAGGCGGATTCCTTGGAGCTGATGAATGAATCTCTCCGATCGTCGCAGCGCCGGACGGCTCCATCGCAAACCTACCGCCTGCCCATCGGCTGCCGCAACATATCGGGGCGTGCATCTGCCGTCTTGAAGATCGCCGGATTTTCCGGACGACCATCTGTCCGGGCGTCGGCCGGAGATCGCGCGGGTCGAAGCGAAAATCGGGACCAGGCAGAGCCCCGCGCCGGTGCCGCGGCCTTCTTCAAGCCGCCCTAGCTCGGACGCACAGGGCGTACACCCGGCGCGGTCGGGCTCAGGGGGCCGACGACGGCAGCGCCGTCTCGCCGGGGCGACAGTCCGGTTCGGCGTGCCGAAAAAGCCTGACGCCTCGGACAGGAATGAGCGGCAGCCTCCCGGGTCGCACCGGCCCTCGGCGATGAAAGCGTTGAAATAGTTAGGTAAGCGAAATCGGCCCGGGGCGTGGGCCTATTGCCCGGATGTTAAGGATTGCTTCATGAATTCCGCCAAAAATGGACAGCGTGAGGTTTTCGTCCCTGAAACCCTCGCCTTGGATCCCTGATCCATGTTTGCGCCTCCCTGTCTAACTCGAAGCCGCCGGTTTCCGGCGGCTTTTTTTCTGGCTTCGGCACAATATGGAAGGGTTCCAGACTTCGCGGGGAAGTTGACCCGGCCGACCGCTCTGTCGCGCGCACATTGTAGCGAAAAAGCGGATTCTCGGCTTGACGGATTTGCCTCGCGCCTCATAACGTTTCCGTCCGCAAGTTAGACAGGGTTGAGGCTCAGACATAAAAAAGGCCGCCGGTCCTTGGATAAGGATCGAGCGGCCTTCTTCTTTGGCGGAAGATATCCGGCGACACGGCGCGTCGCGATGCGGGCGACAGGCCGGGGGGAAGCGAGCGATGGCCGATCCGAAGTTTCACAAGTTCGACACGCTGAGCCTGCATGCGGGACAGCAGCCGGACCCGACCACCGGCGCACGCGCCCTGCCGCTCTACATGACGACCTCCTACGTGTTCGACGATGTCGATCATGCCGCGTCGCTCTTCAATCTCGAGCGCACCGGCCACATCTATTCGCGCATCTCGAACCCGACCGTGGCGGTGCTGGAGGAGCGCGTCGCCGCACTCGAAGGCGGCGTCGGCGCCGCGGCGGCGGCGAGCGGCCATGCGGCCCTGCTGCTCGCGATCGTCACGCTGATGGGGCAGGGCGGGCACATCGTCGCTTCGGCCTCGCTCTATGGCGGCAGCATCAATCTGCTGCGCCTCACCTTGCCCCGCTTCGGCATTACCACGAGCTTCGTCGGCCCACGCGACCTCGCCGGCTTCCGCGCCGCGATCCGGCCGGAGACGCGGCTCGTCTTCGCCGAGACCATCGGCAATCCGGGGCTCGAGGTGCTGGACCTCGAGCAGGTCGCCGGCATCGCGCACGAGGCGGGGGTGCCGCTCCTGATCGATTCCACCTTCTCCACGCCCTGGCTCAACCGGCCCTTCGAGCACGGCGCCGACCTGCTGCTCCATTCGGCCACCAAGTGGCTCGGCGGCCATGGCGTGGCGATCGGCGGCGTGCTGGTCGACAGCGGCAAGTTCGACTGGGAGAAGTCGGGAAAGTTCCCGACCCTGACCGAACCCTATGCCGGCTATCACGGCATCGATTTCGCCGAGGAGTTCGGACCGCAGGCCTTCATCCTGCGCGCGCGCGTCGAAGGCCTGCGCGATTTCGGCGCCTGCATGAGCCCGGCCAATGCGTTCCATATCCTGCAGGGGATCGAGACCCTGCCGCTCCGCATGGCGCGTCATGTCGCGAACACGCAGGCCGTGCTGGAGGCCCTCAAGCGCCATCCGGCCGTCGCCTGGGTCAATCACCCGGACCTGCCCGAGCATCCGGACCATGCGCTCGCGAAGCGGCTCTTCCCGAAAGGCGCGGGCTCGATCCTCTGCTTCGGCGTGAAGGGCGGGCGCGAGGCGGGGCGGCGCTTCATCGAGGCGCTTTCGCTCGCCTCGCATCTCGCCAATGTCGGCGATGCCAAGACCCTCGTGATCCATCCGGCCTCGACCACGCACCGGCAGATGGATGCGGCGGCGCTGGCCGCGGCCGGCGTCGGCGAGGACATGATCCGGATTTCCGTCGGGCTCGAAGATCCGGCTGACATCCTCGCGGATCTCGACCAGGCGCTGCGCGCCTCGCAGAAAGGCTGAGCCCGCCATGGAGCTCAGCGTCGGGGGAGCGCGCGCCTTCGCCTCGACCGGCGGCCAGCCCTTCGATCCCGGGCGGCCGGGCGCGGTCTTCCTCCATGGCGCCGGGATGGATCACAGCGTCTGGAGCCTGCCGGCGCGATATTTCGCCGGTCACGGCCGCGCGGTGCTGGCGCTCGATCTTCCGGGGCACGGGCGCTCCACCGGCAAGCCGCTCGCCTCGATCGAGGCGATGGCGGGCTGGGTGCTGGCCGTGGTCGAGGCGGCGGGGCTCGAGCGCACCGCTCTCGTCGGCCATTCGATGGGCGCGCTCGTCGCGCTCGCGGCCGCGGCGCGCGCCGGCGACAGGGTGGACGGCATCGCGCTGCTGGGCGTGGCCGCCGCCATGCCGGTCCATCCCGACCTGCTCGCGGCCGCACGGGCGAACGATCCGAAGGCGGTCGAGCTCATCGCTTCCTGGGCCCATGGCAGCGTCGGCCATGTCGGCGGCAACAAGGCGCCGGGCCTGTGGACGATGGGCGGCGGCATCCGGCTGCTGGAGCGCGCGGCGCCGGGCGTGCTGGCGGCCGACCTCGGCGCTTGCGCCGACTACAAGGGCGCGCTCGACGCGGCGGCCGCCTTCAAGGGCTGCGCGCTGCTGGTGCTGGGGGCCGACGACCGCATGACGTCGCCCAAGGCCGCGAAGCCCCTGGCCGAACAGCTCACCGGCGCCGCCACGGTCACGATTCCCGATACCGGCCATATGATGATGGCCGAGCGTCCGAACGAGACCATCGCGGCGCTGAAGCGGCTGCTGACGAGCGCCTGACGCATTCCACATGGATGCAATCCAAGGGTGCGCGTTCGAAAGGGAACGCGCCGCCCTTTCGTTCGTTCATTGGCGAGTAAGGACGTTGTTCGCGTCGGAGGCGAGCCGATGCCCCTGGTCAGCTCCTCGGCGATCGACCGGATCGCCTACGACCCGTCGCGTCGGGCGCTTTCGATCTGGTTTCGCGAAACCGGCGGGCCCTACCGCTATTACGAGGTGCCGCCGCAGGTCTTCGAAGGGTTCCTGCGGGCGGACTCGAAGGGCGCCTATTTCAACGACCATATCCGCGACCGCTATCGCTTCGATCCGCCGCGCGATACCGGGGGACGCAGAATCCGCGCCGCGAAAAAATCCGCGTGCTGAAACCACAGGAAAAAGGCCGGGCGGTTGCCCGCCCGGCCAGACTGTCATGGTCCGGATCGGCTAGAGATCCGGTCTTCTGCCTTCGGCGGTAACTAGGCCGCCTTCCCTTCGAGCACGGTCGGCTGCTTCGCGCCGCCGTTCTGGATCTTGATGGTGCGGGGCTTCATGGCCTCCGGCACTTCCTTCACCAGCTCGACATGAAGCAGGCCGTTCGCGAGGCTCGCCCCGTTCACGCGGATATGCTCCGCGAGCTCGAAGCGGCGCTCGAACGCACGGCCCGCGATGCCGCGATAGAGGAACTTGCGCTCCTCATCGCTCTTCGCGAGCTTGCCGCTCACGACGAGCGTGTTGTCCTGCGCCGTGATGGTGATGTCCTCTTCGCCGAACCCGGCTACCGCCATGGTGAGGCGGTAGGCGCTGTCACCGGTCTTCTCGATGTTGTAGGGCGGGTAGGTCGATGCCTGCTCGTCGGTCCGGAGCGCGGACTCGAGCAGATTCGCCATGCCGTCGAAGCCGATGGTGGAGCGGAAGAGGGGAGCGAAATCGAAGCTGCGCATTTGCCATATCCTCCTTGTGAGCAACATGGGTTCCGATCCCGGGCATTCGCTCGTCGCTGAGCCGATACCCCGGCCGTCACGTCATCGCCGGACCCCGGAAAGGGCGTCCGACGGAACTCGATATAGGGCAGCGGTTTTCGGCTTCAAGAGGCGCTGGAGCCCTTGAAATCCGGGCCGCTCGACCAGTTTCCGGTTGCCTCCCGCGCGGCGGAAAAGGGAATGTTAAGCCGCAGGCGGAATTCTTGCTCCCCGGTTCTTCCCCCCGGGGACGGGAACCTTGGAGTGCCGACCGATCCGGCTCCTTCCGGGGCCACCCTATCCAGCAACGGCAGGCGAGAATGCCGAGCGGTTCGACCACCCTCGCTCAGTTCGATCGCACCTATGAGGAGACCATCGCGCTGATGCGCGAGGCGCGGGACTATTTCGTCGATTCCCGCCGCGACGGCATCCCGACGCAGCGCCCGGCCCTCCAGCTCGTGGCGAGCTGCGAGGCGATGCGGGTGACGGCGCGGCTGACCCAGGTGCTGGCGTGGCTCCTGGTGCAGCGGGCGGTCGCGGCGGGCGAGCTTTCGCCGGTCGAGGCGATGCTGGAGCAGCGCCGGCTCGGCGGCCGGCTGGTTTGCGCGGTGGAAGGTCCCTGGCAGGCGCTCGGCCTCCCGGACGTGCTGCAAAGCCTGCTGTCGCGCAGCCTCGCCCTCTATAACCGGGTCGCCCGGCTCGACGACCTCGCCGCCGGCCTGGTGACGCCCGCGAACGACTGAAGCCCGAGGCGCTGCAGCGCCCTTCGCCGGATGGAGCCGCCCGGCGATTTCGTGTACATCCGAAGCCCCGACAGCCCGCGATCCGGAGGCGGAGGAAATTCCATGCATGCGCTCATCGTCCTGGCTCAGCCGGAGCCACAATCGCTGAACGGGCGGTTGGCGCGGGTCGCGGCCGCGCAGCTTCGCGCGCAGGGCGCCACCGTCGAGATTTCCGACCTCTATGCGCAAGGCTTCGACCCGGTCGAGGGGCCGCGTCACTACGGTGCGCGAAACGATCCGGGCTATTTCGACACCCAGGGCGAGCAGCGCAGCGCATATGAGCGCGCGGCGACCCCGCCGGCGGTCGTCGCCGAGCTCGACAAGGTGCGGCGCGCCGACCTGCTGATTTTCCAGTTTCCCGTCTGGTGGTGGGGACCGCCGGCGATGATGAAGGGCTGGTTCGACCGGATCTGGATCTACGGCGCGACCTATTCCAGCGCCAACCGCTTCGAGCGCGGGCCGTTCCGGGGCAAGAAGGCCCTGCTCTCGGTCACGCTCGGCGCCTCGACCGACGGCGGCTCCTACAACGGCAATGAGGGCGACATGCTGCTTGCCCTCTGGCCGGTGCTGATCAGCCTCCGCTATGTCGGCATGACGGTGCTGCCGCCGCTCCTCTCCTTCGCGATTCATGGCGGGCCGGCGGGGGCGAAATCGCCGGAGCTCGCGGCGAAGAAGGGCAAGGCGGAGGCGGCGATGGCCGAGCGCATCCGCACGATCGGCAGCACGCCGGAGCTGCCCTTCAACCTGTGGGAGGATTTCGACGAGCGGCATCGGCTGAAGCCGGGAGCGCCCGCCTATACGCCCTTCGTGCGACACCGGGAGACGCTCGATCTCGGCGGCGGCTGGAGCTACGACGAGAAGCGCCGCCGTTTGAAGCAGGACGGGCCGACGCAGGACGGGGCGCAACAGGATCGGCCGGAATAGGACCGCCGGATCCCCGCAAATGCGAAGGGCGCTTCCGCTGCCGGAAACGCCCCTTTTCCCTTAAAGCGCGCTTGCGAGAGCCCGGGCCGGCCGGGCCCGGCGCTATTCCTTCTTGATGCCGAGGTTCTGGAACCGCTTGTTGAACTTGGCGAGCTGGCCGCCGCTGTCCATCAGGCGATGCACGCCGGTCCAGGCCGGGTGCGACTTCGGGTCGATGTCGAGCCGAAGCGTGTCGCCCGCCTTGCCGTAGGTCGAGCGGGTCTTGTAGCTGGTGCCGTCGGTCATCACCACGTTGATCTCGTGGTACTCCGGATGGATCTTTTCCTTCATGGCCGTCGGCGCTCCGCGTTCGGGAAGGCGAGCTTATAGCGGAGGCCGCTCCGCCGTGCAAGGCTCGCGCAACTCCTTGCGCTGCGACGATTTTTCCCGCTTTTTCAGGGCTCCCGGGCGGCCTGTCGCCTTGCCAAGCCCGGGCCGTTGGGGCTAGGGATGGCTCGACCCGCCTCGCGGCGGCCCGGCGCCCGCCCTCGCGCCCGGACGCCCGCGGTTTCCGGCGGGTTCCGCGAGGGCCGCCGCCGTGGATGAAAGCAGCTTCGAACGCGCCGCCGAGCGAGCGCTCCGGGCCCTGATGAGCCGGATCGAGGCCGCGCGCGACGATGCCGACGTCGAGCTGGCGGGCGGCATCCTCACGGTCGAGCTCGAGGAGGGCGGCACCTACGTCATCAATCTCCATCGCCCGAACCAGCAGATCTGGGTTTCCTCGCCGGCGAGCGGCGCCTGGCATTTCGCGCGCGACGGGGCGGGACAGTGGATCTCGACCCGCGGCACGGAGCGGCTGCTCGACCTGATCGAGACCGAGCTCGACCTGCCGCCCGCAAACGATTGATCCCCGTGCGGGCAGAGCGGACCGTCGCATGACCTTTCTCCCCCCGATGTCGGCGGCACGCGCCTCGCAGCGGCCGAAGGGCCGGGCGCTCGGCGTGCTGAAGCCGCTGCTCGTCTCGCTGCGGCCCTATCGGCTGCAGGTCCTGGGCGCGCTGCTGGCGCTGGTGGTCGCCGCCGGCACGGTGCTGGCGCTGGGGCAAGGCCTCCGCATGCTGGTCGATAACGGCTTCGTCGGCGGCGACAAGCGGCTGCTGGACCAGGCCGTGATCGCGATGATCGGCGTCACGACGCTTCTCGCCGTCGCGACCTATGCGCGCTTCTCGCTGGTCTCCTGGATCGGCGAGCGTGTGGTCGCCGATCTGCGGCGCGCGGTCTTCGACAACGTGATCCGGCTCAGTCCCGAATTCTTCGAGACCACCCGGACCGGCGAGGTGCTGTCGCGGCTCACGACCGACACGACGCTCATCCAGGTGGTGATCGGTTCCTCCGCCTCGACGGCGCTCCGCAACCTGCTGCTCTTCATCGGCGGCACGGTGATGCTCGCCATCACGAGCGCCAAGCTCACCGGCCTCGTCTTCCTGGTCGTGCCGCTCGTGCTGCTGCCGTTGATCCTCTTCGGCCGCATGGTGCGCCGGCTCTCGCGCGTGGCGCAGGACCGGATCGCCGACGTCAGCGCGTCGGCCAACGAGGTGCTGCAGGAGATCCGCACCGTCCAGGCCTTCGGCCACGAGCCCTTCGATCGCCGCCGCTTCGCCGATCGGGTCGAGGACGCCTTTCGCAGCGCGATCGCGCGCATCCGCATCCGCGGCATGCTGTCGGGCCTCGTGATCTTCCTCGTCTTCACCGCCATCAGCGGCATCCTCTGGGTCGGCGGCCATGACGTGCTGGCCGGACGGATCAGCTCCGGCCAGCTTTCCGCCTTCGTGTTCTACGCCATCGTCGTGGCCGGCTCGGTCGGCGCCATCACCGAGGTCTATGGCGACCTGCAACGGGCGGCCGGCGCCATGGAGCGGCTCGAGGAGCTGTTGACGGTCGAGTCGCACGTGACCCCGCCGGCCGTGCCCGTGCCGCTGCCGGTCCCGCCGCGCGGCGAGGTGCGGTTTCGCGCGTTGAGCTTCACCTATCCGAGCCGACCGGACGCGGCCGCGCTCGACGGGATCGATCTCGCCGTGCGGCCGGGCGAGACCATCGCCTTCGTCGGCCCCTCGGGCGCCGGCAAGACGACGCTCTTCCAGTTGCTGTTGCGCTTTTACGACCCGCAGGCCGGCGGCATCGAGCTCGACGGCGTCGATATCCGCCGGGTGGCGCTGGCCGAGCTGCGCAACCGTCTGGGGCTGGTGTCGCAGGAGGCCGTCGTGTTCTCGGCGAGCCTTCGCGAGAACATCCGCTACGGGCGCCCGGAAGCGAGCGATGCCGAGGTGGAGGCGGCGGCGCGCGCCGCCCATGTGATGGAGTTCGTCGGGCTGCTGCCGCAGGGCTTCGATACCGAGCTCGGCGAGCGGGGAGTCCGGCTTTCCGGCGGCCAGCGCCAGCGCGTGGCGATCGCGCGGGCGATCCTTCGCAATCCGGCCGTGCTGCTGCTGGACGAGGCGACGAGCGCGCTCGATGCCGAAAGCGAGCGGGTGGTGCAGGAAGCGCTCGACCGGCTGATGATCGGCCGCACCACCCTCGTCATCGCGCACCGGCTCGCGACCGTGCTGAAGGCGGACCGTATCGTCGTGCTCGATGCCGGCCGGATCGTGTCGACCGGGCGCCATGCCGATCTTCTGCGCGAGGACGGGCTCTATCGCCGCCTGGCGCTGCTGCAGTTCGGGCTGCAGGAAACGCCCGCGGAGCGCACCATTCCGGCCGCTTCCTGAGTTTCGGGCGCGAGAAGAGCGGCCGCGCAATAATCGAGGCCAATCCGGTCATTAGGCCAATTGATTTGCCTCCCGGCGGCCGAGCCCGGAAACTCCCCCGCCTCGGCCGCGCCCCTGCGGCGGCGGCTTTATCGGGGACAGATCATGCTGGAATCGCTGAAACGGATCCGCAACGGCCAGAAGGTCAAGCACACCTTCTCGGAGGCGGAGTACAAGAATCGCCAATCGAAGCTGCGCAAGACGATGGGCGAGCGCTCGATCGACACGGCGCTGTTCACCTCCTATCACAACATCAACTACTTCACCGATTTCCTCTATTGCTCGTTCGGGCGGCCCTTCGGCTGCGTCGTCACGGGCGACAAGGTGACGACGGTCAGCGCCAACATCGATGCGGGCCAGCCCTGGCGCCGCACGGTGGGCGACGACAATCTCGTCTACACCGACTGGCAGCGCGACAACTATATCCGCGCCCTGCAGGAGTTGATCCCGAACAAGGGCCGGCTCGGCGTCGAGTTCGATCACATGAATCTCGACACCAAGCGGAAGATCGAGGCGGCGCTGCCGGGCGTGGAGCTGGTCGATATCAGCCGCGCCGCCATGGGCCTGCGCATGGTGAAGTCGGACGAGGAGATCGTCATCATCCGGCACGGCGCCCGCACGGCCGACATCGGCGGGGCCGCCTGCGTCGAGGCGATGGGCGAGGGCGTGCCGGAATACGAGGTGGCGCTCCATGCCACCCAGGCGATGGTGCGGGAGATCGGCCGCACCTTTCCGCATGGCGAACTGATGGATACCTGGACCTGGTTTCAGTCCGGCATCAATACCGACGGCGCCCACAACCCCGTCACCGCGCGGAAGCTGCAGAAGGGCGACATCCTCAGCCTCAACTGCTTCCCGATGATCGCGGGCTATTACACGGCGCTCGAGCGCACGCTCTTCCTCGATCATTGCAGCGACGCCCATCGCAAGCTCTGGGAGATCAACGTCAAGGTGCATCGCCGCGGCCTCGAGCTCATCAAGCCGGGTGCGCGCTGCAGCGACATCGCCAAGGAGCTGAACGAGATCTACGCCGCCGAGGGCGTGCTGCAGCACCGGACCTTCGGCTACGGCCACAGCTTCGGCGTGCTCTGCCACTATTACGGCCGCGAGGCGGGGCTCGAGCTGCGCGAGGACATCGAGACCGTGCTGGTGCCCAACATGGTGGTCTCGATGGAGCCGATGATCATGCTGCCCGAGGGCCAGCCCGGGGCCGGCGGCTATCGCGAGCACGACATCCTGGTGGTGCAGGAGAAGGGCGCCGAGAACATCACGAAGTTCCCCTTCGGCCCCGAGAAGAACATCATCAAGAAGTAACGGCCGGATCCTTCCGGACCCATGGAAAGAAAAAAGAGAGCCGGGCGGCATCGCCCGGCTCTCCTGCTTTCGATCCTGCCGATCGGCGTTCGGCAGTCGCGGGAAGCTACTCCGCGGCGCGCTTCGCCTTGCTCTGGCCGCCGCCTTCGCGGAGCTGGAACTCGCCCTTGAGGGCCTTCGAGATCTCGGCGGTGAACTCGTCGATCATGATCTTGCCCTTGGCGGCGGTCGCCACCTTCGGCGAGCAGAGCGCACCGTCGGCCGGGACCCAGGCCGGATTGATCGGATAGACGTCATAGGGCGGGAACTGCGCCGGCGGATGCATCGGGCACTGCTCCATATCGACCAGCTCCGGATGGAGATGCAGCATGATCGAGGTCTCCATCACGCCGGCATGGTCGGTCGCCCAGCCGGGGAAGCCTTCGGTCCAGACCTTCTCGATGGTCTGCTGGCTGGTGAAGTCCCAATAGTCGGCGCGCACGATCTTCATGTCCTGGACGCCGTCGGCCCGCAAGTCGCGCAGCGCGAGATCGATGCCCTCGATCGTGAACATCGTGTTCTCGTAGTGCCCCACGACCACGGCCATCTTGCGTACGCCGTGCCGCGCGAACTCCTTGATCACGTCGCGCACGGTGTAGATGAGGGTCATGGCGTCGAGGCTGGTGGTGCCCGGGAAATGCTGCCCGCCGCCCATCTTGGGCTGGGACTTGTAGCCATAGGCGATGGTGGGGGCCACGAGCCCGTCGATCCGCTGCGCGACCCGCTCGGAAATGGCGGTCGGGATGGCGATGTCGCAGTTCAGCGGCAGATGGGGCCCATGCTGCTCCAGCGAGCCGACCGGCAGAAGGACGAGGCCGTCGCCCCCGCGGATGCGCTTCTCGTAGCTGGTCCACGGAATCTCGGCAATTCTGACGCTTTCGGCCATGGCCCGCTCCTTGACTGTATTGTCAACAAGAACGAATCCTCGCCGGATTCATGCGGGAGGGCAAGACCTCAGCCGATTGGCTATTCAAATACCGGCATTGCCGCTAATAATTTGGACGCCCGATCCGAGGCGGGTAGGCTCAGCGACCGTCATAACAAAACGGCGCGGCGGCGCCCGGCGCAATGCCGGGCACGCAACCGAGAAGACAGGGAGGAATTCGAGATGTTTCGCGGAATATCACCAGGCCAGTTCGTCGGCGAGATGAGCCGGCGCAAGATGTTGAAAGGCGCCGCCGCCACGATCGGCGGCGCAGTCGCGGCCTCCGCCCTGCCGAAGAGCGGCCGCGCGGAGGAGGTACTCACGCTGCTGAGCTGGCCGGGCTATACCGACCCGTCGGTCGTCGGTCCATTCGAGCAGGCGCATGGGGTCAAGATCGTCGGCAAGGAATATACCGGCGGCGACAACATGCTGGCGCTTCTCAACTCGTCGCCTCCAGGCACCTTCGACGTGGTGCTGAGCGACGCCGAGTATGTCGAGATGCTGCGGCAGGCCGACGTGCTCGAGACGCTCGATCCGGCAGACTACCACATCGACGAGTTCTGGCCCGAGTTCCAGAATTTCCCGGGCCTGTGGGCCGACGACAAGATGTATGCGGTGATGACGAGCTTCGGCTATCTCGGCATGACCTACAACACCGAGCATATGTCGCCCGACGAGATGAAGACCTACCAGATCATGTGGAACGAGAAGGTGAAGGGGAAGGTCGGCATGTACGACTGGTACCTGCCGCCCATGCTCTGCCTTAGCCTCGCGAACGGCAACAAGCCGCCCTACGACATCAACGCCGAGCAGTTCGAGAAGCTCAAGGACACGCTCTTCAGCCTGAAGCCGCAGGTCGTCGGCATCGGCGCCTTCGCCCAGGCTTTCTCGATGCTCTCGCAGGGCGAAGCCTGGATCATGCCGGGCACCGGCGCCTGGCTCACCCTCATGCTCAAGAAGGAGAACGTGCCGGTCGAGGACATCGTGCCGGACGAAGGCGGGCTGCAGTGGAGCGAGGCGATGGGCATCGCCAAGACCAGCAGCAAGCAGGATCTCGCCAAGGCGTTCGTCCAGTACATGGCGTCGCCGGAAGGCCAGATGCGGATCGCGATCAAGCCCGCCTATTCGGGCTCGATCCCGAACAAGGCGGGCTGGACGCTGCTGAACGAGCAGCATCCGGACTGGGCGAAGCTCCTGCAGCACCAGCTCGATCAGCGCAACGTCATGGACGAGTACAAGGAAGGCAAGATCTTCATCCGCGACCTGCCGAAACAGCAGTCGCTGACCGAGTGGAACGACGCCTTCACCGAGTTCAAGAACCTCTAATCGCGCCATACGAAGCGCGAGAGCGACAACCGCGTGAGGCGAGCCCCGGGCGAACCGGGGCTCGCCGTCTGCGGCGTCAGGCAGGTCGGCTCGCCCCTGCGGCCCGCGGCGCGCGATCGACAGGATATCGGGGCGGATCGGAAGGGGAATCCCGCATTGTCCAGCGGAGCCACGACAGAGCGGCACATGCCGGCGACGGCAGCAAGAGCGAGGGCGCCGCGCGCCTTCGGCCTCGTCTTCGGCCTGCCGATGCTGGTCTGGCAGCTCGCCTTCTTCGCCGCTCCGCTCCTCTTCCTGGTGGTGATGAGCTTCTGGGTGGTCGTCAATTTCCGGGTGACGCCCGATTTCAGCTTCTATAACTGGGCGAAGCTGCTCTCCGCCGGCTATTTCTGGGACATCTACTTCCGCACCTGTCTCTACGGGTTCCTGGCCGCGGCGCTGGCGAGCCTGCTGGCCTTCCCTTGCGCCTATTTCCTCGCCTTTCGGGTCAGCACCAACACGCGCTGGCTCGGGGTCTTCCTGCTGATCACGCCGTTCTTCACCAGCTACCTCGTCCGCACCTACACCTGGAAGATCATCCTGACCGGCAACGGCATGGTGAATGCGGTGTTCGGCTTCGTGGGGCTGGGGCCGTTTCTGATGGTGAACAACCTCCTCGGCACGATGGTGGGTTACCTGACGCTGGTCCTGCCGCTGGTCGTCCTGCTGCAGCTCTTCAGCCTCGCCTATGTCGATCGCAATCTGGTGGAGGCGGCGCACAATCTCGGCTGCGGCGCGCTCCGCACCGTGTTCCAGGTCATCATCCCCTCGGCCAAGATCGGGCTCGTGCTGGCCGCCGCCTTCGCCTTCATCCTCGCTTTCGGCGACTATGTCGGCCCGACGCTGCTCGGCGGCAGCAAGCCGCCGACCTTGAGCATCCTCATCCTCGACGTGGTGAAATCGGGTGCGAACTGGCCCGAGGCTTCGGTCGTCGCCGTGATGATGGCGGTGACCTTGCTGGTCATCTGCTTCGCCGCTCTCATCTTCGCCTATGGCCGGGGCGGGCAGCGCGCATGAGCGGACGCTTCGTCAATCCGCTGCTGTGGCTCTATCTCGCCCTCGTCTTCGGCTTCATCTTCCTGCCGATCGTGGTGAGTTTCGTCATCTCCTTCAACTCGCAGCGCTTCCCGACCTTGCCGCTCGGCGACTTCACCACGGAATGGTACGAGGCGATCGCCGACGATCCGACGATCCTGCCGGCGCTCGTCAACACCCTCATCATCGGCGTTTCGGTCTCGTTGCTCTCGACCGTGCTCGGATTCGGGGCCGCCTACACCGATTTCCGCTACCGTTTCTTCGGCAAGAACGTCTATCTCGCGCTGGCGCTGCTGCCGCCGACCATTCCGGTGGTGATCCTCGGGCTTGCCATGCTCGTCTTCCTTTCCCAGGTCGGGCTCTTCGGCGAGCTCCATTCCGTCATCGTCAGCCATGTCGTGCTCTGTCTGCCGTTCGCCATGGCGCTCATCCGGTTGCGGCTGTCGCAGATGGATCCGAGCCTGGAGGCCGCGGCCTGGAATCTCGGCGCCAGCCAATGGCGCGCCATGCGCGAGATCATCCTGCCTTTCGCCCTGCCGTCGATCTTCTCCGCCCTCTTCATCACCATGGCGGTCTCCTTCGACGAATTCGCCATCGCCTTCTTCGTCTCGGGCTTCAACGAGACCCTGCCGGTCCGGATCCTCGCCCTGTTCCAGGGCCGGGTCAGCCCGCGCATCAATGCGATCGGGAGCATCGTCTTCACCATCACCATGTTGCTGGTGATTCTGGCGCAGGTCGCCCTCATCATCCGCAATCCGGATCGCCGCAAGCTGGCGTCCCGCGAAGCGCAAGCAACGGAGCCTGCCCGTGGCTGAACAGCTACTGACGCTATCCAGCCTCACCAAGAGCTACGGCGCGGCCGTCGCCGTGCGCGGCATCGATCTCGCGATCGACAAGGGCGAGTTCGTCGCCATCATGGGCCCGAGCGGCTGCGGCAAGACCACGACGCTGCGGATGATCGCGGGCCTTGAGGCGCCGAGCGCCGGCGAGATCCGGCTGCGCGGCCGCCTGATGAACGAGGTGAAGCCCTGGGAACGCGACACGCCGCTGGTCTGGCAGAGCCTCGCGCTCTTCCCGTTTCTCAGCGTGCTCAAGAACGTCGAGTTCGGCCTCAAGATGCGCGGCATGAGCGCCGCCGAGCGACGCAAGCGTGCGCTCCACTGGCTGGAGCGGCTCGGCATCGGCGAGTTCGCGGGCCGCGACGTGAGCACGCTCTCCGGCGGCCAGAAGCAGCGCGTGGCGCTCGCCCGCGCGCTCGTGACGGAGCCCGAGATCCTGCTGCTGGACGAGCCGATGAGTGCGCTCGACGCCCATCTCGTGGTCCGCATGCAGGCCGAGCTCATCCGCCTGCACCGGGAGCTGGGGATCACCTTCTTCTACGTGACGCACAGCCAGTCCGAAGCCTTCGCCATGGCGAGCCGCGTCGTCATCATGAATAACGGCCGGATAGAGCAGGCGGGGCCCGCGAAGGACGTCTATCGCAACCCGGTCAACCGCTTCGTGGCGGGCTTCGTCGGCACCAACAACATCCTCGCCGGCAAGGTGGAGGCGCTCGACGGCAACCGTGCCATGGTCGCAACGCCTGCCGGGCGCTTTTCGGCGACCGTGCCGGCCGGGCGCGGGATCAAGGCCGGGGACGAGGTGGATTACGTGGTCAGCGCCGATGGCATCGGGCTCGGCGGTGCGGCGCAGGAGAACAGGGTCTCCGGCAATCTGGTGAGCGAGCAGTTCATCGGCTCGGTCGTGACGCTCTTCGTCGAGGCCGGCGCCGGCCTCGAGTTCCGCGTGCAGAAGCCGCAGCGCGAGGTGGCCGGCCTCGATCTCGGGACCGGACAGGCGCTCGCCCTCGGCTGGGACGCCGCGAGCGCCTACATCCTGCCGCGCTGAGCCGGCGGGGACGCGGGCGGGCTCAGCCCCGGTCGCCGCCCAACACCACGCCGTTCCAGAATTCCTGGTTCTCGTGGATGAAGCGGCGCAACAGCCGGATGCAGTCCGGATCGTCGAGCAGCACGACCTCGAGGCCGCGCGCCACCAGGAATTCCACGTCGCCGGGATAGGTCTCGCGGTCGCCGATCACCACCTTCGGCACGCCGACGAACAGCATCGCGCCCGTGCACATCATGCAGGGGCTCAAGGTGGAATAGAGCGTCACGTCGTCATAGCCGGCGATCTGCATGCCGCCGTTGCGCACGCAATCGACCTCGGCATGGCAGGTGGGATCGTTGGTCTGGCGGAACCGGTTCTGGCCCGTCGCGAAGACCTTGCCGTTGCGGACCATGACGGAGCCGACGGGCACGCCGCCCTCGTCGAAGCTCTTCTGCGCTTCGGCCAGGGCAAGCCGCATGAAATGGCGATCGGTCTCGGTCGGCTCGACGAACGGCATGGCAGACACACTCCATACTGATACAGCCCCGGCACTATAGCGGCGGCCTTGCCGATGCTGAATCTCGAAAGTGACGCGTTGCCGAAGAGTGAGGAGACGGGTTGCGGCGTCGAACAGAGGCGGTCAGGTTCGTCCTGGCGCGTGCCTGCTCCCGAACCGCTGGCATCTGCGCGCCGCGCATCGCCGTCTTGCCTTCGGGCGGCGGCGGAACGGCTCAAGGCGCCGCTTCGGGCTCGTAGCTCTTCAGGATGAAATCCGCGAGCCGCTCGGCCGCGGGCGAGAGGCTCTGCGTGCCGCGATAAAGCCCCACCCAGACGTTTTCGAGGGTGGGCAGATCGCCGCCGGGTGCGAGCTGCGCCAGTTCCGGCGGCACGGTGCGGCGCGACAGCACGGTCAGGCCGAGGCCGGATTTCGCCGCCGCCATCAGGCTCGAGAGGCTCGGGCTCGTATAGATCATGCGCCAGGCCCGGCCGACCCCGTTGAGGGCGCGCACCATCCGTTCGCGATAGATGCAACCCTCGGGATAGACGATGAGTGGCACGGGCTCCTGCGGGTCGCGCGCAGTGCCCGGCTTGCCGACCCAGACCAGCGCCTCGCGCCAGACCCGGATCGCCGGGCGCGTCGGCGGCTCGGCGGTCATGGCGATGACGAGGTCGTAGGCGCCGGCATCGAGCCCCGCCAGCAGCTCGGTCGAGAGGGCGCAGCCGACCGTCAGGCTCGCATCGAGATGCGCCTCGGCGAAACGGCCGAGGCTCTCCGGCAGCACCGACACCGCATAGTCGTTCGGCAGCCCGACCCTGACGGTGCCGACCGTCTTGCGCGCGACGAGGCGGATGATCGCCTCGTCATTGAGGCCGAGGATGCGCTCCGCATAGCCATGCAGAAGCTGCCCGGCCTCGGTCAAAGCCAGGCCCTGGCGGTTGCGATGGAAGAGGGCGGTCCCGAGCAGCCCTTCGAGGCGCTGGAGCTGCAGGCTGATCGCCGGCTGCGAGCGCCCGAGCCGCTCGGCGGCGCGGGTCACGCCGTTCAGCTCCGCCACGGTTTGGAAGGTCCGCAGCAGATCCATGTCGATATTGAGCACCGCCGCCCGGCGGATCGCTTCCGACATCGAACGCTCCTAGCGCTGGTCGAGCTTGAGCTCGATCCGGCGATTGAGGCGGAATACGTCTTCGCCCGTGCCCGAGGCAAGCGGCTGATATTCGGCGAAGCCGGTGGCCGCAAGGCGCTGCGGCGGAAGTCCCTGGGATTCGAGGAACTTGACGACCGCGATGGCGCGCGCCGTCGAAAGTTCCCAGTTCGAGGCGAATTGCGGCGTGCTGATCGGCCGGTTGTCGGTGTGGCCGTCCACGCGGAGGATCCAGTCGATCTCCGGCGGGAATCTGGCGGCGACCTCGACGAGGGTACGGGCGAACTGGGCAAGCTGCTGCCGGCCGGCCTCGCCGAGCTCGGCCGACGCCGTGTCGAACAGCACTTCCGACTGGAACACGAAGCGGTCGCCGACGATCCGCACATCGGTGCGGTCGCCCAGCACCTCGCGCAGCCGGCCGAAGAATTCCGAGCGGTAGCGTGCGAGCTCCTCGACCTTGCCGGCGAGCGCCAGGTTGAGCTTCTTGCCGAGATCGACGATCTGGACCTGCTGCGCCTCGGCCTCGGTCTTGGCGACGTCGAGCGCCACCGAGAGCCGCGCAAGCTGCTGGCGGAGCGAGGTGAGCTGCCGGTTCAGGATCTCGATCTCGCGCTGCTGCTCCTCGGTGAGCCTGTCGGCCGCGATGGCGGTCCGCTCATGCTCGGTTTCCTCGGCATGGAGCCTTTGCATCAGCTCATCGCGCAGGCTTTCGAGCGCGGCGACGTTCCCGAGCAGGGTCTCGATCTTGGCCTTGTCGGCCTCGATCACCTTGTAGGCATCCTCGAGACTGGCGTCGGCATTGGCGCCGCTCGCCCTGAGCGCGTTCCGCTCGCCGGTCGCGGCGATGAGCTCGCGCTGCAGCGCATCGCGGGCGGTGACGGCGGACTGGAGCTGGTTCGAAAGCTCCGCGAGATTGAGCCGGAGCTCCGAGCTGGTGGAGCGCTCCAGCGCCAGGAGCTCGGAAAGCTCGGCCACCTGTCGGTTGATCTCGGCCAGCGCCCGGTCGCGCCCGGAAAGCGCGTTCGAGAGGAAGAACTGCGCGATGACGAAGACCATCAGCACGAAGATCACGACCATCAGCAGGGTCGACAGCACGTCGACATAGCCGGGCCAGACTTCGAAGGGCCGCCGGGCGCGGATCGAGCCGGGCATGGGGCGCGGGCCTCTACTGGCGCTCGCCCTCGGCGAGCGCGGCGATGGTGCGGGCGAGGAGCTTGATCTCGCTGCGAAGCTCGCCGACGGTCTGCTGGCGCCCGCGGGTCGCTTCCTCGAGCAGCCGCTGCGCCAGCCCGTCGAGGCTGCGCAGATGCTGGCGGCTCTGGTCGTCGAGGCCGAAGGCGCCGCGCCCGAGCAGGTCGGCGAGATGGGTCAGCACCGGCTGCAGCGCGGCCTGGTTCTCGGCGATCTTCACCATCAGATGCTGCTCGGTGCGCATCTGGTCGGCGAGCAGGCCGAGCCGGTCGGCAAGCGACTTGGTGACCGCGGCGGCCTCGCTCCGCGCGTCCTCGGTATGGGAGAGGGTGCGCTGCAGGTTCTCCAACCCCTCGGCGGTCTGCTCCAGCAGCGCCTGGATATAGGCGGGCACCGGCTGCTCCCCGTCGCCGACCGGGCCGCCCGCGGAAAGGCGGGTCTGGGCCGAGAGCCAGTCCTCGAGCTCGTTATAGAAGCGGTTCTGCGCCTGGCCCGCCTGCAGCTCGAGGAAACCCAGCACCAGCGAGCCCGAGAGGCCGAAGAGCGAGGAGCTGAAGGCGGTGCCCATGCCGGAGAGCGGCGATTGCAGGTTCTGCTTTAGCTGATCGAAGAGCGAGGAGACCTCGGCGCCGCCGGCGACGGAGATTCCGCCGATCGCATCGGCGACCGCGCGGATCGTGCCGAGCAGCCCCCAGAAGGTCCCGAGCAGCCCGAGGAACACCAGCAGGGCGATGAGGTAGCGCGAGATATCGTGCGATTCCGACAGCCGCGAATTGATGCCGTCGAGCAGCGAACGGAGGGCGGCGGCCGAGAGCCGCAACCGTCCCTGGCGGTCGCCGATCATGCTCGCCATGGGCCCGAGCAGTTGCGGCTTGGCGGCGGTGAGCTGGCCGCGGCGGAAGCTCTCGATCCAGGCGATCTCCGGATAGAGCCGCAGCACCTGCCAGAAGATGAAGACGATGCCGATCGCCAGCACGATGAAGATGCCGGTATTGAGCGGCGCGTTGTAGGCGAAGGCTTCGGCGAGCGGGCCGATCAGCAGGATCGCGATGACCAGGGCCGCCACAACGCCGATCGCCATCAGGATGAGGTAGCGGCGCGGTTCGGTCATGCGGCTTCGGTCGGGCCCGTGTCGGTATCGCGATCGGCGGCCAAGCGCAGCGCCGCCGGTCTCAAGGAGTCTGGGCGACGAGATCGACCCGGTCGGCCGGTTCGCCCTCGACATTGTTGCCGAGCGCGCGCACGTCCATGCGCGAGCTGCGGATGCCCTTGGAGATGAGATAGGCTCGGACGGCGAGCGCACGCGAGAGCGAGATGCGCCGCGCCTTGCTGGCCGTATCCTCGGTGCCGGCCGCATAGGCCATGAGCTGGAGCCTGAGCGCCTCGTCGCCCAGCATCTTCTCCGCGATCTGATCGAGCTGCGGCAGCATGTCGGGCGGCAGCTCGGCGGATTCCGAGGCGAAGGTGATGCGGAGCGATTCCCCGGCCGGCAGTTCCGGCGGCAGGGCGGCGGACTGGTCGCCATCCGCATTCTCGTCCTCGGCAGCCTGGTCCTCCACCGCCTCGGCCGCTTCGGCCTCGACCTGTGCGGCGCCTTCCTCGATGTCGGCGACGGCTTCGCCGGTTTCCTCGTCGACCGTGGCCGCCTCGTCCGCGCTCTCCACGGTCTCGTCGGTCACCTCGGCGGCGACCGGGCTCTCGGGCGCGGTCGGCGGCGGCGGCGTTTCTGCATCGGTAGGCCAGCCCGCGACGGGCGGCGCTTCCGGCGGCGGCGGGGTGGTGGCGCCGAGATTGTTGGTGACCGCCACGTCGCCCGTCGGGGTCGTCACGCTGTCGGAAACGGTGCTGTCTTCCGGCGCGGGAGTATCGGGCGGCGCGGGCATATCGGGCGGCTCCGGCACGGCGTCGGCAACCGCTTCCGGCGCGGCCGCCGTCCCGGATTCTGGCGCGGCGGGCGGTGCCGGCGTCGCCGTCATCTCGGGTGCAGGTGCGGCGGGCGGTGCCGGCACCACCGGCGGCGCGGGCATCTCGGAGGCGGTCGTTGCCGGCGCGGCCGGCGCATCGTTCGGAGCCGTGGCGGCCGTCGAGGGCACGAGCGGTGGCACGGGCGCCGGTGCCGGCGCGGGCGGCGGCGGTGGCGTCACCGCGGCCGCGGCGGTGGAAGCGGGCGCCGGCGCCGGCGGGCTTGCCTCGGTCGTGGTGCTCTGGGTGCGCTTCACCGGCGCGATCGGTCCGGGCACGAAGGGCTTCGGCACGAAGGCCATGCTGTTCGGCGCCGTGGCGGGCGCCGGCAGCGGCGCGCTACTACCGGCCGGGTAGGGATTCCCGTAAGTGGCCGGGCCGCCGATCACGACCGGGCCGGTCGGCGACGGTCCCAGATTCTCGAGCGCGCCATAGTCGATGATCACGTTGCGGTCGGCGGTGATATATTGCTGCGCCGCCGCCGGCAGGGCGGGAAGCAGTCCGGCCGTGACGAGGGCCGCCGCGAGCCCGCGACGTCGAAGCGCGGCGACGGGCAGGGACCACCGGTCTGCGAATCGATTGCCGAGATCGCGCATGCGCCGCCTGCCCCAGGGTTCTGCCAACAGAATCAAAACTATAATCAAGCGGTCGGGGGCGAACAACCGGCTTGCCCGGCGCCGGCCCGGCCTCAGGCGGAGGGCGCGGGCCGCGACCAAGCGACGCGGCCGGTCAGCAGCCGCGCGATCTCGCCATGGAGATGGTCGTTGGCTGCCAGGACATTGCCGGTGACGACCGGGTTGCCTTCGGCCTCGATCTCGCTGACATAGCCGCCCGCTTCGCGGACGATCAGCAGCCCCGCCGCCACGTCCCAGGGCGAAAGGCCGCGCTCCCAAAACCCCTCGTAGCGGCCGGCCGCGACATAGGCGAGATCGAGCGAGGCGGCGCCGAGGCGGCGTACCCCCGAAACGGCGGGCATGACGGCGGCCAGCTCCGCGCCGAACCGCGCATGGTCGCCATGGACCGCGAAGGGGATGCCGGTCGCGAGCAGCGCATCGGCGAGCCGCCTGCGTCCGGACACGCGGATGCGCCGGTCGTTGAGGAAGGCGCCGGTGCCCTTCTCGGCCCAGTAGCGCTCGTCCTTGATCGGATCGAGAATGAGGGCCGCGACGATCTCGCCCGCGCGCTCGAGCCCGATCGAGATGGCGAAATGGGGAATGCCGTGGAGGAAGTTCGTGGTGCCGTCGAGCGGATCGACGATCCAGCGATGCTCGCCGTCGCTGCCGGCGGTCTCGCCGCTTTCCTCCATGAGGAAGCCGTAGCCGGGTCGTGCCTTGCCGAGCTCCTCGCGCAGGATCCGCTCGGCCTTGAGGTCGGCGGTGCTGACGAAATCGCCGGGCCCCTTCGGCGAGACCTGCAGATGCTCGACCTCGCCGAAATCGCGGCGCAGGCCGCGCGCGGCGCGGTCTGCCGCCTTCATCATCACATTGATCGCGGGCGAACGGACGGCCATCGGATTCCTGTTGTTCCCCCGCGAAATGCCGGCTTGGACGGACGGCGCTTGCGCGCTCAGTCCTTGGCCCGCTCGACGTAGCTCGAGTCGGCGGTGTTGACGACGATGCGGGTGCCGGACTCGACATGCGGCGGCACCATCACGCGAACCCCGTTCGAAAGCTTCGCCGGCTTGTAGGAGGAGGCCGCCGTCTGGCCCTTCACCACCGGGTCGGCCTCGACGATCTGCATGATCACCGTCTCCGGCAGCTCGACGCTGATCGGGCTCCCCTCGTAGCTCTCGACCGTCACCACCATGCCATCCTGCAGGAAGACCGCGGGTTCGCCGATCAGCTCCTCGGCAAGCGTGATCTGCTCGAAGGTGTCGCTGTCCATGAAGGTAAAGAGATCGCCGTCGGCGAAGAGGAACTGGTATTCCTTCTCGTCGAGCCGCACGCGCTCCACCGTTTCGCTCGAACGGAAGCGCTCGTTGAGCTTGGTCCCGTCGCGGATGTCCTTGAGCTCGACCTGAAGATAGGCGCCGCCCTTGCCGGGCTGCGTATGCATGATCTTCACCGCGCGCCAGAGGCGGCCTTCATGCTCGATGACGTTGCCGGGACGAATCGCATTGCCGTTGATCTTCATCGCGCTGGTCCGCTCGCTGGTCGGGAAGGGCGGCGGAACCTAGCAACTTGGCCCGGCGGCGTAAATAGCCCGCAGGGGCACGATCCCAGGGATTCCGCGGCTTTGCGCGAGCGGCGCCCCGCCTTTTCGTCAGGCGGGCGCGTCCGGATCGCGGGGCGGGGGCGGGGTGTCGCTGGCCAGCCCCGGCTTGAGGCTGGCGACCGCACCCGGCTTCAGCCCCAGGCGGCGGCAGATACCGAGGGTGAGGTCGGCGCGATTCAGCGTATAGAAATGGAACTCGTTCACGCCTTCGGCCTGCAGCGCGCGGCACTGCTCGGTTGCGACCATCGCCGCCACGAGCTTCCGCGTGTCGGGATCGCCCTCGAGCCCGTCGAAGAGCTCGGCGAGCCAGCGTGGGATCGAGGTGCCGGATTGCCGGCTGAACTTCACGACCTGGGTGAAATTGGTCACCGGCAGGATGCCCGGCACGATGGGCGCGCCGATGCCGGCGCGCGCCGCGCGCTCGCGGAACTCGAAGAAGGGGCGCGTATCGAAAAAATACTGGGTGATGGCGCGCGTCGCGCCGGCATCGAGCTTCCGCTTCAGGTTGTCGAGGTCGGCCTCGGGGCTCGGCGCCGTCGGGTGGGTTTCGGGATAGGCGGCGACGCTGATCTCGAAATCGTAGTGTCGCCTGATGCCGGCCACGAGATCGGCTGCGAACTCGTAGCCTTCCGGATGCGGCATATAGGGGCCGTCGCCGCCCGGCGGATCGCCGCGCAGCGCCACCACATGCCGGATGCCGGCGTTCCAGTAGTCGCCGAGCACGGCCTCGATCTCGCGGCGGCTCGCGCCGACGCAAGTCAGATGCGCCGCCGGCGTGAGGCGCGTCTCGCGCCTGAGCCGGGTGACGACCTCGTGGGTGAGGGCGCGGGTCGAGCCGCCGGCGCCATAGGTCACGGAGACGAAGCGCGGCGAAAGCGGTTCGAGGGCGGCGATCGTCGCCCAGAGCTGCGCCGCCATGACCTCGGTCTTGGGCGGGAAGAACTCGAACGAGACTTCCGGGAGCGGCGTCTGGATCATGCGGGCGTCTCCGCCGCGAAACGGATCGCATGCGCAAAGCTCGCGAGAAGCGGCGCCGCGCCCTCGGCTGGCGCGTCCGTCAGGAGCGGCACGATGAAGTCGGCGCCGGCGACGGCAAGTGCTGCGGCCTCGTCGACCGTCGCGACCCCGTCGGCCACCACCGGCGCCGTCATGATCTCGGCCCACCAGCCCACGGTCTCCAGAAGCCGGTCGGCCGGGCCGGAAAAGCTCACATAGTCGGCGCCCGCCTCGGCCGCCTCCATCGCCGCATGGCGCGAGAGGCCGCAGGCGACGCCGAGGCTGCGCTCGGGGCCGAGCGCCCGGCGCAAGGCCGTCACCGCTTCCAGCTCCTCGTCGAGATGCAGCCCGTCCGCCCCGAAGCTTTCGACGAGCTCGAGCCGTTCCTCGATCAGCACCGCCACGTTCGCCCGCTGCGTGCGATGGATGAAGGCCGTGAGCGGATCGCGCGCGGCCGCGGGCGGCGCCGGCAGCCGCACGCAGGCGACGTCGATGCCATTGCGGAGCGCGCCTTCGAGGAGTGCTGCGAAGCGGGCAATGCCATCCGGCGCGGCGTAGAGCGCGGGCGGGGCCGCGAGATAGAGACGGCTCTGTCTCGTCGCGTCGTCGTCCAGCGGAACTATTCCTTGCCCTGATAGAGCTTGATGATCCGGTCGAGCATGTCGAGGGCTTCCTCGCGCGGGCGCTGGAAGGTGTTGCGCCCGATGATCGAGCCCGTGCCGCCGCCGTCGCGGATGCCGCGCACTTCCTCGAGCAGGCCCTCGATGCCCTTCGCAGCACCCCCGGAGAACACCACGATGCGCCGGCCGTTGAAGCAGGACTGCACGACATGGGCGATGCGGGCGGAGAGCGTCGAGATGTCGATCTTCTGCTTCTCGTAGACCTTCTTCGCCTCGGGTTGCTCGAGGAAATCGGTCGGCGGCTTCACCTTGATGATATGGGCGCCCAGCAGCGCCGCCATATGCGCCGCATAGGCGCAGATATCCATCGCCGTCTCGCCGTCCTTCGAGAGCGTGCCGCCGCGCGGATAGGACCAGATCACGACGGCGAGCCCGACCGATTTCGCCTCCTCGGCGAGGTCGCGGATCTCCTCCATCATGTCGTAGGCCTGGTCGGACCCCGGATAGATGGTGAAGCCGATCGCCGAGCAGCCGAGCCGGAGCGCGTCGCCGACCGAGCCGGTCAGCGCCTGGTCCTTCACGCCCGAGAGGCTGTTCGCGCTGTTGACCTTGAGGATGGTCGGGATCTGGCCGGCAAAGGTGTCGGCGCCGGCTTCGATCATGCCGAGCGGAGCCGCGAAGGCGGAGAGGCCGGCATCGATCGCGAGCTGGAAGTGATAGTGCGGATCGTAGGCCGCGGGGTTCGGCGCGAAGCTTCGCGCAGGTCCATGCTCGAAGCCCTGATCGACCGGAAGGATCACCAGCCGGCCGGTGCCGCCGAGCCGGCCCTGCATGAGGATCCGCGCAAGGTTCGCCTTCGTCCCGGGAGAGTCGCTCTCGTAGTTGGACAGGATCTTGCGGACTTTCGGCGTGATCTTCATCGACATGCTCCTTACCCGCGCCGAAGCGCCGCCGGATGCGGCCGCGCGGGCGGCGTCCGTCATAGCCGAGGGATGGCGGATTATCAATCGGCGCCGAGATAGCGCCGCAGCGCCGCTTCCGCATCCGCAAGGCCGGCGAGGTCGAGGGCGCGCGGCCGTCGGCGCAGCAGCGTGGCGCCCCGTTGCGCCGCGATCTCGGCGAGCTTGGCGGCGACCGGCGCCGGCCCTCGGAAGAGAATCGCGCGGGTTCCCTGACGAAGCGCGGCAAGCGCCAGATCCGCCCGCCGTCCGCAATCGAGGACGCCGGGGAGACGCCGCCCGGTCCGCGCCTCGAGCGCGCGCTCGATCGCATCCATCCAGCCGGGTCCGAGATAGGCCGCCGCGTCCGGCGGGCTCAGCAGCGTCACCTCGCGGCCGAGCTCCTTCGCAAGCCGCGCTGTGAGAAGCGCGTGGCGCAGATGCTGAACCATGACGATTTTCGGGCGGGCCATGCGCCGATCATAGCAGCGCCGCGGCGGTACCGGGGACAGGGGCGGCGCGCGGGGACGGGATGCCCGCGACCTCGAGCTCAGAAGCGGATCACCGTGCCGATGATCGGGCCATGCAGCGTCATGTCCCATTCGAACCGGCCGGACCCGCTGCCGTCTTCGTAGTCCTGATAGAGCGCCTTGTAGCCGGCCATGCTCGTCATATCGATGCCGAACAACGAGTAGCGGTACCCGAGCAGCCCCATGGCCGACCAGGTGAAGTCGGTGCCGGCGCCGAACCCGCCGATATCGCCGCTCAGCATCATCTGCCAGTGGCGGTCGAGGTCGAGGACCGCACGTGCGCCGAGGATCGGATCGACCCACTCCTGGTCCCCGTCCGACTTGAAGGTCAGGTTCCCGACCGTCAGCTTGTTCTCGGTTTCGAGCGAGGTATAGCGCGCGCCGGCATAGGCATCGAGCGCCAGCGTCGGACCGTCGGGCGGCTGGCCGCTCCAGCCGGAGGCGAGCGGCCAGGTTCCGATGCGGTAGAGCATTCCGACCTCGAGGATCGAGATCTCCGTGACGTTCTCGAAGGAAACGAGGGACCGTCCGTCATCCTCGACGCCGAGACGGTTGTAGATGCCGTCGACATAGAAGCCCCAGTTGTCGTTCCAGGCTTCGCCGTGACCTTCGATGCCGATGATCGAATCCGTCGCCTGAAGGATGTCGATGAAGCTTTCGTCGACCGACGCTTTCCGGCCGCGGACCGTGATATCGCCCTCGAGCGCCGTCGCCCAGAGATAGGGAGCGATGGTGAAGCGCCAGCCTTCCGCCGGCGGCTCTTCGGCCCGCGCGCTTTCGCCGCCGAGCAGAAGGACGGTCGCGAGGACCGCGGCGAGCTTCAGCCACCGGCCCTCGAAGCCGCGGGCGGCCCGCGCGGGCGGCACGGAGCGGCGTGCGCGTCTCTTCATCGGGTCACCGGCATCTTCGGCGCAAGCGCGGGCATGGGCAGGACGGGCGGGTGAAACGCCGCTTCCTAAAGCTGCCCGAGCGCCGTCGCGATCTCCTCGCTGAGGCTGCCGAGCGCCTGGCTCATGGCCGCGACGGTTTCGTCATACGCGGTGGCGGTTCCGCTCGCCGCCGCCACCGGTTTCTGGATCGTCGACCGCCGGTTGGTCAGCACCTGGCCGCTCTGGGCATCGACGATGCTCCAGAAGGCGGTGAGGACGACATTGCCCGTGGGATCGCGCTCGAACTGGGTGATGTCCACGATAACCTGATGTTCGAGCCCCGTCGCATCCGTCCAGGGAAAGATCGCGACGCGGTCGGTATGGAGCAGGCCCGAAAGATTCTCGGCGAGGGTGCGGTTGACGTTGTCGCCGAGGCGCCCGCCCCACTGATCGAACTCGCCGAGATCGAGCCGGTTGTCGCTCGTCCGGGTGACGATCTCCGGCCGGTCGAGATATTGCGGGATCACGACCGGGCCGACGCCGATGGCGGTATTTCCCATCGGTGCGTCCGACGGCGCCGCGACCTGCGGCGTCAGCACATAGAACCGGGAAGGCGAGCTGCCGGAGCAGGCCTGGAGGATGCCGGCGGCGAGGCCAATGCCGATCGCGGTGGCGAGAAGGGAAAGACGGGGCATCGCTGCGCTCCTGGTTTGTCTATTTTTTGCCGGTGAGCAGGGCATTGGGATTGCGTTGCAGATAGTCGGCGAATGCCCGGAAGGAGGCGGCCATCGACTTGAACTCGCGCAGCGTCTCGCTCGCCTGCAGCAACAGGGCGGGGTTCTTCGAATAGTCGCGCTCGATCATCGCGACGAGCCCGTCGAGCCGGCCGAGCGCCGAGTGCAGCGCGACAAGGCTCGATTGCGCGTCGGCGCCGATCGGCCCGAGCTGCGCCTGGAGCTGCTGGGCCAGCGCACGATACTCGTCGAGCGTATCGTCCACCGTCTGCAAGGGTTCGCCCGGCTTCATCTCGAAACGCGCGCGAACCTCCTCGATGAGCGACGACGCATCGGCGGTCGCCTGCTGCAGGTTTCCGAGCACCGGCGCGATCTGCACCGCGACGCCCTTCACCAGCCCGTCCGCGTCGGTCAAGGTCTGGTGCAGCTCGTCGATCGAGTTGCTGATCTTCTGCGCGATCTGGTCGAGCGGCATCTTGCTGAGCTTGCCGAGCAGATCGGCCACGTTCGCCTGGAGCGTATCCATGGCCGAGGGGATGGTCGGCAGCTCGTGCCCGTATTCGCCGTTGCTCGCATAGCGGATCGGCGTGTCGGGATGGAAATCGAACTCCACGCTCGCCTGGCCGGTTACCAGCGACTGCACTTGGAGCTGCGCACGCAGTCCGCGCTCGACCAGTAGTTCTATGTTGCCCGACTTGCGCTCGCCGCCGACGATCTGAATTTTTTCCGGCTCGATCTCGATCGATACCGGTATATCCATCTTCTGCGCAGCGGCATCGTAGTGAATCACGATCGCAGTGACGGTGCCGATCTGCACGCCGCGGAAATTGACCGGCGCGCCGACCGCGAGCCCGCCCAGCGATCCTTCGAAAAACAGCACGGCCGGTTGCTTGGTCACGAAGTAGCTCGCGCCGCCGAAGGCGAGCAGGCCCGCGACCGCCAGCGCGAGGCCGCCGACGACGAAGGCGCCGATGAGCTTCGGGTTGGTTTTCTTGGCCATCAGCTTGTCCTGTCCTCTCGGTTCATCGGGCCTCCGCCGCGGCGTCGAGCTCGCCGCGCAGCAGGAAGTTGCGGACCTTCGGGTCCGGGCAGTGGTCGCGAAGCTCCTTGGGATCGCCCTGGGCGATCATCGTCTTTGTATCGGCGTCGAGGAAAACCGAGTTGTTCCCGATCGCGAAGATGCTGGCGAGCTCGTGGGTCACGACGGCGATGGTGGCGCCGAGGCTGTCGCGGAGCTCGAGGATGAGATCGTCGAGCATGCGCGAGCTGATCGGATCGAGGCCGGCCGAAGGCTCGTCGAAGAACAGGATTTCGGGATCGAGCGCCATGGCGCGGGCGAGGCCGGCGCGCTTGCGCATGCCGCCGCTGATCTCCGACGGGTAGAATTCCTCGAACCCGGCGAGGCCGACGAGGGCGAGCTTCAACGAGGCGACGCGGCGGATCTCGGCGGCGTCGAGATCGGTGAACTCGCCGAGCGGCAGCGCCACGTTCTCGGCCAGCGTCATCGAGCTCCAGAGCGCGCCGCTCTGATAGAGGATGCCGAAGCGGCGCATGAGGCGCTGCTGCTCCTCCGCGTCGGCCGCCCAGAGGTCCTGGTTGCCGAACAGCACGCTGCCGCGCGCAGGCGGCTTCAACCCGACCAGATGCTTGAGAAGCGTGCTCTTGCCGCAGCCGCTGCCGCCCATGATGATGAAGATGTCGCCGCGGCGGATGGTGAAGTTGAGGTTGCGCTGGATGACGAAATCGCCATAGGCCATATCGAGGTTGTTGACCGTGATATGGGCCTCGGGTTCGGCGGCGGGCGCGTTTGCGCGTTCGGCCATGGTGTCTCGCTTCAGATCCCGAGCACGGAGGTGATAACCGCGAAGATGCCGTCCGTCACGATGATGAAGACGATGCCGGTCACCACGGCGGAGGTGGCGGCGAGGCCGACCGCGGACGCGCTGCGGCCGCACTGGATCCCGCGAAGGCAACCCGCCACGGCGACCA
>CAZMUZ010000017.1:0-46496 GCA_964569315.1 uncultured Rhodospirillaceae bacterium | reverse complement strand
GAGCCGGGGCGATCGCGCGGGCGGCAGGGCGAGCGCGGCGCTCATGCGAGGCGGATCCGCGGGTCGAGCAGCGCATAGGCGAGGTCGGCGAGGAGATTGGCGATCAGCACCATGAGCGTCGCCAGCATCAGGCCGGCGAGGGCGAGGTTGAAATCGTTGCCCATCACCGCGTCGAAGATCGTCTTCCCCATGCCGAGATAGGCGAAGACCGTCTCCGTCACCAGCGCGCCCGAGAACAGCGCGCCGATATCGAGCGCCAGAATGGTGACGACGGGAATCATCGCGTGGCGCAAGGCGTGGCCGAGCAGGAGCCGCAGCGGCCCGACGCCCATGGCGCGCGCCGTGCGGATATGGTCCTGCCGGATCGCCTCGCGCATGGCGGCGCGCACATAGCGGGTGAGGGCGCCGGCGCTGGCGGCGGTCAGCACCGCGACCGGCAGGAGGAGATGCCGCAGCCGGTCGACAAGGCCTTCGCCCATGCCGCTCGCCGGCAGCAGCTTCCAGGTGGCCGCGAAGAGGATGATGAGCAGGATCGCGAGCCAGAAGGAGGGGATGGAGATGCCGGCGAAGGCGAAGAAATTGACCGCCGCGTCGCCGGGCCGGCCGGGCCGGGTCGCGGCATAGATGCCGAGCGGGAGCGCGATGGCGAAGGCGAGCGCGAGGCTCGCCCCCATCAGGATCAGGCTGTTGAGGAGACGCGGCGCCAGGATTTCGCCGACCGGCCGGGCATAGAGCCTGGAATAGCCGAGATCGCCGGTGAGCGCCGAGCCGAGCCAGGCGACATAGCGTTCGAGCAGCGGCCGGTCGAGGCCGTGGAGCGCCTTCAGCCGGCGCGCATCCTCGGGCGTGATGTTCGGGATCGACTGGATCATCAGGTCGATCGGGTCCCCCGGCATCAGCCCGATCAGGCTGTAGATCAGGAAGGAGAGCAGCAGCGCGACCCCGGCCATGCCGATCAGCCGCCGCGTCAGGAACCGCGCCATGCGCCCGCCATTCCGGATTTGCCCGCCCGCTCCGACCCGCCTGCCATTCCGGATTCGTCCGCCATTTTTCCGGCTCGCCCCCGTTTCCGATCCGCCCGCTATTCCGATCGGCCGGCATTTCCGATCGGTCGGCATCTCCGATCGGGCGGCATTTCCGATTTATCCGCCGCCCGCTAGGATAGCGGGCGAAATCCGATGCCGATACCGGGGCCAGGGGAATGACGGGACCGACGATCGCGACAGGCGCCGCGCCGCAGGCAGCGACAGCGGCTTCGACCGCCTGGCCGGCGGCGCAGCGCGTCCAGTCGCTGCCCGGCAAGCCGCGGGTCGTCATCACGCAGTTCGCCGATACGGCCGCCTACCACCCGGGCCTGGTCAGGCGCCTCATCGAGGCCGGGCGCGATGCGCGCGCCGCGCGCCGCTACGGCCGCGCCGACGGCGGCACCAAGATCCACGATCTCGGGAAGCTCGGCGGCGCGGAGCTCGCGCTGCTCGAGGCGCGGATGCGCGAACTCTGCCGGCGCGGCGCGGGCATGACCGATCCGGTGATCGATCTCTCCTGGGCGAATATCTACGGCAATGGCGACTACATCATGCCGCACAGCCATCCGCGCGCCCATGCGAGCGTGGTCTATTGCGTGGACGAGGGCGATTTGCCGCCCGATCCGCAATCGATCGACGGCGAGTTCTGCTTCGTCGATCCGCGCTACAGCGCCTGCTGCAACATCCAGCCGGACTGCATGACCATGCCGGTGATCCCGGGCTTGCGCGCCGGCTGCATGATCCTTTTCCCCGGCCAGCTCGTGCATGCGGTCAATCCCTATTTCGGCGATCGGCCTCGCATCACCCTTTCCTGGAACCTCACGCGCGAGAAGCTCGACGGCTCGCCCTGGGACCCGCTCGCTCCGGTCGCGCCGAAGGGCGCCTGACGAGCTTCGGCCGCATGCCGCTTCCGCGACGCGATGCTCGCGCCGGGGCCGCCTTGCGACCGCGCGCAAATCGTGATGGAGTCCGCCGCGTTCGATTGCCGCTCGGGCGCGCCTCTATCGTCGGGAGTGAAGTCAATGGCACAGGAAGCAACAAGCGCGGAAGCGCCGGTCAAAGTCGCCTGCCTCCAGATGGAGCCGCGTATCGGCGACAAGCCGGGCAATCTGAAGAAGAGCGAACGCATGATCCGCGAGGCCGCGAAGAAGGGCGCGCGGCTGCTGGTGCTGCCGGAGCTCTGCAACTCCGGCTACATGTTCAAGTCGCGCGAGGAGGCCTTCGGCCTTTCCGAGCCGGTGCCGGGCGGGCAGACGACGAAGCTCTGGACCAGGCTCGCCGCCGAGCTCGATCTCACCATCGTCGCCGGCATCTGCGAGCGGGAAGGCAACGCGCTCTATAATTCCGCCGTGGTGATCGACCCTTCCGGCCATGTCGGCAGCTTCCGCAAGGTGCATCTCTGGAACGAGGAGGCGCTCTTCTTCGAGCCGGGCAATCTGGGATTCCCCGTCTTCAACACGGCCGCCGGCCGTATCGGCACCTTCATCTGCTATGACGGGTGGTTCCCGGAATCGCACCGTTCCTGCGCGCTCGGCGGCGCCGACATCATCTGCGTGCCGACCAACTGGGTGCCGATCCCGGGCCAGGACAAGACGCGCGAGGCAATGGCGAACATCCTCGTCATGGCGGCCGCGCACAGCAACTCGGTCTTCATCGCCGCCGCCGACCGCGTCGGCACGGAGCGCGGCCAGCCCTTCCTCGGCCAGAGCCTGATCGCGAGCTATACCGGCTGGCCGATCGGCGGTCCGGCGAGCAGCGACGAGGAGGAGATCATCTATGCCGAGGTGAACCTCTCCGACGCGCGGCGCAAGCGGAGCTGGAACGAGTTCAACCATATCCTGCGCGACCGTCGCCCGGAGGCCTACGGCCTCGCCGCCGGCACCGCGCGCGGCAGCGTCCCCGCGACTCCCTCGCAGACGGCGGGTTCCGGTTCCACCCACTGAAGGATTTCCCCTTGGCCCAGAAAAAACTCAGCGTCGCTCCGCAGGCGACCTTCCTCGGTGCGCCCTTCGTCGAGGCGCGCGCCGCCTCGCTCCGCGCCCATGGCGCGAAGGCAGCGCTTCTCGGCATCCCTTACGACATGGGGGGCATCTACCGCAGCGGTACGGCCGCGGGCCCGCGCGGCCTCCGGGAAGCCTCGCGCCAATATGGCGGCTACTTCTTCGACGACGATGTCGATCTGCTGGAGACCTACCGGCTGGTGGATTGCGGCGACGCCCAGATGGTCCCGGCGGCGCCGGCGAAATGCCGCGCGGCGGCCAAGACGGCCGCGAAGGAGATGCTGCGCGCGGGATCGCTCGGCATCTTCATCGGCGGCGACCATAGCCTGCCGATTCCGCTCGGCGAGGCGATCTCGGAGGAGACCGACGGCAAGGTCGGCTACATCGTGTTCGACGCCAACATGGACGCCGAGGACGAGGTGGACGGGGAGGAAAACTCGAACTGGTCCGAGGTCTGCCGTCTCTCGGAGCTGCATAATATCGATCCCGCCAACATGGTGCTCATCGGCATCCGCGGATCGCTCAACACGAAGCGGCAGACGGAATATCTGAAGCGGAAAGGGATCCGCGTCATCGGCATGCGCGAGGTGATCGAGCGCGGCATCGTTCCGGTGATGGAGGAGGCGCTCAGGATCGCCGGCCGCGGCACCAAGGCGCTCTATGTGAGCTTCGACACGGACGGCATCGACGCGGCCTACGCCCCCGGCACCAGCGGCCCGGAGCCGGGCGGCCTCACCAGCCGCGAAATCCTGACCGCGGCGCGGATGATCGGCCGCCATGGCGTGACGATGTTCGATATCGTCGAATATTGCCCCGCCTACGACCCCTCCGGGATCACCGGCAAGCTCTGCTGCTACATCATCTTCAACCTGCTCGGCGCGCATTACGCGGCGACGCAAGAGCGGAGCGGGGCCAAGCGCAAGGCAGGGCGCGGAAAGAAATAGCGCGCGCCATTGCGCCGCTTTTCGGGTGCATGCGCATCCGTGCTCGTCATTGACCTAACGATGGGATTCCGGCCTTCCCGAATATGCCGACATTCCCCGCGGGGCCGAACGGGAGCAGAATGAGCTTGCGACCCACGATCGTCAGGAGAGCGCCCGCCCCAATGGCGGCGCCGGGCAGGACTCCACTGCATGGATCGGAAGAAGAAGATTCGGACCGCGGGCGCTCCGGCATCGGTTGAGAAGCGCGCGCCGATCTATAGCCCCGTCACCACGCCGCTCCTCGAGAAGGCGATGGCGCTCCGATGGCGGGATGGGCCGCCCGACCTCGCTCTCGTCATCAAGCAATGCGTCCTCGACTGGCTCGGCGTCTCCATCGCCGCTGCCGCCGAGCCGGCGGTGAAGATCCTGCGCGCGGAACTGACGGAGCAGGGCGGTTATCCGCAGGCTCATGTGTTCGGAGGGCCGAAGCGCGTGCCGATCCAGCAAGCGGCGCTGCTGAACGGCACGATCTCGCACATGCTCGACTATGACGACGTAAATTTCGCGCTGCCCGGCCATGTCACGGCGCCGATCCTGCCGGCGGTCCTGGCCTTGGCGGAGCATCGAGGCGCAAACGGTGCGGCGGCGATGGATGCGTTCCTCACCGGCTACGAAACCGCCTGCCGGATCGGCCGTCTCGTCGCACCGGGGCACTACACCAGCGGATTCCACGCGACCGCCACGATCGGCAGTTTCGGTTCTGCCGCCGCCTGCGCGCGGCTCTTGGGTCTCGATCGACACGCTGCGGCCCGCGCGCTCGGCATCGCCGCGACCCGCGCGGCCGGCCTCAAATCCATGTTCGCTACGTCGTGCAAGCCGCTGCATGCGGGAGCGGCGGCGGCGACCGGCCTGTTAGCGGCGACGCTGGCCGGTCGCGGGTTCGATGCGCCCGAGGACGCGCTCGAATGCGCTCAGGGATTCGCGGCTACGCACAGCCCCGATTTCGATGCGGCGGCAGCCTTGCGCGATCCCACGGAGGGCTATCATCTCTTCGCCAATCTCTTCAAATTCCACTCTGCCTGCTACGAAGCGCTGGGAACCATCGAATGCGGGCATGGGCTGCGGCAGACGCATCGCCTTTCGCCGGAGGAGATCCGTGCCGTCCGCGTGCGGGCCAACAGCCACTGCAACGAGATCTGCAACATCGCGGAGCCGCGTACCGGCGTAGAAACAAAGTTCAGTCTCAGGGCGACGGCCGCCTTCGCGCTGGCCGGCTTGGAGACCTTCCGGCCAGAAGTGTTTAGCGACGCGAACGCCAATTCGACATATCTGAATGCGCTGCGCGACAAGGTCTCCGTGGAGCTGACCCCCGATCTCGGATTGACCGTGAGCGAAATGGAGGTCGAGTTAGCCGGGGGACGAATCCTTCGCGCGCGGTACGATTCCGGGATACCGATGAACGATCGCACGATGCAGGGAACCCGCGTCGTCGACAAGTTCCACGCCCTGGTCGCCCCTGTCCTCGGAAAGGACCGCAGCGGGCGGATCGCCGCCACGGTCGGCCGATTGGAGGCGCTGCCGCATCTGGGCAGCTTGATGCGGCTCTGTGTGTAACTGATTCAGGCAGCGTTGCCGCCGAGGGTGTTATACGGATTCGGCAAAAGCGCTTTTCGGATTGGTCTTGTGGCGACTCCGCGTGAGCGTCGGAAAATCCTGACCGATCTCGAATCTGAATGGGCATCTGGCTCAGTTTTGTACCAATGCCCTTAGCGCGCCTCGGTGCCCGCGCCGACCGGCAATTCGGCATCCTCGTTCAGGGCGGGGAACCCGCGGCGCAAGCGCGGAAAGGAACGCCGCCGTTGCGGCGTCCCCGCCGGCGGCCCCTCGCGCTCAGTAACCCATCGCGGCGCCGTCGCCGCGCGGATCGGCGCCGCCTTCGAACAGCCCGTTCTTGCGGTCGATGCGAATCGCCTGGGCATGACCCAGCGTCCCGTCCCATTGACCGACCATCTTGACCGGTTGTCCGCGCAATCGGAGTTCGCGGACGGTCTCATCGGAGATTCGGGACTCGAGCCAGAGATCGCGCGACTCCATGCCCCAGGTGCGGCCCATCAGCCAGCGCGGCGCTTCGATCGCCTGCTGCACGTCGTAACCGAAATCGACCAGGCGCGTCAGCATGGCGGCCTGGGTTTGCGGCTGGCCTTCGCCGCCCATGGTGCCGTATGCCAGAACCGGCTCGCCCTTCTCGAGCATCATCGCAGGAATGATGGTGTGGAAGGTGCGCTTGCCGGGCTCGAGCCGGTTCGGATGGTTGTCGTCGAGCGAGAAGAAGCTTCCGCGATTCTGCATGACGATGCCGGTGTCGCCGCCCATCACGGCCGCGCCGAAGTCGTGATAGATCGACTGGATCTTGGAAACGACAAGGCCGCTCGCGTCGCCGGTGCAGAAATACACCGTGTCGCCGTCGGGGCTGCGGCGATCGAACTTGGCGCCATAGCGCAGGCCGGGCTCGATCCGCTCGCCGGCAAGCGCCCGCTTCGCGTCGATCAGCTTGCGGCGAGCGGCCGCATAGTCCTTGGACAACAGCTTATCGAGCGGAATCTCGACGAATTCGGGATCCGTCAGCCACTCGTCGCGGTCGGCGAAGGCGACTTTCACCGCTTCCACCATATGATGGTAGTAGTCGGCGGTACCGTCGCCCCAGGAGGCAACGTCGAACCCTTCGAGCAGATTCAGGATTTGCAAGGCCGCGAAACCCTGCGTGCTCGGCGGCATCTGAAACACGTCGTATCCGCGATAGGCGGTCGAGATCGGCTTGACCCATCGCGCCTGGTAGCCGGCGAAATCATCCGGACCGAGCGGAGACCCCGCCGGCGCGAGCGCCTTGCAGATGCGCTGCGCGATCGGCCCTTCGTAGAAAGCCGCGCGGGCGCCGGATGCCGCCAACTGCTCGAACGTATTGGCCAGTTCGGCCTGCACCAGGCGAGCGCCTTCGCGCTGCACCTTGCCCTCGGGCAGAAAGATACGGGCGGTGTCCGGAAATTGCCGAAGGATCGCCTCGTCCGCGGCGAGCCAATCCGCCAGCGAACGGGTGATCGCGATGCCGTTGCGCGCATATTCGATGGCATCCGCAAACAGGCTCGCCCAGGGAAGGCGGCCATGGCGCTCATGCGCCGCACGCCATCCATCGACGGCGCCCGGAACCGTCAGCGCCGCCAGCGGCCCGCGGGCCGGGATCTGATCGGTGCAGCCGCGTTTGCGGTAGTCGTCGCGCGTCGCCTTGCGGGCCGCGGGTCCGCTGGCGTCGAGCGCCTGGACGCCGCCGGTATCGGGCCCGGCGATCAGCCAGAAGCCGTCGCCGCCGAGACCGGCCATGTGCGGATAGACGACGCATAGCGTCGCATTCGCCGCGATCGCGGCATCGACCGCGCTGCCGCCGCGTCGCAATGCCTCCAGGCCGGACGCGGAGGCAAGATAATGCGGCGTGCTCACCATGCCGCGCGGGGCGAGGACCGGGGGGCGTCCGGTGCGGGGACCGTTCGGATGACTCATGGCTCACCTTCTTTCCGTTTCAGCTCGCACGCTCGTCGCCGGCCTATGAAGCGGGCGGCGGCTTGGGTGCGAAAAGCAGCCGTTGCACGGGCGGAATGAGGCCGCCGACGCAGAGCGCAACCAGTCCTATCCACAGGAAAAGACGCGGACCGCCGGTCGTTCCGATGCTGATGAGCGGGAGCGCGACCAGGAACAGGGCGAACGACGTGCTGAGGTAAGCGAGGCGATTCTTGAGCAAGGCAACCATGGCCGCCTCCTATTGCTTCGACAACAGCACCAGCAGGACGGTTGCGGCGCCGGTCAGAAGAAATGCGGCAAGCGTCCAGGGCAGGGTCTTGCGAAGAATGGCGCCTTCCTGCCCGCTGATGCCGGCCGTGCTGGCGCCCATCACCAGATTGGCCGGCGCGATGGCGTTGCCGATCGCGCCGCCGGCGCTCTGCGCGGCAAGAATGGTCGCTTCGGGCAGCCCCTTCAGCTTCGCCAGCGTGACCTGCAGGTCGGAGAACAAGACGTTGGACGAGGTGCTGCTCGAGGTCGTGAAGGCACCGATGACGCCGATTCCGTTCGACAGGAACGCGAAAGCATAGGCGGGGGCGATGGCGGAAATTCCGAGCGCCAGCGTTTCGTTCTGGCCCGAGTGATTCATCAGTCCCGCCATGACGAGAAAAGCGAGAATCGGAACGGAGGCGGGAACGGCGCTTTCGAACAACCCCCGCAAAACGCCCTTCTGCTGCGTCCCGGTCGTTGCGGCCCACGCCTCGTAGAAGCCATGCGCCCGATAGACACCCCACGCCACGAGACAGGTGACCACCAGGCTGGCGCCGGGATGCGTCAGGGGCGCAAGCGTCGAATATGACCCGGCGGCGGCCTTGATGACGCCATAGCCGGTCGCGACTTCGGGAAAGGGCAGGCCGACGGTGAAGCTGCCGAGCGCATTCCTGATCGGATCGATCATCGAAGTGCCCAGGGCCAACACGGTCAGCAGGATGTATGGAAAGAACGACATGCCCAGGCCCATCGGCGGCGCCTTGTCGGCGCGGTTTTCCGCATGGCTCGCCAGCATCGCCGGACGATCGACGATCTCCGTGGCGGGCTCCGCGTAGCGTTGCCAGCGCGACAGCGGGTACAGCGCCAGCATCGCCACCGTGGCCGGAATGAAGGCCGCCAGCACCGGATCCATCAACGCGACGATCGTCTGGCCGATTCCGTGGATGGCGGCGATGATCAGCACCAGCGGCCAGCCATGGCGGATGGCCGGCCAGCGTCCGTACATCCAGGCGACGGTGAAACCGCCCAGCACGGCCTGAATGATCATGAGCAACCCCGACTGGTAGGCCGTGGCGACGGTCGTGGCGTTGTCGAGATCGACGACCTGCAACGTGGCGAGCCAGCCGACGCCGAGCGTCCCGAAGAACTTCGCCCAGATATGCGCGATGATCGGGATCGCCACCGCGTAGATCGGCCGCACGCCGAAGGCGACCAGCAAGGGCGCGACGACGGCGATCGGCGTGCCGAACCCGTCGATGCCCTGAAGGAACGAGGCGAAAACCCAGCCGAGGGCGACGATGACGAACAGCTCGTTGCGGCTCATGCGGGCGATGCCCTGGCGCAGCGCCTCGTAGCCGCCGGACTGATTCATGATCTGATAGAGAAGCAGGGCCGGCCAGATGACGAGGAGGATGAACAGCGCATCCCACACGCCCTTCGCGCCGGCGACGGCAAGCGTCTCCAGCGGGGTCCGGAAGACGAAAAAGGCGATGGCGGCCGCGATGAAGATGCCGGCCGTGCCGGCCTGTTGCGCGGTCCAGCGTAGCTGCACCAGCAGGAATGCCAGGGCCAGGATCGGCAGAAACGCCAGCGACCAATGCAGGAAGTCGACGGGTATTTGCATCTCTTCCCTCCTTTAGGACGCGGAAGGTTTTTTGCTTCCTGTGTGGCGTCGGCCTCGCCCTGTGGCGACCGGAATGAAGGCTCTCCAGATTATCTCTGAACCGGGTAAATATTGACGCCTTGCGGCCCCTTGCCGCAAGGCCGATGCGAGGTGGCGGCGACGCCTATCGGCCGCCCGGGCGGCCCAAACGGCGGTCGAGAGCCGGTCTCGCCTTTCCGGCAGCATTCCGGCGCTCTCGAATGCATGACCACCGATGTCTGGAGGTGGCCACATGACAGCCGCGTCCGGTCGATTGCGGTCTCGGCTTCCTCGATCCATCGCTCGCACCTCCCGCGCTTGTTGCAGAAGGCGATGACCCGCCCGGCCGGCGCCGGCGAAACCGCCATCGGCAGCATTCGACAAAGCCGACATCATGCAAAGGGAACATCGACGCTCGAATACGAAAACCGCGCGACGCGGCTCTCGAGATCCGGCGAAGCATTTTATGATTGCTACCTATCGAGAGATTTGTGGTTTACCCTGCCCCCGGGGGAGACCACGAAACCTTCAGGGAAGCGATCTTCCCGGAACAGGAGCGTCAATGAAACTTCCCACCTGGACCAAGCCCGCCATCCTGGGCGCCATCGTCGGATCGATCGCCACCATGGTGATCGGCTTCAATCAGGGCGGCTGGATGCTGGGCAGCTCGGCCGAACGGATGGCCGATAACCGGGCTGAGGTTGCAGCCACCGATGCGCTGGTGCCGTTTTGCGTCAGCCGGTCGGAGAAGGACCCGAGCAGCGCGATGAAGCTCGCCGAGCTCGACGAGCTTGTTTCGAGCTATGCGCGTCGCGATTTCGTCATCGAGTCGGGCTGGGCGACCTTGCCGACGGCCGACAAGCCGAACAGAGAACTCGCCGCGGCCTGCGCGAAGGCGCTTTCTTCCGCTTCTTCCGACGGGGCTTGAGGATCCGGCGGGGCAAGTCTCCGCCGCTCCGCTGACCCGTCTATCGATGCGACCCGGCGGCCTGCGCAACGATTGCGGGCCGCCGGTTCGATCCTGCGCGCGACCCTGCGGGCTGGGCCCCTCACTCGACCTTCCAGTCCTCGACCCAGAGCGTCGTCGGGAACTGGTTGCCGGTGGGAACGATGCCGGTCAGCCATTTCGGCATGATGAAGGGTTGCGCGCGGAACCAGAGCGGCAGCACCGGCAGCTCCGAAGCGTAGATTTCCTGGAGCCTCTGCCAGAGCTCCAGCCGTCGCGCGGGGTCGAGCTCCACCTCGAGCCGGTCGAGGAGCCCGTCCATCTCGGCGCTGCTGAAGCCCGTATAGTTCTGCCCATCGCCGCCGTTCTCCACGGTCGGGATCATGGTCGAGTGGAGCGTGGTGCGCGGCACGTTCTCGGGCGAGGACAGAAAGGCGAAGAGCCCCATCTCGAACTTCCGCTGCGGCAGCGTCTCGCCGAAGAGGATACGCGCGGGCTCGGACCGAAGCCGTGTCTCGATGCCGATTTCACGCCATTGCGCCTGCAGCACCTGCTGCACCAGCTCGCGGTTCCGGTCGCCTGCCGTCGTGACCAGCTCGAGCGAGAGCTTGTCGCCGGCGGCGTTGCGGCGGATGCCGTCGCCGCCGAGCGTCCAGCCGGCACCGTCGAGCAGCATGGCCGCCGCGGCGGGGTCGTAGCCATAGCGATGCGTCGCCTTCGCGTAGCCGGCATCGAGCGGGCTCACGCTCGTATCCGCGATCGCCTGCTTGCCGCCGAAAAGCTGGGCGTTGATCGCATCGCGATCGATCGCCGTCAGCAGCGCCTGCCGCACCGCGCGGTTCTTCAGGATCGGATTGTCGAGATTGAGGGCGATATGCTCGTAGAAGAGGCCGGCCTTGTAGAGGAAATCGTAGTCGCCCCCGTGCCGCTGCTCGAAGGCGAGCGCCTGGTCGATCGAGAGGCCGAGCTCGCCCGCGACATAGTCGATGCTGCCCGAGAGGAGATTGGCCTCGAGGGCGGCCGTGTTCTCGATCACCTTGAGGACGATGCGCTCGACCGGCGGCGGCTTGCCCCACCAGGTCGGGTTCGCCTCGAGCCGGATCTCGGCGCCGGGCGTGATGCCGGCGATGCGGTAGGGCCCGAAATAGAGTCCCGGATTTGTCGGATCGGAATCGTAGCGGGTGCGGGTCCGGTAGTTCGCCGGGTCTTCGAGCGCCTCGCGCTCCAGATGCGCCGGCAGGATGTTGAAATCGCCGAGGCCGTTATAGGTGAACTCGATGCGATCGAGATGCATCGTGAAGCTCTTCTCGTCGATCACGTCGATCTTGAGGATGCGCCGGTAGAGCTCGGCGTTGGAGATGCCGGTCGCGGGATTGCGGCCCGCCTCGTAGGTGAAGAGCACGTCCTCCGTCGTGACCGGCGTGCCGTCGCCCCAGGTGGCGTTCGGCTGGATGCTGTAGGTGACGGCCACGCCCTCGCCGCCGTCGGGCAGCGTCTCGCGGACCGCCTTGCCGTTCTCGAAGGTCGGCAGCTCGGTGCAGAGCAGGCAGACGAGCTTCCAGTCGGCGTCGTAGACGGTGAAGGGGCGGCGCGTGAGCCCGTGCAGATAGCTCTTCGCCAGCATGGAATCGATGCTCGGATGGAGCGTCGAGGGATACTGCGTCATGCCGATCACGAGCTGGTCGCGCGCCGCGGCCGGCAAGGCGAGGCCGCAGGCGAGCAGCAGTGCGAGCCACAGCGACCGCAGGGTCGGGCGCATCCGCCGCGGGCCAGCGCGCCGCAGGCCGGATGCGGTTTCGATCGCCTTCATGCGCATGACGGGAATGCCCTCCAGGAACGGCGCCCACTCTAGGCGGCGCGCGATGTTCCGGCCAAGCGCGCTTGTCAATCGGAGCGTCGATGCTACGGTACGGCTCGGCAAGAGGGGACTCCGCCATGCAGGATGCCGTGCTGCTGACGCGCGACGGCCCGGTCGCGACGATCGCGCTCAATCGCCCCGACCGGCTGAACGCGCTCGACCTCGCCATGTGGCGACGGCTCGGCGAGGCGGTCGCCGAGCTCGGGCGTGCGACGGATCTCCGCTGCGTGCGGGTGACGGGCAGCGGCGAGGCCTTCGCTTCCGGCGCCGATCTCTCGGAGTTCCCGACGCGGCGCGCGAGCCGTGCCGATGCGGAAGTCTATGGCACGGTGATGGTCACGGCGCTGCATGGCCTGCGCGATCTTGCCGTGCCGACCGTCGCCGAGATCCGCGGCCCCTGCATGGGCGCCGGGCTCGAGATCGCGATCATGTGCGACCTGCGGCTGGCCGCGGCCTCGAGCCGCTTCGGCGTGCCGATCCAGCGCGTCGGCGTGGTGATGCCCTATCCCGAGCTCGCCGAGCTGATCGGGCTGGTCGGTCGCGCGACGGCGCTCGAGATCCTGCTGGAGGGGCGGGTGTTCGACGCGACGGAGGCGGTGCAGAAGGGGCTCGTCACCCGGGTCCTGCCGGACGCGGAACTCGCCTCGGAAACGGCGGCGGCGATCGCGCGGATCGTCGAGGGCGCCCCCAGCTCGCATCGGCTGCACAAGAAGTTCGCGCGCCGGCTTCTGGATCCGCGCCCGCTCGGCCGCGACGAGCTCGCCGAATGTTACGGCGCGGTGGAGAGCGGCGATTATCGCGCCGGCATCGAGGCCTTTCTCGCCAAGCGCAAGCCGGTTTTCCCCGGCCGCTGAGAGGTGCGGTGCGGCGCGTCGCCCTCTTTCGCGCGGGGTCCTCTTTCGCAGCGCTCCGGGGATGGGGACGTCCGGTCGTGTCCCGGTTCGAGTTTCAGGCCGCAATTCCGCCGTCGCCCGACGCGGCGTAATGGGGACGAGCGCCGCGCGCGTCCGCTTTCTCGCCGATGGCGATCCGCATGACGCGGAGGGCGTTGCCGATCGCGTCGGCGGGGCGCTACCGGCCTTTGGGGCCGGTGGGCATTCAGGCTCGTTCGCCGGGTGGCCGATAGTCGATCGAGGATGCCTTTTTCAGCGCTGCAACCGTGTCCTCGACGGTCAGCAGGACGGTGGTCTGGACGGAACTCAGCGCGCCGCCTGCGCCGATCGCGAGCGCCGCAGCCGCCATCGACACGTTGTCGGGAGCCTCCCACAAGTTATAGCCGTCATGCTCGCCAAAGGCGTACCAGAAGCCGTGCAGCTTTCCGCCCACCGCTTCGATGTATTGCTTCGCCGCTTCCCGGCGGTCCTCGGGGTTCTTGATGAGCTTCGCCCATGTTGCCGGCGTGTAGCTGAACCGGGTCAGGTATAACGGCATGGCCTTATCCTCCCTGCTTTCCGCCCTGCTTTCCGCAAAGCATAGAGGCGTTCGGCCCGGATCACGAGAAGCCAGGGGTCGGATTTCAGACCGGGGCACCGCCGAATGTTTGACCTTGTTGCTGCCGGGCTTCGTCCTCTAAGGTCGTCGGGCGAGGCGACTGTTTCCTGTGGGGTCTGCCGTGCATTTTCGGGAATTCTGGCCGATTTACCTCAAAAGCCACCGTCATCCGATGACGCGGGGGGCGCATTACCTCGCGACCCTCGTCGGGGCCTCGAGCGCGGTCGTGGCGGCGTCGCCGGCGGCGCCCTGGTGGGTGATGGCGGGCGGGATCGGCGCCGCTTATGCGATCGCCTTCGCGTCGCACTGGCTGATCGAGCATAACAACCCGTGCGTTCTGAGGAATTTGCGGGTCATGACGTTCCTGCTGGGCGGGCTCGCCGATATCCGCATGTGCGGCATGGCGATTTCGGGCCGGATCACGGCCGAGTATCGTCGGCTGGGGCTGGGCGAGCCGCGCCGCACGCCCGGCAAGCTGGCCGCGGGTCGTCCTCTCGGCTCCTGAGCCGTTTCGCCTCGAACCGACCGAACCGACCGAAGCGCGGATCGAACGGGATTCTCGTCTTGACTCCCGGCTTGCCGAAGGTTAGAACAAAAAGTGAACACTAACCCGGGACCCGCGCCATGGGCGAAGTCGGCGTTTTTCAAAAAACCTTCCTCGATCAAGAGGAAACCAGGGTCGATCGGCTCCAGTCGCTGCGCGCGCAGCTCCGCCGGCTGGAAGGCGGCTCGCCCGCCACGGGCCGGCTTCGGCTGGGCTTTCCGCCGATCGACCAGGCGCTCGGCGGCGGGCTTGCCTGCGGCGCCTTGCATGAGATCGCGGCGACCGACAACAGCGCCGCCGCCACCGGCTTCGCCGCCCTCCTGCTCGGCCGTCTCTCGGCGGCGAGCGGCCGGCCCGTGCTGTGGATGCCGGCGGGCGATCTCTATGCGCCGGGGCTGCCCCGCTTCGGGCTCGATCCGGGGCGGCTCATCCTCGCCGATTTCCGCAAGCCGGGGACGCTGCTGCGCGGCCTCGAGGAGGCGTTGCGCTGCCGGGGCCTCGCCGGCGTCGTCGCGGAGAGCGACGCGATCGATCTGACCGAAAGCCGGCGGCTGCAGCTCGCCGCGGAGGCGGGTGGCGTCACCTGCCTCCTGCTGCGCCGCCACCCCGCGCGCGAGGCGAGCGTCGCCGTCACGCGCTGGCAGGTCTGGTCGGCCACCGCGCTCGGGCGGGCGCCGCGCTGGCGGCTCTCGCTCATCCGCTGCCGGGGCGGACGCACCGGCGATTGGCTATTGGAAGGCGCGCATGAGAAGGGTGGTTTCGCTGTGGCTGCCGCGGTGGCCCACCGACCGGCTGCACCGGCGGCGTAGGCAAGAGGCGGAGGGACGGCCGCCAGTGCCGTCGCCATCGCCGTTGGGGCGCGTCGCGGATCGTGGCGCGCGTCCGCTGGTGACCGTGCTGGTGACCGGCGGCCGGGTGATGGTGGCCGCGGTCGATGCGCATGCGGCCGCCTGCGGGTTGCTGCCCGGCATGACGCTCGCCGATGCGCGCGCGCTCCAGCCGGCGCTCGAGGTGCGGCCCGCCGATCCGGCCGCCGATGCGCGGGCACTCGCCCGGCTCGCCGACTGGTGCATGCGCTATACGCCGTGGGTTGCGACCGACGGCGCCGACGGGCTCTGGCTCGACGTCACCGGCTGCGCGCATCTCTTCGGCGGCGAGCCGGCCCTGATCGCCGATCTCGCCAACCGTTTCGAGCGGCTCGGCCATGCGGTTCGCCTCGGCCTCGCCGACACGCCGGGCGCCGCCTGGGCGGTCGCGCGCTTCGCGAACGGGCCGGCCGTCATCCTTCCCGCCGGCCAGCAGCGCCCGGTGCTGGCCGATCTTCCGGTTGCGGCGCTGCGCCTGGCGCCGCCGGTCGTTGCCGAATTCGAGCGGCTGGGGCTGCGGCGCGTCGGCGATCTCTATCCCCTGCCGCGCGCGGCCCTCGTGCGCCGCTTCGGGCTCGAGCCGGGGCGGCGGCTCGACGAGGCGCTGGGCCGCGTCGAGGAACCGATCTCGCCGCGCGAGGCGCCGACCCCGCATGAGGTGCGGCTCTCCTTCGCCGAGCCGATCGGCGCCGCCGACTCCATCGCCGCGGCGCTCGACCGGTTGCTCGCCGGGCTCTGTCGCCATCTGACGGGGGAGCAGCTCGGCGCGCGGCGGCTCACCCTCTCGCTCTATCGCGTCGATGGCAGCCTCGAGCGCGCGACCCTCGGCACCAGCCGCGCCAACCGCGATCCGGCCGCGCTCAAGCGGCTCTTCCTGCCGCATCTGGACCGCATCGATCCGGGCTTCGGCATCGAGACCATGACCCTCGCCGCCCCGCTCGTGCAGGCGCAGAGCGATCTGCAGATGGTGCTGGAGGAGGCACAAGCGGATTGGCAGGCGCCGCCGCCGTCGCTCGCCGCGGCGTCTCCCGCCCTCAAGCCCCGTTACGTCCCGGCGCCCGCGAGTCCGCCACTACTCCAGCGCGATGCAGGCGGGCGGGCGGGCGAGGCGCGCGACGCCGTCGCCGCGGCGCCGGACGCGCTCGCCGACCTCGTCGACCGGCTGGCGAACGATCGCGAACCGGCGTGGCTCTTCCGGCCGGCGCCCTTCGAGAGCTATCTGCCGGAGCGCGCGGTGCGGCGCGCGCCGGCGCTGGCCGAGCCCCGGACCGCCTGGTCCGCCGACAAGCCCCGGCCGGTGCGGCTCCTGCGCCTGCCGGAAGCCGTCGAGACCGATCCGGCGGGAACGGAGGCGCTGCCGGCGCTCTTCTTCTGGCGCGAGCGGCCGCATCGCATCCGCCGCATCGAGGGGCCCGAGCGCATCGCCCCCGAATGGTGGCGCGAAGAGACGCTGCCGGCGAGCCCACGCGACTATTACCGCGTCGAGGACGGGGAGGGGCGCCGGTTCTGGCTCTATCGCGAGCCGACGGAAGGCGCGGGGATGCGCTGGTATCTGCACGGCCTTTTCGCATGATCGTTGTTCGACAGGGATACAGGGAGAAACCCCATGGCGCTCGGCACGATGAACCATCTCGGCATCACCCTCACCGATCTGAAAGGCGCGGAAACGGCGTTCTATGCGCCGGTGCTCGGCTTCCTCGGCTACGAGAAGGTCGAGGATGCCGGCGAGATGACGCTGTGGTTCTCCGCGGCGAACGGATGCGCCGTCAATCTCTGGCAGGCGAAGCGCGGTCTCGACCGGGCGCATGACCGCTACGCCCCCGGCTTCCACCATTTCGCCTTCAATGCGGACAGCCGCGCGGAGATCGACGGGCTCCATGCGCTGCTGCGGAAGATCGGCGCGACGGTGCTCGATGCGCCCGCCGAATACGACTATGTGCCCGGCTATTACGCGGTGTTCTTCGCCGATCCCGACGGGCTGAAATACGAGCTCGCTCATATCCCGCCCGGCGCCGTCGCGTAAGAATGCCATGGCGCGTTTGTCGAACGCAGCCGGAACCCCGTCCGTTTTTCCTTTTTCCTCTCCTCCCGCGAGCGGGGGGAGAGGGCAGGGTGAGGGGGGGCGGAGTCGTCCTGCCGCGCGATAGCCATGCGATGGCGCGGACGCGCCTGCCCCTCACCCCGCCCTCTCCCGCAAGGGGAGAGAGTGACTCTTTTTTTCCTTTTTCCTCTCCCCCCGCGAGCTGGGGGAGAGGGCAGGGTGAGGGGGCGGCGTTGTCCTGCCGCGCGATAACCATGCGACGGCGCGGACGCGCCTACCCCTCACCCCTCCCTCTCCCGCAAGGGGAGAGGGTGACTCTTTCGTCGCCCCCACCTCTCCCTCTCCCGCAAGGGGAGAGGGTGACTCTTTCGGCTATGCCGAGCTGCAGGTCGCCAGCGATGTGCAAGGCCTCATGGTGAGCCTGTCGAACCATGAGCGGGATGCCCTCATCCTTCGACAGGCTCAGGATGAGGAGTCTTCGGTGGCGAACGGGAACAGGTCCGCGCCTGCTTTCCCGGCGCCGGCCTATGCCGAGCTGCAGGTCACCAGCAATTTCAGCTTCCTCCGCGGCGCCTCGCATCCGGAGGAGCTGGCGCAGGCGGCGAAGGCGCTGGGGCTTGCGGCGATCGCGCTCACCGACCGCAACAGCCTCGCCGGGGTGGTGCGGGCCCATGCCATGGCGAAGACGCAAGGCGTCCGTTTCATCCCGGGCGCGCGGCTCGATTTCCGCTGCGGCCGCAGCCTGCTCGCGCTGCCGACCGATCGCGCGGCCTATGGGCGGCTGTCGCGGCTCATCACGCTCGGCCGCCGCCGGGCGCCGAAGGGCGACTGCCATCTCGATCTCGAGGATCTCCTCGCCGACGGCGAAGGGCTGGTGCTGATCGCGTTGCCGACCGTGTCGAAACCGGCGCTCGCCGACCTCCTCGCGGCGCTGAAGGCGGGCTTCCCCGGCAATGCCTATCTCGCCGCCCAGCATCTGGCGCAGGGCGACGATGAGAGGCGCATCGCGGGGCTCGCCGCGCTTGCGGCCCGGGCGGGGGTGCCGCTCGTCGCCAGCAACGACGTGCATTATCACGCGCCGGAGCGTCGCGCCCTGCAGGACGTGCTCACCTGCATCCGCGAGCATTGCACCATCGAGGAGGCGGGCTTCCGTCTCTTCGCCAATGCCGAACGACATCTGAAATCGCCGGCCGAGATGGAACGGCTCTTCGCCGCCTGGCCGGAAGCCGTCGCGCGGACGCTCGAGATCGCCGATCGCTGCCACTTCAGCCTCGACGAGCTGCGCTACGAATATCCGGACGAGATCACGACGGAGGGCCGGACGCCGCAGGAGGAGCTCGTCCATCTCGCCTGGGCAGGCGCCGCCGACCGCTATCCGGGCGGCGTGCCGGACAAGGTGAGGAAGGCGCTCGACTACGAGCTTGCCCTCATCGCGGCGCTCGAGTACGCGCCCTATTTCCTCACCGTCTACGACATCGTCCGCTTCGCGCGCTCGCAAGGCATCCTCTGCCAGGGCCGCGGCTCGGCCGCCAATTCCTCGATCTGCTATTGCCTCGGCGTCACCGCCGTCGATCCCGCGCATCACGACCTGCTGTTCGAGCGCTTCATCAGCGCGGCGCGCAACGAGCCGCCCGACATCGACGTCGATTTCGAGCATGAGCGGCGCGAGGAGGTGATCCAGTACATCTACGAAAAATACGGGCGCGAGCGCGCCGGGCTCGCCGCCACGGTGATCTGCTACCGCTCGCGCTCGGCCTTGCGCGAGGTCGGCAAGGCGATGGGGCTTTCGCTCGACATGGTGGGGGCGCTCGCCGGCCAGATCTGGGGCCGCAGCCCCGGCGGGCTCGATGCCGGGCGCCTGCGCGAGATCGGGCTCGATCCGCGCGACCGGCGCCTCGCCCGGGCGCTCGAGCTCGCCGAGGAGCTGACCGGGTTCCCGCGCCATCTCTCGCAGCATGTCGGCGGCTTCGTCATCAGCCGCGGCCCGCTCGCCGAGCTGGTGCCGATCGAGAACGCGGCGATGGCGGACCGCACCGTTATCGAGTGGGACAAGGACGATCTGATGGCGCTCGGGCTGATGAAGGTCGATGTGCTGGCGCTCGGCATGCTGACCTGCATCGCCAAGGCGTTCGCGCTGCTGAAGCGGCATTACGGAAAGGACTACAGCCTCGCCACGGTGCCGCCGGAGGATCCGGAGGTCTACGAGATGCTATCCCGCGCCGATTCGCTCGGCGTGTTCCAGGTCGAGAGCCGCGCCCAGATGACCATGCTGCCGCGTCTCAAGCCGAGGACGTTCTACGACCTGGTGATCGAGGTCGCGATCGTGCGGCCGGGCCCGATCCAGGGCGACATGGTGCATCCCTATCTGCGCCGCCGGGAAGGGAAGGAAACGGTGACCTATCCCTCGGAAACCCTCAGGGGCGTGCTGGAAAAGACCCTGGGCGTGCCGCTCTTCCAGGAACAGGCCATGCGCATCGCCATCGAAGGGGCCGGCTTCGCGCCGGACGAGGCGGACAGACTGCGGCGCGCCATGGCGACCTTCAAGCGCGTCGGCACCATCCAGAACTTCCGGCGGAAATTCATCGAGGGCATGGTCGCGCGCGATTACGAGCGCGATTTCGCCGAGCGCTGCTTCCGCCAGATCGAGGGCTTCGGCGAGTACGGCTTCCCCGAGAGCCATGCCGCGAGCTTCGCCGTGCTCGTCTATGTCTCGGCCTGGCTCAAATGCCACCACCCCGCGATCTTCGCCTGCGCGCTGCTCAACAGCCAGCCGATGGGGTTCTATGCGCCGGCGCAGATCATCCGCGACGCGGTCGAGCATGGCGTCGAGCTGCTGCCGGTCGATGTCAATCTGAGCGGCTGGGATTGCACGCTCGAATTGGCCGCTCCGAAAGCAAAGGATGACCTCATGGTGAGCTTGTCGAACCATGAGGCTGCCGCATCGCGCCTCATCCTTCGACAGGCTCAGGATGAGGCACTTCTGAGTCGGCCAGAGTACAGACATGGCACCGCGGCGGACGGCTATGCGCTTCGGCTCGGGCTGCGGCAGGTGAAGGGCATCGGCGAAGCGGAGGCGGCGGCGCTGGTCGAGGCGCGCGGCAACGGCTATGGCGATCCGCTGATGCTCTGGCGCCGCGCCGGCCTCACCGAGCGCGCGCTCCGCCGGCTTGCCCATGCCGACGCTTTCCGCTCGCAGGGGCTCGACCGGCGGCAGGCGCTCTGGGCGCTGAAGGGCCTGCCCGACAAGCCGCTGCCGCTTTTCGCCGCCATGCAGACCGAGGAGCAGGGCGAGGAGGAAGCCGTGACGCTGCCGGCCATGACGCTCGGCCAGCATGTGGCCGAGGATTACGCCAGCCTGCGGCTTTCGCTGAAGGCGCATCCGATGGCGCTGCTGCGCGCGCGCATGACGGCGCTCGATTACCGTTCATCCGCGGAGCTCGCGACGCGCGCCGATGGCGACCGCCTGGCCGTCGCCGGCATCGTGCTGGTGCGCCAGCGCCCCGGTACGGCGAGCGGCGTGATCTTCGCCACCCTCGAGGACGAGACGGGCGTGGCCAATGTGGTAATCTGGTCCCGCATCTTCGAACGCTATCGGCGCGTCGTGCTGACGGCGCGGCTGCTCGGCGTCGCAGGCAAGCTGCAACGTGAGGGGCTGGTGATCCATCTGGTGGCCGAGCGGCTGGTCGACCTGACCGAACATCTGGGCACGCTTCGCGCCGATGCCGGGTCGCTGGAATCGCCCTATGGCCGCGCCGACGAGGTGACGCGGCCCGGCCAGGAGGCGCGCACCCGGGATGTCGCCCGGCGGGATGTCGGCCGGCGCGCCCTCGAGGCCCGGCGCCGCCGCGCTGCCGTCGACGATGCGGATTATCCTTCCCGGGATTTTCACTGAACTGTTCATGGGTTGTTCGAAATTATCTCGATTCGATCTCTATGGCCTTGATAAATATTCTAATGCCGGATAATCGAGCGCCATGATCTTCTCCCAGCCGCCGACCCCGCCCGACCCGCTGCGCGCGCGCCTCAGGGCGCTCTATCGCGCCGACGAGACCGCCACCGTGGAGGCGCTGCTGGCCGCGGCCGAGCTGCCGCCGGCCCTGGCCGACCGCATCGCCGAGCGGGCGCGCAAGCTGGTGCAGTCGGTGCGCGAGAAGCGGGTGGGGCAGGGCGGGCTCGATGCCTTCCTCCACGAGTACGAGCTTTCGAGCCGCGAAGGCGTGGTGCTGATGTGCCTTGCCGAGGCGCTCTTGCGCATCCCCGATGCCGAGACCGCCGACCGGCTCATCAAGGACAAGCTCGCCGACGCCGATTGGGAAAAGCATCTGGGCTCGAGCGAATCGCTCTTCGTCAACGCCTCGACCTGGGCGCTGATGCTGACCGGCCGCGTGATGCGGCTCGACCGCGACAGCGGGTCGGATCTCGGCGGGATGCTGCGCCGTCTGGTCAGCCGCAGCGGCGAGCCGGTGATCCGCCAGGCGGTGATGCAGGCGATGCGCATCCTCGGGCGCCAGTTCGTGATGGGGCGGACGATCGACGAGGCGCTCGATCGCGCGCGCAGCCTCGAGCGCCAGGGCTTCACCTATTCCTACGACATGCTGGGCGAGGCCGCGCGCACCGCCGCCGACGCCGAGCGCTACGACCGCGCCTACCGGTCCGCCATCCAGGCGATCGGCAAGGCCGCGCAGGGCGCCGGCTGGATCAAGGGCCCCGGCATCTCGGTCAAGCTCTCGGCGCTGCATCCGCGCTACGAATTCGCGCAAGCCGATCGCGTCATGACCGAGCTGGTGCCGCGGGTGGTGGCGCTCGCCGCCCTCGCCAAGGCCGCGAAGATCGGCTTCACCATTGATGCGGAGGAAGCGGAGCGGCTCGATCTCTCGCTCGACGTCATCGAGGCGGTCGCCATGGACGCCTCGCTCGCCGGCTGGGACGGGTTCGGCCTCGCCATCCAGGGCTATCAGAAGCGCTGCACGGCGCTGATCGACTGGCTCGCCGATCTCGCGCGGCGCTCGCGCCGCCGCCTGATGGTCCGGCTGGTGAAGGGCGCCTACTGGGATACCGAGATCAAGCAGAGCCAGGAGCGCGGCCTGCCCGGCTACCCGGTCTTCACCCGCAAGCCGGCCACCGACGTCTCCTATATCGCCTGCGCGAAGAAGCTGCTCGCCGACCGCGAGGCCTTCTATCCGCAATTCGCCACCCACAACGCCCACAGCCTCGCCGTCGTCCTTGAGCTCGCCGGCGAGAACCGCGATTTCGAGTTCCAGCGGCTCCACGGCATGGGCGACGCGCTTTACGAGGAAGTGGCGACCCCGAAGGCGCTCGGCTGCGGCGTGCGGATCTATGCGCCGGTCGGTAGCCACGAGGATCTCCTCGCCTATCTGGTGCGGCGCCTGCTCGAGAACGGCGCCAACACCTCCTTCGTCAACCGCATCGTGGACGAGGCGCTGCCGATCGAGGAGATCACCGCCGACCCGGTCGCCCGCATCCGCAAGCTCGCCGCGAAGCCGCATCCGCGCATTCCCCTGCCGGGCGACCTCTTCAAGCCCGAACGAAAGAATTCCAAGGGCATCGACCTGACCGACCTCGATCTATTGACGCCGCTCGCCCGCGCGATGGAAGCCGCCGCCGGGCGCGAATGGACGGCGGAACCGATCGTCGGCGGCCAGCCGCGGCGCGGCAGCTATCGCGAGGTGCGCGATCCTTCCGATACCCGCCGCGTCATCGGCCGCATCGCCGAGGCGGGCCCGGCCGATCTGGCCGACGCGCTCGCCCGCGCGCAGCGCGTGCAGCCGGACTGGAACGCGACGCCGGCCGATGCCCGGGCGCGCTGCCTCGAACGCGCCGCCGACCTGCTCGAGGAGAACATGCCGGCGCTGATGGCGCTCTGCGTGCGCGAAGCCGGCAAGACCGTGATGGACGCGGTCGCGGAGGTGCGCGAGGCGGTCGATTTCTGCCGCTACTACGCGGCGCGCGGCCGCGCCGATTTCGGCAAGCCGGTCGAGCTTCCGGGGCCGACCGGCGAGCGCAACCAGATCCGCCTCGTCGGGCGCGGCGTCTTCGCCTGCATCGCGCCCTGGAACTTCCCGCTCGCGATTTTCCTCGGCCAGACCACGGCCGCGCTCGCCGCCGGCAATGCGGTGATCGCCAAGCCGGCCGAGCAGACGCCGATGATCGCGGCCCATGCGATCAGGCTGCTGCATCAGGCGGGCGTGCCGGGCGACGTGCTGCATCTGCTGCCGGGCGACGGCGAGACGGTCGGCGGCGCCCTCGTCGCCGATCCGCGCGTCGCGGGCGTGGCCTTCACCGGCTCGACCGAGGTGGCGCGGCTCATCAATCGCAGCCTCGCGGGGCGGGAGGGCCCGATCGTGCCCTTCATCGCGGAAACCGGCGGGCAGAACGCGATGATCGTCGATTCCTCGGCGCTGCCGGAGCAGGTCGTGCGCGACGTGCTGATCTCGGGCTTCCAGAGCGCCGGCCAGCGCTGCTCGGCGCTCCGCGTGCTGTTCGTGCAGGAGGATATCGCCGTCAAGCTCGAGACCATGCTCGCCGGCGCGATGGCGGAGCTTAAGGTCGGCGACCCGGCCCTGCTCTCGACCGATATCGGCCCGGTGATCGATGAGGCGGCGCTCGCCATGCTGCGGGAACATGCGGCGCGCATGACGCGCGAAGCGAGGCCGCTCTACGAGGTGGCGCTGCCGAAGGATCTGCCGCCGGGCCATTTCTTCGGTCCCGCCGCCTTCGTAATCGACAGCCTTGCGCGGCTGAAGCGCGAGGTGTTCGGCCCGATCGTCCATGTGGTGCGGTGGCGGGCCGACCGGCTCGATGCCGTGATCGAGGCGGTCAATGCGACCGGCTATGGCCTCACCCTCGGCATCCACAGCCGGATCGACGAAACCCAGCGCTATATCGGCGAGCGGCTTCGCGTCGGCAACGCCTATGTGAACCGGAACATGATCGGCGCCGTGGTCGGCGTGCAGCCCTTCGGCGGCGAGGGCCTCTCCGGGACCGGACCCAAGGCCGGCGGCCCGCATTATCTGCATCGCTTCGCGATCGAGCGCACCCTTACCGTCGATACGACCGCCGCCGGCGGCAACGCCTCGCTACTTTCGCTCGCCGAGGAAGTCTGATATCCCGTCGGCCTTTCCCCGGGGAGAACGGTATGACGAAGTTCGTTCTGGCGGCGATGCTGCTGCTGGTGGGCCTTGCCGGCTGCTCGGATCCGCGGGAGGACCAGGCGAAGGCGCTGCAGGCGGAACTCGCCGCGAAGCTGATGCAGTCCGCGCCGAAGGATGGCGCGCCCGGCATCGTCTTCGAGACCGTCACCGTCTCGCCCGACGACGAGCGCGACACCGGCTTCAAGGGCGGCATCACCGGCCTCGCCCTCGATCTCGGGCCGCAGGGACGCCTGCCGATCGGGACCGTCAGCTTCCTCGTCCTGGCGGATGGCGACGACGTCCGGAGTTTTTCCGACATCAGGCTGCCGACCGAGATCGCGGCCAAGCTCACCGACGGCACCGACCTCAGCATTGCGATGCCGGCGGCGGGCGGCACGGCGGTCTGGTCGAATGTGCAGGATGCCTGGATCGCCGCCGATTTCGATCTCGGCCGCGTCGACCTCGCCAGCGTCTCGCAGAAGCTCACCGCTTCCGTCGCCTCGCTCCGCTACAAGCTCGAGACGCAACCCGGAACGGAAGGGCGCAGCGACCAGAATTCCTCGCTCGCGGCCGAAGGGGTCGCCGTGAAGACCGAGGCGGGCGAGGGCACGGCCGCTACCGTTTCTGTGCGCTACAGCATGACCGGCGCGAAGCTCGCCGAGCTCGCGAAGCTCAACGCCGAATATCAGAAGGCGGCGGTGACCCAGGACGTCGCCACGCTCGCCGACGTGCTGCGGCGCATGACGCAGGCGCTGCGGGGCTTCGAGCTGCGCTTCGAGGCGACCGACAGCCGTCAGACCGAGCCGGACTCGAAGGAAGCGATGAAGCTCGCGGCTTCCGGCTTCACCTTCGGCATGAGCGGGCTCGACGAGGCCGAGGCGCAGATGCGGCTCGGGCTCGATCTCGGTGGCGTCGAGCTGCCCGAGGCGGCCATGCTGAGCGAGGACGAGCGCGCCGCGATTCCGTCGATGCTGAAACTCAATCTCGACCTCGCGAAGATCCCGACCGCGAAGCTCATCGAGATCGCCAGCAGCTCGACCCTGGGGCTCGGCGAGGACGCCGGCGGCGCCGACACGCTGCAGCTTGCGGGCATGATGATGCTGTTCGGGCTGCAGAACGCGTTCGCGGAAGCCGGCACGGAGCTTCGCATCTCCGACAGCGCGATCGAGACGATCGATGCGCGCACCGCCATCGCCGGCATGCTGGCGATGGACCCGCAGGCGATGATGGGGGCGACGGGGACCATCGATCTCGACGTCGCGGGCCTCGACCGGCTCGCGAGCCGCATCGAGCGGCTGGTCTCGCCGGAGCTCGCGGCCTGGCTGAAGCAGGCGGCGGTGACCGAAACGGCGGAGGACGGCACCAGCCTCGCGACCTTCAGGCTGGAGCTCACCGCCGATGGCAGCTTCACGGTGAACGGGCAGCCTTTGCCGATGTAGCGGCGGCCGGGGCCGGCGGCGGTGAAGGGTTAATCCTAAGCGCGCCGGCGCGCGGCGCTAATCCTGAGGGCGCTGGCGCGCGGGACTAATCTTCGGCGCGCTGGCGCGCAGGGCTACTCCTCGGCGCGCTGACGCGCGGAACTAGTCTTCGGCGCGCTGACGCGCGCGGTGGCGGCGCGCCTTGGTCCGGTTGCCGCAATCCGCCATCGAGCACCAGCGCCGCGACCCGTTGCGGCTGCGGTCGATGAAGAACCAGCCGCAATGGGCGCCCCTGCAGCGCTTGAGACGAAGCCCGTCGGCATCGGCGAAAAGCGCGGCCGCTTCCATGGCGAGCAGATCGGTCGCGGAATCGAGATCCCGGCGCACCCGTTGCCAGCCGATGCCGCCGGGCTTCGGCCCGAGCCGGCGCGACCGGAAGGAGCGGGCGGCTGCCTCCGTCAGGGTCTCGGCCGCCTCGGGCGGGCAGGGCTTGCCGGCCACCGTCGCGGCGGCGATGGCGCGAATGGCGTCGCGCAACGTCCTTACGCGACGCAGCGCCGCCGCATCGCTCCTGGGATCGGAGGCCGGATCGACGGCGATACCCGCACGGGACGCCCAGGCCCGGAAATCCTCGATGCCGGTCAGGGAATCCCGGGGCGGCTCGGCCGCAACCAGGGTATTGGCCAGGTCGAGGCAGCGATGTCCGCCGATTTGCGTCAATTCCTCGACCGGGGTGGGGGTCCGTGTCCGCTCCATGACGTAACCAATGTAACCTATTTTGATGGTGACATCAAGCCATCCGGATGATAACCTTCTAATCAGTTTTTACTGGTTATCCGGGACAACCTCATGAATCCGGCGTTTCTCGCGCTTCTGCTCGGCGCCTTCCTGACCGGCCTCAACCCGCTGCTGGTCAGGCTCGCCGATATCGATCCGGCGGCGATCGGCTTCTGGCGCGTGCTGCTGATGCTGCCGCTGTTCCTGCTCTGGCCGAAGCCGGACCGGGCCGAGGAGCAGATGCCGGGCTGGCGCGACCGCGCGCTGCTGCTCCTCGCGGGCGCCGCCTATGGCGCCGACCTCGTCGTCTGGTACTGGTCGATCGAGCTCACCAGCATCGCCAATGCGCAGCTCTTCGCCTTCACCTATCCGCTGATGGTGGCGCTGGTGGCCGCCTTCTTCCTCGGCCAGCCGCTCAGCCGGCGCGGCTGGACGGCGATCCTCCTCGGCGTCGCCGGGTCGGCGCTCGTCGTCGCGGGCCGCGAGGGCGGTTTCGCCTTCGAGGCGGGCCCCCGCATGATCGGCGACGGGCTCGGCTTCGCCGCCGCCGCCTGCTACACGGTGACGCTCTCGATCCAGGGAAGCTTGCGCGGGCGCATCGGCACGCGGCGCGTGCTGCTCGACAGCACGCTCGGCGCCCTCCTCCTGCTGGCGCCGGCGACGCTCTTCGCGCGCGGCGCCATCCTGCCGCCCGATCCCGGCGAATGGCTGCTGATGGCCGCCCTCGGTCTCGTCACCTTCGCGAGCCAGCTTCTCATCGTCTATGCGCTGGGCAGGCTCCCGGTCGTGCTCGCGGCGATTTCCGGCACGCTCAGCGTGGTGGTCGCGGCCGGCGGCGCCTGGCTCTTCCTCGCGGAGCGGCTCGGTCCGATCGAGCTCGCCGGCATCGGCGTGGTCCTCGGCGCGATCCTGATCGCCGAGCGCAAGGCCGCGGCGAAAGCTCCGGCCGCAGCGTCCCGGCGCGTTCCGCCGCCGGCGGCACAGCTCGCACCGGCCCTGGCCCCGGATTGCCGAAGCGCGTCGCGGCGGCCTTGAGGCGCCGGACCCTCCGCTCGGGTGTGCTCTCGCGCCTCTAGAGCTGCCCGTCGATCGAGGCGACGAACATCTTCTTGAGGTCGGCGGCGCCGATCGGCACCGGATTGCCGCCGGTCGAGGGATCCTCGTAGGCGGCCTGCGACAGCTCGTCGAGCCGCGCCTTGTCGACGCCGATCTCCTTCAAGGTGTGCGGGATGCCGATCTCCTTGCGGAGCGCCAGCACCCAGTCCAGCACCGCGGCGTAGGACGGGTTCGCGAGCTCGAGCCAGGCCGCGAGACGCGTCATCTTTCCCTCGATCGCGGCGCGATTGAACTGCATGACATAGGGCATGACGACGGCGTTGGTGAGGCCGTGATGCGTGTCGTAGATCGCGCCGACCGGATGGGAGAGGGAGTGGATCGCGCCGAGGCCCTTCTGGAAGGCCGTGGCGCCCATGGTCGCCGCCGCCATCATATGGGCGCGCGCCGTCAGGTTCCTGCCGTCCTTCACCGCGACCGGAAGCCAGTCCTTGATGAGCCGCATGCCTTCGACCGCGACGCCGTCCGCCATCGGGTGATAGCTCGGCACGCAATAGGCCTCGAGGCAGTGCGCGAGCGCGTCCATGCCGGTGGCGGCGGTGATCTTGGCCGGCAGGCCGACGGTCAGGGCCGGGTCGGAGATCACGATCGAGGGCTGGATCTTCGGATGGAAGATGAGCTTCTTCTGGTGGGTCGCCTCGTTGGTGATGACGGAGACGCGGCCGACCTCCGAGCCGGTGCCCGAAGTGGTCGGCACGGCGACGATCGGCGCGATGCCCGCGACGTTCACGCGCGTCCAGTTGTCGCCGACATCCTCGAAATCCCATATCGGGCGCGTCTGGCCGGCCATGAGCGCGATCGCCTTGCCGGCATCGAGTGCGCTGCCGCCGCCGAAGGCGACGACGCCGTCATGGCCGCCGGCCCGGAACTTCTTCAGCCCGTCCTCGACATTTTTGCCGATGGGGTTGCCCTTGATGTCGGCGAACAGGGCGGTCTCGAGCCCGGCGGCCTCGTTGCGCTGCACGGCCTCCTTAATCATGGGGAGGGCGGCGAGGCCGGGGTCGGTCACGATCAGGGGCCGCTTCATGCCGAGCTGCTTGCAGGCCTCCGGCAGTTCCGAGATCCGGCCGACGCCGAAGCGCATGAGCGTCGGGTAGTTCCAGTTGCCGCGCAGCGCGGCCGCGTCGTCAGCCATGGTCGGTTTCCTGCCTGATTGGGATCGATCCGGCCCCTGCAGGCCGGCGAAGCGCGCGCATTCTAGCGCCGCGACCGAAGAGCGGAACCCGCAATCGCGGCGGCACTCGACGCATGCGGTTCTGGCACGAAGTTGCCACTTTGTTCTTGCATGGTTATGCTATTTACGTTAATATGCCGCTTTTTACACGAGCCACCAAAAGGGCCGCCCATGTGCATGTTTCCGACGCCCGCCAGCGCCAAGCCTCTGCCAGTGCCACCCCATGCTTCGAAATCCTCGCCGGGAGGCCCGGCCGGCCCGCGCGCAAGCGACCTTCTCTTTGCGACACCGGGCCTGCGGCGCGATCCGCGGCCGAGGCCGGAGAGGCGCGCGCCGCAGCCTGCGAATGACGATGCACCACCGAGACGTCCTATCAATCGCCACGGACGCGCGCTCAATGACGCGCCGCTTGCCGAATGGAACCTGCATCCGATCGTCGATTTCGGCGTGATCCGCCAGACCGACGGGCATGGCAGCGGCGCCTTCGGCGCGAACCGGCGCGATGACAAAGAGAAACAACGACCGCATGGCGGCATCGACATCGCCGTGCCGGCGGGGACGCTCGTGCGGGCGCCGGCCGAAGGCACGGTGGCGATTTTCGACCCTTACCGGAAGGATACAGAGCGCGCCGGAAAGGTTATGGGCATCCAGATCACCACCGAGGATGGGAGAATCCTGAAGGTCATTTATGTCGAGCCGATGGATGCGATCGTCAGTGGGGGCTTCGTGCGCGCGGGCGCGCCGATCGGCCGCTCGATGAGTCTCCAGGCGCTATACCCGTCCATCACGGATCATGTTCATTTCCAGATCGAGCGGCGAGAGCGAGACGACCCGAACTCCCCGTATCTGGTCGATCCGACGAAGATCACTCGGCAGTGGTTCTATCGGCCGAAATACTGATGGCACCAAGCTCGTGCGGCGGGGGAACTCTGGCATCGTTTCACGTCGGATAGCCTATTCCGTCGTCTGCGGCGGATGAAGGCCCTCCGACCAGCGCGAGCGAAACGGCGCCAGCCTCACGACCGATCCGAGCCAAGCCGGCAGCAAAGTCATCACCGTGGACCCCACGCGACGATGTGCGTCTCGAGGCCGCCTATGGGCTCCCAGACGCCGACATATTTCTCGGACCACTCGAGACATTCGGATTCCGGTGCATTCAAGCCGCACCATCGGAGATCGAATTCGACGATCGCGAGAAGCGCGTCTTCGGGCGCCCCTATGGTCGCAACGTGGACCAGCCGGTATTGCACCAAGGTTGGTCGTTCCATCGGTTCAACGCTCTCGACTTCGGCGGTGTAGGGGTATTTTTCGTCTGCCCACGCAAAGTCCCGGTCGATATGCACGTCCCTGCAGACTTTAGGAATCCCAAACTCCCGGCAAACCAGAAATTGCTCGATTGCGCATGTTTTGCGGCCCCACCCGTAGCAGCCGGGCGGGGTTCTCCAATCGCGACGAAGTTCGCGGATCTCGCCAATCGAAAGATCTGGCGCGCTTGGATCGGCAGCGGCAAGCGCCGACGGCATGAGTGAAGCTAGAACGGCGAGCAGGATTCCCCAGCCAGCCGCCGGGAATTTGGATCCGATCATCTTCGGCATGAGACGACCTCCATCAAACAGTTGGCTCAATCGCGTGGGTGGCACGAGCGCGTCAGGTGCAACAACTATAGATAGTATTATATGATGATTATATCTATTTTCAGTCAGCTCGCAATGCGGTGACCGAAGAGCATACGGGCTGTTATTGCCGCTCGAGGCAGCATCGAAAGGATTGGCCGCAGTGTGGATCGCGGCGGCAGCCGAGCTGTCTCAGCGTTTTTCCGGGAGGCAACCCAATCGGCGGTTCCGGCAAACCGTCAGCTCGGTAGGATGGCCGAGGCGGCGCTCGAGTTCGATCCGCATGGGGCGGCGCTGCCTGATGCGCATCAGGAATTCCGAGGTCGGGCAGACGCTACCGCGGCGCGGCGCGGCGCGGTTCGGACCCCGGAGGGGGCAGCGCGTAAAAACCCCTCAGGTCCGCGTGCGGAGGTGGAAGCTCTTGGGCCGGGTCAGATATTCGTAGCCGACCTGGCTCAGGCTGCAGCCGCGGCCGGACTCCTTGACCCCGACCCAGCCCAGCGCCGGATCGAGATAGTCGCAGCGATTCATGAACCAGGTGCCGGTGTCGATGCGGTCGCCGATCCGAATCGCCGCCTTCTCGTCCGCCGTCCAGATCGCGGCGGTGAGCCCGAAGGGGTTGTCGTTCATCTTGGCGATCGCCTCGTCGTCGTTCGCGACCGGCGCGATGGCGACGGCGGGGCCGAAGCATTCCTCCTGCATGAAGGGATTGCGCGTATCGAGGTCGGCCAGCACCTGCGGTGCCAGATAGGCGGTCCCCGGCTTGTCGGCGGGGAAGCGCTTCGGATCGATGAGCTTCTTCGCGCCGGCATGGACCGCCTTGTCGATTTGCCTGCGGATCTCGTCGGCGGCGCGGCTGCGCACCACCGGCCCGAGGTTGGTGCCCTTCTCGAGCGGGTTGCCGAGCTTGTACTGGTTCGTGAGATCCACGAACCCGTCCAGGAACCTTTTATAGAGGTCCTGGTGGACGAAGATGCGCTGGATGCCGCAGCAGGACTGGCCCGAATTGAAGAAGGCGCCGTCCACCAGATTCTCGACCGCATGGGCGAGATCGGCGTCGTTCCGCACATAGGCGGGATCGTTGCCGCCGAGCTCGAGGCCGGCGCCGATGAAGCGCTTCGAGACGGCTTCCATGATGGCATGGCCGCCGGCGACCGATCCGGTGAAGGATACGTAATCCACCCCGTCCGGCCGCGCGATCACCTTGGAGGCGTCCTCGTGGGTGAGGACGAGATGCTGGAAGAGGCCGGCCGGCAGCCCGGCCGCCTTGAAGGCCTCGGCGAAGCGCTCGGCGCAGAGCGGCGTCTGGGCCGAATGTTTCATGATCACGGCATTGCCGGCGAGGAGCGCCGGCACGGTCACGTTGACCGCCGTGAGGTAGGGGAAGTTCCAGGGCGCCACCACGAACACCACGCCGAGCGGCTCGCGCCGGATGAAGCGGGTGAAGCCTTCCTTCGGACCCACGTCGATATCGGCGAGGGATCGCGGCGCGATGTCGATCATGTAGCGCGACCGCTCCTCGAAGCCGCGGATCTCGCCCGGCGACTGGCCGATGGGGCGGCCGATCTGGCGGGTGAGTTCCTCGGCGATCTCGTCCTTGCGGCCGACGAAGGCGTCGACCGCCTTGGTCAGGAGCTTCTGCCGCTCCGCCATCGGCACATGCTTCCATTCGCGCGCCGCCTTGTGCGCGGTCGCGAGCGCCGCGTCGATCGCCGCCGCATCGGCATAGGGGCGCTCGACGAAAAGGGTGTCGTCGATCGGGGTGATGGTCTTCTGCATGGCGCCCATGGCATGTGCCTCGTCTGTTGATCGGTCGTTCAGATAATTTCGAAGTAGCGCGCCAGTTCCCAGTCGGTGACGTGCTTGCGGAACTCGCGCTCCTCCCATTCGCGGCTGGCGGCGAAGTGGTCGACGAATTCGTCGCCGAACAGCTCGCGCGCAGCGCTCGATTTGCGCAACCGTCCCGCCGCCTCCATGAGCGTCGCCGGAAGGCCGAGTTTCGCCGCATGCTTCATCGCGTAGGAATTGCCCTCGATGGGCGCGGTCGGCTCGAGCTTGTGCCGGATACCGTAGAGCCCGGAGCCCAGCGCCGCGGCGATCGCGATATAGGGATTGGCGTCGGCGGCGGCGATCCGGTACTCGACGCGCTGCGCTTTCGCCGAGCCCGGGATGACGCGGAGCGCGCAGGTGCGGTTCTCCACGCCCCAGGTCGCGTGGGTCGGCGCCCAGAAGCCCGGCACCATGCGGGAATAGGAGTTCACCGTCGAGCCGACCATCGCCAGCAGCTCCGGCATCAGCGCCTGCTGCCCGGCGAGGAAATGCCGCATGGTCTTGCTCATATTGTGCGGCTGCTTCGGGTCGTAGAAAAGCGGCGCCCCGTCCTTGCCCTTGATCGAGAGATGGATGTGGCCGCTCTGGCCGGGCCAGTCGTTCGACCATTTCGCCATGAAGGTCGCCATCAGCCCGCGCCGCTGCGCCAGCACCTTGAGGAAGGTCTTGAAGAGGGCGGCCTTGTCGGCCGCTTCCAGCGCCTCGTCCACTGCGAGCGCCGCCTCGATCACGCCCGGCCCGGTCTCGGTGTGCAGCCCCTCGATCGGGAAGCGCATCCGTTCGGCGGTCTGCAGGATCTCGTGATAAAGCTCGGACCAGACGGAGGAACGCAGGCTCGAATAGCCGAAGAAGCCGGGCGTCATCGGCTGCAGCTTGCGGAAACCCTTCTCGCGGATGCTCTCCGGCGTCTCGTCGAACATGAAGAACTCGTACTCGCAGGCCGCCTGGACCTTGAAGCCCATCTTCTCCGCCTGCTTAAGGACGCGCCGGAGCGTCCCGCGCGGGCAGACCGGCTCGGCGCGATCGGCGAACTCGCAGAGGAAGAAGAGCATGTTGTCTTCGAACGGCACCTCGCGGCAGGTCGCCGGCAGGATGCGCACCGGCGCGTCGGGAAAGGCGGTGTGCCAGCCGGTGAAGGTCGCGTTGTCGTAGAGCTGGTCGTTCGAATCCCAGCCCAGCACCACGTCGCAGAAGCCGAATCCCTTCTCGAGCGCGGAAAGGAATTTCGCCCGCGATATGTATTTGCCGCGCAGGATGCCGTCCACATCGACGACGCCGACCTTCACATGGGCGAGGCCGCGTTCCTCGACGATCTTCTTCGCATCGGCCGCGTTCTTGACGGCTTCCGGCTTCATCTGGCTCCCCCGATCCCCTTCCCGAGATGCGCGGAATTTGCGCCGCGGCCCGGGTGGCTGTCAAAAAGAAAGGCGGCAAGGCATAAGCGCCCGCGCGCCTGACCGCAAGGTCATGACGGTCGCGGACGCGCCGCCACGAAAAAGGGGGCGTCGCCGCCCCCTTTCCCGCCCGATCCCGTAGGGTCGGATCAGTGGCCCAGCGCCATCGCCTTGGCGCGTTCGGCCGTGGCGAATTCCTCCTCCGGCGACTGCACCAGATGATGCCGCGCATAGAGGCCGAAATAGGCAAGACCGACCGCATACCAGGCAGCCGCGCAATAGACGCCGTAGCGATAGATCGGATCCTGAAGCTGCATGTAGAGCGTCACGATCGCGATCACCAGCGTAACCACCGCGCCCGGAATTCCGACCGGGCTGCGATAGGGCCGGTTGATATGCGGCAGGTTCTTCCGCAGCAGGATGAAGGAGATCGCCTGGAAGCCGTAGGAGATCGTCGCGCCGAACACCGCCATGTTGAGCAGCGTGCCGCCGATGATCGCGCCCGCATCCGCCCCACGCGCCCAGAAGACGGCGAGCATCAGGCAGAAGCCCACCAGCGAGCCCACGATGAGCGCGACATGCGGCACCTTGTGCTTGCCGTGCGTCACCGAGAGGATGCGCGGGAAATAGCCCGCCCGCGACAGCGAGTAGATCTGCCGGCCTTGCGCGTAGATGATCGTATGCAGGCTCGCGATCAGCCCGACCACCGCGAGGAAGGCCAGGATCTTCGCAAGGCCCGGGATGGTCACCCGGAACCCGTCGAGGATCGGCTCGGCCGAGGTGCCGAGATAGAAAGCGCCCGTATGGGTGCCGTCGCCGACCGGGATGCCGGGATTGAGGAAGGTGATGAGGGTCGCCGAGATGCAGAGCGTGAGGATGCCGAGCATCAGGCCCTTCGGCATGTCCTTCTTCGGATCGTGGCTCTCCTCGGCGGCGAGCGGGAGCTGCTCGATCGCAAGGAAGAGCCAGACCGCGAAGGGCAGGGCCGCGAACACGCCGGCCCAGCCGAGCGGCAGCAGCGGTCCGCCGCCTTCCGGCAGCTCGATCATCGCGCCCGTCTCGTCCACGCCGATATTGAGGGCGTAGCGCGAGAAATCGAAGTGGGGAATGGCGCTGATCCAGAACACCACCAGCACCGCCAGCGCCATCAAGGTGACGATGACGGAGACCCGGAAGGAGAGCTCCACGCCCAGCAGGTTGAAGAAGAGGAACAGGGCATAGAAGACGATCCACCAGACCGGCTGAAAGGCGTCCGGCGTCCCGAATATGCCGCCCATATAGGAGCCGATGAAGAAGGTGATGACGGCGGGCGTCACCACATACTCGATGTTCTCGGCGAGGCCGGTGACATAGCCGCCCCAGGGGCCCATGGCGGAGCGAGCGAAGGAGTAGGCGGCGCCGGTGTGCGGCAAGGCGGGCGACATCTCGGCGAGGCAGAAGCAGAGGCCGATATACATGATGCCGATGATGACGCCGGCGATCGCAAGACCGCCCCAGCCGCCGACGCCGATGCCGAAGTTCCAGCCCGAGAAATGGCCGGAGATGACGGCGCCCACGCCGAGCGCCCAGAGCGAGCCGACGCGGGCGAAGCGCCGCATCCCCCGCTGCTCGAAATAGTCCGAGCCGACCGTTTCATAACGGATACCGGCTTTTTCGTCAGCCATGCTTTCCCCCTAATGGTTGCATTCGTTCGCCATCGCGGCGGCGCCGGTCGAGCCTCGCAGGCAACGCCGAAGGCCGTGGAACGGCACCTGATCACATTCCGTCCGAACGGGGACCGCCCCTTCCCCCTGGATGGTTCGGCCGGCCGAAATAATGGGCCCAGCGCCCGATGGGTGTAAAGCCGAGAGGCGGCGAATTGTCGCAGTCTCTCGCCCGGGGTCAGAATAAGCTATTGAAACTAGGAGATGATTTTGGACCGACGTCGCCCGCCCGCCGCATCGGCGGCGGCGAAATGCGCGACGCAAAACTGCTGGAAAAGAGCCGCCGCCCGGGTGGTTCGGCTGCCTGCGAGTCGGGCGATGCCGAGGCGGTGGGCGCGCACCGCTTCGCGCACCGGACGATAGACGAGACGCCGGCCGTCGAGCGCCTGATCGCTTTCCGGTCGCGAATGCATGACGGAGTAGCCGTACCCGTTGGCGACCAGTCCGCGCACCATTTCGAAGCTCGGGGTTTCGTGGGCGATCCGCGGCTCGAGCCCGAGCCCGCGGAAAACCGAGAGGAAATAGTCGCGGCTGTGCGGAAGGCCGAGCAGCACCAGCGGCTCCTCGACGAGGTCGGCGAGGGCCACGCGGCTGCGCGCCGCGAGGCGATGATCGGCCGCGAGGATCACATGCAGCGGCACCTCGGCGCAGACGGTGAAATCGAAGCTGCCGTCGAGATCGAGGTCGTAGGTGAGGGCGAGGTCGAGCCGCCCGTGCCGGAGCCCGTCCAGCAGCCCTTCGAGATGGTCCTCGCGCAGGCGCACCCCGAGATCGGGGTAGCGCGCCTTGACCGCGCGCAGCAGCCCCGGAACGACCATCGGCGCGAAGGTCTGGAAGCAGCCCACCACCACCTCGCCCGCGGGCTTGCCCGCAAGATCGAGCGCGCCCTGCCGCAGCTCCTCGGCATGGGCGAGGAGCGACCGGGCTTCGATCGCGAGCCGCTGGCCCGCCGGGGTCAGCGAGAGGCCCTGCGCGTGATGCCGGACGAAGAGCTGGAGCGCGAAGCTCTGCTCGATCTCCGCGATCGCCGCCGAGACCGAAGGCTGCGAGATGTTGAGCTGCCGCGCCGCGCCGGTGATGCTGCCGGCGTCGGCGGCGGCGACGAAATAGCGGAGCTGCTTCAGGGTCGGCTGCATCGGCCATCGCTATTCAGCAGGCGAAGCCACCATAATTTTCCGATGCAACGTCGGGGTCAATCGGGCTTGCGGCCGGGCCTGCGGCATTTTTCCGTCGCCAGCGCCCCGCGGCATCGGGCAGGCTGTCCCCGGCCGGGGCGGATTTGCGCGTCCCGGCATTATTTCGAAGAGGGAACGATGGCGGGCTTTCCGGAGTACGACAAATACGACGCGCTCGGTCTTGCAGAGCTGGTGAAGAAGCGCGCGGTGAGCGCGGGCGAGCTGCTCGAAGAGGCGCTGGCGCGAACCGAACGGGTCAATCCGAAGATCAACGCCGTCGTGCATGTCGCGGCCGACAAGGCGCGCGAGGCGATCGCCGACGGGCCGCCCCCGGGTCCCTTCGCCGGCGTGCCGTTCCTTCTCAAGGATCTCGGTGCGGAGGCGGTCGGCTACCGTACCCATAACGGCTCGCGATTCTTCGCGAACTACGACTGGACCTACGATTCCGAGATCTATCTGCGGCTGAAGGCGGCCGGCCTCGTCACCTTCGGCCGCACCACCTCGCCCGAGCTCGGCGTCGGCCCGACCACCGAAGGCGACGTCTATGGCGCGCCGACGCGCAATCCCTGGAACCTGGAGCACAGCTCCGGCGGCTCGAGCGGCGGGGCGGGGGCGGCGGTGGCCGCCGGCATCCTGCCGCTCTCGCACGGCTCGGACGGGGGCGGCTCGGTGCGCATCCCGGCCTCCTGCTGCGGGCTCGTGGGGTTGAAGCCGACGCGCGCGCGGCTGCCGGACGGGCCGGCGGCGGGCGAGGGCTGGGGCGGCATGTCGATCGACGGCGTGCTGTCGCGGAGCATACGGGACACGGCCGCGGCGATCGACGCGATCGCGGGCCCCGATCTCGGCCAGCCCTACTGGGCGCCGCCGATGGCGCGACCGCTGATGGAGGAGATCAAGTCGCCGCCGAAGCGGCTCAAGATCGCCTTCATGACGACGAGCTTCACCGGCGCTGCGATCCATCCCGAATGCAAGGCGGCGGTCGAGGCGACGGCGAAGCTCTGCGCCTCGCTCGGCCACGAGCTGATCGAGGCGAAGCCGAGCTTCGATTTCGACAAGGCCATGCAGGCCTGGTCGAAGATCGTCGCCTGCGGCACCGCGCTTTCGGTCGATCAGCGGTCGGCGGCGCTCGGGCGGCAGCCGCAGCAGGGCGAGCTGCACCCGACGATCCGGAGCGCGGCGGAGCTCGGCCGCACCCTCTCGGGTCCGGACTATCTCGCCTCGATCAACACGGTCCATGCCACCGGGCGGGCGGTCGCAAGATTCTTCGTCGATTACGACCTGCTGCTGAGCCCGACGCTCGCCGAGCCGCCGGCGAAGATCGGCCGCCTCGCCCTCAGCAATCCGGATTTCCGCGATCATCGCCTCGGCCCGAAGGGCATCGTGCACTACTCGCCCTTCTGCCCGATCTTCAACATCACCGGCCAGCCCGCCATCAGCCTCCCGCTGCACTGGTCGGCGGACGGGCTGCCGGTCGGGCTGCAGTTCGCGGGGCGCTTCGGCGACGAGGCGACCCTGATGAAGCTCGCAGCGCAGCTCGAGCAGGCGGCGCCCTGGGCGCAACGCCGGGCACCGGTTCATGCCTGATCGTGCGGGAAACACTGCATCGGGTTTTCCGATGCAGTGTTTCGAGAAAAAATATTTTGCCTTTGCGACGGTCCGCCGCACACTCCGGTCAGCGGGGCCGGCCGACCGGCCCCGGCTGGGGAGGCGAGCATGATCAGGACGGGCGAGCAGTATCGCGATTCGATCCGCGACGGGCGCGAGGTGTGGATGAACGGGGAGCGGGTGAAGGACGTCACCCGGCACCCCGCCTTCAAGCCGATCGTGGACGCGCGGGCGCGCATCTACGACATGGCGCACGACAACCGCACCGCCTCGATCATGACCTATGCAGACGACGAGACGAAGGAGACCAACTGCATCGGCTACCGCCTGCCGAAGACCCAGCAGGACTGGCACGACAAGCGCCGCGCCGTCGATACGGTGATGAACGACCTCGGCGGCGTGGTGATCCGCGTCGGCGACGAGACGATCGGCGAGATGTGGTCGCTCTATGACGGCCAGGACATGCTGCGCCAGGTCGACGACCGCTTCGCCGAGAACATCAAGAGCCACATCTGGAAGGCACTCCGCTCCGACACCTTCCACGTTTCCGCCAACACCGATCCGAAAGGCGACCGTTCCAAGCGGCCGCAGGACCAGGATCCGGACATGCTGCTGCATGTGGTCAAGGAGACCGATGCCGGCATCGTGGTGCGCGGCGCGAAATACGAGACCGCAGCCGCCTATGCGAACCAGGCCTTCGTCAAGCCGACCATCGCCAACTGGGGCGACGACAAGCTGTCGGACTACGCCGTCGGCTTCATCTGCGAGATGCACCAGCCGGGCCTGAAGCATATCTGCCGGACCGGCTTCGCCGGCCGCGCCCCGGCCAGGGACTACCCGCTCGCCAACAAGTTCGACGAGGTCGATACGCTGCTCGTGTTCGACAACGTGCTGATCCCGTGGGAGAACGTGCTGTTCTACCGCCATACGAAGGCGGCGAGCTTCATCCGCGGCACGCTGCACCGCTACAGCGCCTTCCCCTTCGTGCAGCGCATCCAGACCATCGCCGACATGATGATCGGCGCCGCGCTCTTCAACGTGCGCCAGACCGGCCTCGATTCGCAGCAGGCGGTGCGCGAGAAGCTGGCCGAGCTCGCGACCTACCGCGAGACCATCAATGCGCACCTGACCGCGGCGATCGCCACCGCGCAGAAGAGCCCGGCCGGGCTGCTGATGCCGAACCAGTCGCTGCTCTATACCGGCCGCGTGCAGGCCTGCTCCAAGCTGCCGGCGATGATGCATATCGCGCGCGAGCTTTGCGGCGGCCAGATCTGCGTGACGCCGGACAGCGCCACCTTCGACCAGCCGGAGATCAAGGCCTGGCTCGACAAATACTACCATGTGAACGAGTTCTGGGAGGCGGAGGACCGGCGCAAGCTGCTTGCTTTCGCGCGCGACCTGCTGAATTCCGATTATGCCGGCCATCGCGTGACCTTCGAGCTCTTCGCGCAGTCGCCGCCCTTCGCCCATCTGAACGCCGTCTACACGAATTTCGATTTCAGCGTGCCGCTCGACTTCGTCCGGAAATCGGCCGGCCTCTCCGACAAGGTCATGCAGCAAGGGAAGAAATAGCGGCCACGGGGCCGGGGACGCCGACCGCCGATCGACGCTGAACGTCGCCCGATGCCGGAAAGCCGGCATCGGCGCGTCTGCGTCTCGGCAAGGTCGATCCGCTGCGCCACGCCCGTCGCCGCTTCGCCGCCGTCCGATCCATCCGAACAGGGGAACCGCCGTCATGGCACATATCCGCAAGCGCAAGTTCAACACCAAGAAGTCCTATCCCGAGCAGAGCCTCGACAACGATCTCTGCATGTCGGTGCGCGCCGCCGGCACGCATGTCTTCCTGCGCGGCCAGGTCGGCCAGTCGCTCGACGGCAAGATGGTCGGGGTCGGCGATCCGGCCGCGCAGGCCGAGCAGGCCATGCGCAACGTGAAGGCGCTGCTCGAGGAGCAGGGCGGCCGGCTCGAGGATATCTGCAAGACCACGATCTACCTCACCGACCGCGCCTATCGCGAGCCGGTCTACCGCGTCATCGGCAAGTGGCTGAAGGGCGTCTATCCCTGCTCGACCGGCCTCATCGTCCAGGGCCTCGCCCGGCCGGAATGGGTCATGGAGATCGACGCCTGGGCGGTCATTCCGGAAGAGCGCGTCAATGCCGGGCGCAAGCCCGCGGCGAAGCCGAAGGCCAAGCGGCGGGCGGCACGGGCATGACCTTCTCCGTCATCGGGCGCTGCGCCGAGACGGGGATGTTCGGCGTTGCCATCACCACCTCGAGCATCGCGGTCGCGAGCCGCTGCCCTTGGGCGCGCTCGGGCGTCGGTGCGGTCTCGACCCAGAACATCACCGATCCCGGGATCGGGCCGCGCGGGCTCGACCTGATGGCGCAGGGGCTGTCGGCGCCGGAGGCGCTGAAGCGCGTGCTCGAAAGCTCGAAGCACACCGACTATCGCCAGATCACCATGATCGACCGCGAGGGGCGCACCGCTGCCCATACCGGCAAGAAGACCCTCGGCACCAACAACGTCGCGGCCGGCAGGAACTGCGTCGCCGCCGGCAATCTGCTGCGCACGACCGAGGTTCCGGTCGCGATGGCGCGGGGATTCGAGGCGACGACGGGGCATCTCGCGGAGCGGCTCCTCAAATCGATCGAGGCAGGGGTGGCGACCGGCGGCGAGATGGGGCCGATCCATTCGGCGGGGCTCCTCGTGGTGCGGGACCGCGTCTGGCCGCTCGTGGATCTCCGCGTCGATTGGCATGACAGCGGCCCGATCGCGGCGCTGCGCGGTCTCTGGGAGGCCTACCAGCCGCAAATGGAGGACTACCAGACGCGCGCCGTCGATCCGGCCTCGGCGCCCGCCTATGGCGTGCCCGGCGACCCCTGAGCCCTGCGGCCGAGCCGGAATCAATCGAGCGCGAGTTCGTCCGCGACCAGATCGGCGAGCGCCAGCGACGCGGTCAGGCCCGGCGATTCGATGCCGTAGAGATTGACCAGCCCCGGCACGCCATGCGCGGCCGGCCCCTGGATCATGAAATCCTCCGCCGCGCCGCCCGGCGGCTGCAGCTTCGGACGGATGCCGGCATAGCCCGGCAGCAGCGCACCGTCCGGCAAGCCCGGCCAGTAGCGCCGGATCGCGGCGTAGAAGGAGGCCGCCCGGCCGGGATCGACCGCATAGTCGATCCGGTCGATCCATTGCACATCGGGGCCGAAGCGCGCGGCGCCGGTCATGTCCAGCGTCACATGGATGCCGAGCCCGGCCGGTTCCGGCACCGGGTAGATCAGGTGCCGGAAGGGCGTGCGGCCGGCGAGCACGAAGTAGTTTCCCTTGGCGTAATGGAGCGGCGGCACCAGGGTCGCATCGAGCCCCGCGATGGCGCGTGCCACCGCCTGGGCGCCGAGCCCGGCTGCGTTGACGAGATGGCGGCAGAGAATCTCGATTGCGGCCCCGCCGCCGACCCGGAGAAGGATGCCGTTCGGTTTCGCCTCGCCCCCGAGGACCGGGCTGTCGAAGGCGATCATCGCGCCTGCGGCCTCGGCATCGCCCCGCAGCGCCAGCATGTAGCCATGGCTGTCGATGATGCCGGTCGAGGGCGAGAACAGCCCGGCGACCGCCGAGATCGCGGGCTCGCGCTTCGCGATCCCGGCGCGCTCGAGCGGCAGAAGATCCGCGACGCCGTTCGCGGCGGCCCTGGCCGCCAGTGCCTCGAGCTCGGCGCGCTGCGCGTCGGCCGTGGCGACGATCAGCTTGCCGAGACGGCGATGCGGCACGCCATGGCTGGCGCAGAACGCGTAGAGCCGGTCGCGGCCCTCGACGCAGAGTCGCGCCTTGAGGCTGTCCTTCGGATAGTAGATCCCGGCATGGATGACCTCGCTGTTGCGCGAGCTGGTGGCGCTGCCGATCTCGCGGGTCGCCTCCAGCAGCACCACCTCGCGGCCGCAGAGCGCCAGCGCCCGGGCGACCGCAAGCCCGATCACGCCGGCGCCGATCACCACGCAATCGATCTCGTCCGTCATGTTTCGAGGAGGTGCGTCTCGGGCGGGGTGGGGCGCTTCTGCTTCGTCTCGCGATGGATGATATAGGCGCTGCTCGCGATGATGATGCCGGCGCCCGCGAGCACCATCGCGGTCGGCACTTGGTCCCACAGCAGATAGCCCAGCAGGGTCGCCCAGATCAGGCCGAGATACTCGATCGGCACCAGCAGCGACACCTCGCCGAAGCGGAAGGCCTCGGTCACGAAGAACTGGCCGATCGCGCCGATCATCGCGATCGCGGCGAAGACCCAGATGTCGTGGCCTACCGGGGTACGCCATTCCCACAGCATCGCGGTCCCCATGACGACGAACATGCCGAGGCTGTTCCAGAACATGAGCGAGGGGCCGCTCTCCGTCGAGGCGAGTGCGCGCGAGATGATCAGCAGGAACGCGTAGGTGAAAGCCGAGCCGAGCGCCAGCAGCCCGCCGAAGCTGAAGCCCGTGCTGCCGGGCTGCAGGATCACCAGAACGCCGACGAAGCCGATCAGCACGGCCGCCCAGCGGCGCGGCCCCACACGCTCCTTCAGCAACGGCACCGAGAGGGCCGTGGTGAAGAGGGGGGCTGCGAAGCCGATCGCGATCGCATCGGCGAGCGGCAGGATGCGCAATCCGTAAAGGAACAGCATCAGCGTCACGATCGTGCAGCAGGCGCGCCCCAGATGGGCGAGCGGCCGCCGCGTCGCAAGCGTGCGGATGCCGCCGGCGCGCATGGCGAGCACCACCGCCAGCGGCAAGGCGAAGATGCGCCCGAAGAACAGGATCTGGGTCACGTCGTAGCCGTCGGTAAGCCACTTGTAGGCGGCGTCCTGAACGGAGAAGCAGGTGACCGAGCCGATCATCAGCAGCACCGCCTTGACCGGCATGTTGTGCCGCCCGATCGAGCTCATGAAGGACGCCCGACCACGGTGCGCTTCTGCCGCGTCTCGCGATGCACGATATAGAGCGTGCTGGCGATGATGATCGCAGCACCCACCACCACCGCGAGATCCGGCAGCTCGTTCCAGACGAGGAAGCCGAAGATCGTCGCCCAGAGCAGCGTCGCATAGTCCATCGGCGCCAGCAGCGACACCTCGCCGTAGCGAAAGGCCTGGGTCAGGGCGTATTGGCCGACGCTGCCGGAAATCCCCACGAGAACGATGATCCAGACATCCTCCCAGCGCGGCGTCACCCAGAGCCACGGCATGGTCGCGCCCATCGCGACCAGCACCGAGGCCGAATAGTAGAAAAGCATGGTGTGGCTGCTTTCGGTGGCGCTGAGCTGGCGCGAGGTGATGAGGGTGAGGGCATAGAGAAAAGCGGAGCTGAGCGCCAGCAGCGATCCGGTATCGAAGCCGGCATGCGAGGGCCGGAGGATCATCACCACCCCGGCGAAGCCGAGCAGCACCGCGACCCAGCGCCGCGGCCCGACCCGCTCCCGTAACAGGGGCACGGACAGCACGGTCATGAAGAGCGGCCCGGCATAGCCGATGGCGATGGCGTCGGCGAGCGGCAGCCTCGCAAGCGCGTAATAAAAAGTGAGCATGGTCGCGAGGTTGAGCGCCGAGCGCAGCAGATGGCCGAACGGGCGCTTCGTCTTCAGGGTGCGCACCCCGCCGGCCTGCGAGGCGATGGCGATCGCGAAGCCGATCCCGATCATGTAGCGGAGGAAGGCGATCTGCGGCGGGGTGTAGTCGGTCGTCAGCCACTTCACCCCGACATCGAGCAAGGTCAGGCTGAAGCCGGCGAGGGCCATGTAGAGAAGCGCGCGCACCGGCTGATAGTGCAACCCCGGTTTCGTCGCGCTTCCGCTCTCCGTCATGCTCGAAGGGTCCGAATTCGGTCGCGGGGGCCCCGCCAGCCGACGAAAATGCGGCCGCATTTCCGCGCCGGCGCCAGAATGCCTGAAGGCTGCCCGCGAAGCGAGGGTTCGCCGATACCGATCCGGCATGCGCGCCATGCTCGATTCGCAACCGATTCGTGCGCCGTTAAGATGGCTACGGCAGGCGGCAGGGCCTCGCATGAGGCGCCGTGCCCATGCTAGTCTCCGCCGCCATGCCGCTCGATCTCATGCCCTCGGTTTGCCCGCACGACTGCCCCAGCGTTTGCGCGCTGGAGGTCGAACGGATCGACGAGCGCCGCATCGGCAAGGTCCGCGGCTCGTCGCGCAACGACTACACGGCCGGCGTCGTCTGCGCCAAGGTCGCGCGCTACGCCGAGCGCCAGCATCATCCCGACCGGATCGCGCATCCCATGCGCCGCGTCGGCCCGAAGGGCGAGGGCATTTCGGCCTTCGAGCCGATCTCCTGGGAGGCCGCCCTCGACACGGTCGCGGACGCCTTCGTGAAGGCGGCCCAGCGCTACGGCTCCGAAGCGGTCTGGCCCTATTTCTACGCCGGGACCATGGGGCTGGTGCAGCGCGACGGCATCGAGCGGCTGCGTCACGCGATGCGCTACTCGCGCGAATATCAGACGATCTGCGTGGCGCTGTCGGACGGCGGCTGGCTCGCGGGCCATGGCGTGGTGCGGGGCGCGGATGCGCGCGAGATCGGCACCGATTCCGACCTGGTGGTGATGTGGGGCGGCAATCCCGTCGCGACCCAGGTCAATCTGATGACCCATATCGCGCGCGCAAAGAAGCGCGGCGCGAAGTTCGTGGTGGTCGATCCCTATCGCACCGGCACGGCCGAGGCGGCCGACATCCACCTGGCGCCGAAGCCGAGCACCGACGGCGCGCTCGCCGCGGCGGTCATGCATGTGCTCTTCCAGGAGGGCTATGCCGACTGGAATTATTTGCGGAAATACACCGACTGCCCGGAGCGGCTGCAGCAGCATCTGAGCACGCGGACGCCGGAATGGGCGTCGGCGATCACCGGCCTCCCGGTGGAGGAGATCGTCGGCTTCGCGCGGCTCTATGGCCGGACCAAGCGGAGCTTCCTCCGCGTCGGCTACGGCTTCTCCCGTTCGCGCAACGGCGCCGCCAATTCGCACGCCGTCTCCTGCCTGCCTGCCGTCACCGGCGCCTGGCAATATAAGGGCGGCGGGGCGCTCTATTCGAACCGCTCGCTCTACGAGCTCGACCGCTCGCTGATCGACGGGCGCGACAAGCTCGACCCGTCGATCCGGCTGCTCGATCAGTCGCGGCTGGGACCGGTCCTGACCGGCGACCGCAAGGATCTCGGCGACGGGCCGCCGGTCACCGCCATGCTGATCCAGAACACCAATCCGATGGTGGTCTGCCCGGAATCGGTCAAGGTGCGGGAAGGCTTCTCGCGCGACGACCTCTTCGTCTGCGTGCATGAGCAGTTCATGACCGATACGGCGGCGATGGCCGATATCGTCCTGCCGGCCACGACCTTCCTCGAGCATGACGACATCTACATCGCCGGCGGCCACACCACGCTGCAGGTCGCGCGCAAGGTCGTCGAGCCCTTCGCCGAGGCGCGGCCGAACCATCATGTGATCTGCGAGCTGGCGCACCGGCTGGGCGCCGAGCATCGCGGCTTCCACATGACCGAGTGGGAGATCATCGACTGGACCCTCAAGACCTCGGGCTATCCCGGCGCCGATGCGCTCCATGCCAAGGGCGGCCATGACTGCGCCAAGAGCTTCGAGACCAGCCATTTCCTCGACGGCTTCGGCCATCCCGAGGGCAAGTTCCGCTTCCGGCCCGACTGGCGCGCCCTCGGCGTGGCGGACGAGGGCATGCCGGAACTGCCTGACCACCCGCCCTTCCTCGAGGCGGCCAGCGAGGAGCATCCGTTCCGGCTGGTGACCGCGCCCGCCCGCCAGTTCCTCAATACGAGCTTCACCGAGACGCCCAGCTCGACGGCGCGCGAGAAGCGGCCGACGGCCCTCATCCATCCGCAGGACTGCGAAAGGCTCGGCCTCGCCGAGGGCGATCCGGTCCGGCTCGGCAATCGCCGCGGCAACATCCTGGTCCATGCCGCCCGCTTCGACGGGCTGCAGCCGGGTGTGGTGGTGGTCGAGAGCGTCTGGCCGAACAGCGCTTTCGTCGAAGGCATCGGCATCAACGCCCTTACCGGCGCCGACCCCGGCCCGCCGCGGGGCGGGGCCGTGTTCCACGACACCGCCATCTGGATTCGACCGGCGTGACCGTCACCGGATTGCCCGGCTCGCAGGGCCGGCGGCCCCGGCGGCCGCATGTCGTCTGCCTCGGCAACGAGAAGGGCGGGTCCGGGAAATCCACGACGGCGATGCATGTGATCGCAGCGCTGCTGCGCGACGGCCATCGCGTGGCTTCGCTGGATCTCGACGCGCGGCAGGGGACGCTTTCGAGGTTCCTCGCCAACCGGGCCGCGTCGGGCGTGCCGCTGCCGATGCCGACCCATCGCGTGCTGGAGCGCTCGAAGCTCGATTC
>CAZMUZ010000016.1:0-48350 GCA_964569315.1 uncultured Rhodospirillaceae bacterium | reverse complement strand
TAGCTGGTGTCGGCCTGGTCGAAGGAGAGGTCGTCGCAGAAGAGCAGGAATCGCCTGTCCGAGCCGCGCAGCTTCTGCAGCAGCACGGGAAGCGAAGCCAGGTCCTCGCGGTGGATCTCGACGAGGGCGAGCTTGCCCGGCAGCTCCGCCGCGACCGTCGCATGGACGGCCTTCACCAGCGAGCTCTTGCCGGTGCCGCGCGCGCCCCAGAGCAGCGCGTTGTTGGCCGGAAGTCCCATCGCGAAACGCCGGGTGTTCGCGAGCAGGATGTCGCGCGCCTGGTCGATCCCGTGCAGCAGGGCGAGATCGACGCGGTTGACCTGGGGCACCGGCTCGAGCCAGCCGCCCTGCGCATGCCAGAGAAAGGCATCGGCCCCCTTCAGCGCCGCGGCGGCGGGCGCCGGCGGCGCCAGGCGCTCCAGGGCTTCGGCGATGATCTTCAGCAGGGCATTGGTTTCGGGATCGGACATCGCGGGGCAACCGGTAGGGCTCGGATTCGCGGCGGAGCCTAGCAGGGCGCCCCCCTCATGTCATGGTCCGGAGCCCCGAAATCCATGGAATTCCTTGGCTTTCCGGCGGTCGAGGCCGGTTGCAATTCGGCCTTGAGCCGGTATAGTCCCGCGGCCACGCCCCGCCCCCTCGAGGAGACCCGCCGGATGTTGATTTCCGCCGCCTATGCCCAAACGGCCACCGACGCCACGACTGCCGGCGGATTCGGGCTGGTCCAGCTCCTGCCGCTGGTCCTGATCTTCGTCGTCTTCTATTTCCTCCTGATCCGCCCGCAGCAGAAGAAGATGAAGCAGCATCGCGACATGGTTTCGGCGCTACGGCGCGGCGATCGCGTGGTGACCTCCGGCGGCATCATCGGGCTCGTGACCAAGGTGCTCGGCGACAACGAGCTGCAGATCGAAATCGCCGATGGCGTGCGCGTCCGCGCGCTGCGCTCCTCCGTGACAGAGGTCGTGTCGAAGACGGAGCCGGTCGCGGCCAATGCCGCGGACGACGAGGAAGAGACGCCGGAGAAGAAGTAGGCCGCGCCCGCACCGCCTCGCGGTTTCCGGCCTTTGTACGCCTACGGTCCCGAGCTCGCGCCATGATGCATTTTCAGCGTTGGAAGATCATTCTGATCGTGGCCGTGCTCGCGCTCGGCACGCTGCTCGCGGTGCCCAACCTCTTTCCGCGCGAAGCGCTCGACAAGCTGCCGGACTGGATGCCGAAAGGCCAGATCACCCTCGGGCTCGACCTGCAGGGCGGATCGCATCTGCTCTATCAGGTGGAAACCGATCAGGTCATCAAGCATCAGCTCGACGACCTCGCGGACGGCATCCGTCAGGCCCTGGCGAACCCTCGCGTCGGCTACCAGAACCTGCGGATCTCGGGAAACGCCGCCGAGCTGAAGCTGACCGATCCCGCCCAGTTCGCCGACGCCGAGGAGCGCATCCGCGCGATCGCGGTCGGCATGGAATTCTCGAGCAGCGACGACGGGTCGATCCGGGTTCTGATGACGGACAGGTCGATCCGCGACCGCAAGGCGCAGGTCATCGCGCAATCGATCGAAATCGTCCGGAACCGGATCGACGAGACCGGCGTGCGCGAGCCGACCATTGTCCGTCAGGGCGACGACCGCATTCTGATCCAGCTTCCGGGCGTGCGCGATCCCGAGGCGATCAAGAACCTGATCGGCACGACCGCGCAGATGAGCTTCCGTTTCGTGGACGAGTCGGTCTCGTCCGAGCAGGTCATGTCGGGCAACCTTCCGCCCGGAGACGAGCTGCTGCCCTCGACGGAAATGGGCCCGGACGGCACCCCGCTGCGTCACTATGTCGTGCAGAAGCGCATCATGGTGAGCGGCGAGAGCCTGACCGATGCGCAGGCGACGTTCCAGGACGCGCAGCCGGTCGTGAGCTTCCGCTTCGATTCCATCGGCGCGAAACGCTTCGGCGACGCGACCCGCGACAATGTCGGGCGGCTCTTCGCGATCGTGCTCGACAACAAGGTCATCAGCGCCCCCGTCATTCGCGATGCGATCACCGGCGGATCGGGCGTCATTTCCGGCAGCTTTACGACGCAGTCGGCGAACGAGCTTGCCATCCTGCTGCGCGGCGGCGCGCTGCCTGCGCCCTTGACCGTGCTGGAGGAACGCAGCGTCGGTGCGGAGCTCGGCGCGGATTCGATCGCCGCGGGCAAGATCGCGAGCGTCATGGGGCTGGTGCTGATCTGCGTCGCCCTGCTGCTGACCTACGGGCTCTTCGGCGTTTTCGCCAATATCGCGCTCGTGTTCAATTTCGTGCTGCTGCTGGGCGCGATGTCGCTCCTGCAGGCGACGCTGACGCTGCCGGGCATCGCCGGCATGGTGCTCAGCCTCGGCATGGCGGTCGACGCGAACGTGCTGATCCACGAGCGTATCCGCGAGGAGGTCCGCGCCGGACGCAGTCCGGTCAATGCGCTCGATGCCGGGTACCGGTCGGCTTCCGGGACCATCATGGATTCGAATCTGACCGTCATCATCTCGGCCGTGTTCCTCTACCTCTTCGGTTCGGGAACGGTGAAGGGCTTCGCCGTCACCCTCATCATCGGCACGGTCGTTTCGATGTTCACGGCGGTGATGGTCGCGCGGCTGTTCACCGTGATGTGGGTCCGGCGCTTCCGGCCGCAACGGCTTCCGATCTGAGGTAGCGCGATGTTCAGCGGCATTCACGTCATTCCCCATGACACCAAGATCAACTTTCTCCGATTCCACAAGGTCACCTTCCTCATTTCGGTGATCATGGTGGTGGGGTCGATCCTGCTGATCGCCTTCAAGGGGCTGGAGTTCGGCGTGGATTTCGCTGGCGGCATCCTGATGGAGGTGAAGACCGAAGGACCCGCAGACCTCGCCTCGATGCGCGAGCAGCTCTCGGATCTCGGCCTCGGCGAAGTGGCGCTGCAGGAGTTCGGATCGGCCGACACCGTCCTGATACGGCTGCAAAGCCAGGGGGACGCCGAAGGCGCGCAGATCGCCGCCATCCAGAAGGTGAAGGATTCGCTTGGGCCCACGGTGCAGTTCCGCCGATCGGAATATGTCGGGCCGAAGGTCGGCGACGAGCTGATCCGCGACGCCACCATCGCGACCGTGCTCGCGCTCTTCGGCATCATGGCCTATGTCTGGTTCCGCTACGAATGGCAGTTCGCGGTCAACTGCATCGTGGCGCTGTTCCACGATTGCATCACGACCGTGGGTCTTTTCGCGCTTCTCGGCATCCAGTTCGACCTGAACGTCGTCGCGGCCGTGCTCACCATCGCCGGCTTCTCGGTCAACGATACCGTGGTGATCTACGACCGCATCCGCGAGGAGCTGCGGCGCTACAAGAAGATGCCGATGCGAGAGCTGATCAACCTCTCGATCAACCGCACGCTGACCCGGACCATCATGACCAGCGGCCTCGCCTTCCTCGCGGTGCTGGCGCTCCTGCTGTTCGGTGGGCCTGCGCTGCGCGGTTTCAGCCTCGCCATGACCTGGGGCATCGTGATCGGCACCTATTCGACCATTTGCGTCGCGACGCCGATGCTGGTCTATATGAACCTCCGCCGCCGCAAGGATGACGCGGAGACGGCCCCGACGCCCGCGAGCGCGACCGAGCGACGCTGAGGCTCTGTTTCCGGACGGCAGTTGGCGGATTTGTAGCGCGGCGGTCGCCAGCCGAACGAGCATGAGGTTCGTCGCCCGATGGACGTTACTCCTCTCATTCCGAGCGGCAATCAGATCATCGAGAGCTACGGGCCCTCGCGCTTCCGCGTGAGCGGCCGGACGTTCCACGGGTCGATCCTCGTCTTCACCGACCGAACGACGGAATGGAACCTGGGCTCGCTCGAGGGGCTGACGCAGGAAAGCCTCGGACCGGTGATGGAGGCGGGACGCGAGGGCAAGGTGGAATTGCTGATCCTCGGCTGCGGGACGCGGATGGCGCTTCTGCCCGGCGCCCTGCGGGCGGCGCTTCGGGAGGCGGGCATCGTCATCGAGCCGATGGACACCGGCGCCGCCTGCCGCACTTACAATGTGCTGATGGCGGAGGGCCGGAAGGTGGCGGCAGCGCTTATCGCCTTGCCGTAAGAGCGACCGGCCGAAACGAAACGGGGCCCCGAAGGGCCCCGTCCGCAATTCCGGGAAACGCCCCGATCAGCCGACGTTCTGCATCCCCACCATGCAATAGAGCATGGGGATCGACAGCATCGTGTTGGTGCGCGACGCCAGCATGGCGAGCCGGCCCGCCTTCTTCTTGGCGTCCGCATCGGCCTGGACGATGCCCAGCACCTTCTTCTGGTTCGGCCAGATCACGAACCAGACATTGGCGGCCATGATGAGCGCGAGCCACATGCCGATGCTGATGGTCACGAACGGCGACTGGAAGGTCAGCGCTTCCACCAGATAGCCGTTCATCAGGGCGGTAATCAGCCCGAACAGCACGGTCGCCGCCGCGGCCCAGCGGAAGAAGAACAGGGCCGACGGCGCGATGACCTTACTGATCGCCGGCTTCTGGTCGTCCGGGATCTTCGGCATGGACGGGATCTGGACGAAGTTGAAGTAGTAGAGCAGCCCGATCCAGAGGATGCCGGCCAGGACGTGGATCCAGCGGAAGATGAACGCCCAGAAGGCATGTTCGCCGATCTGTCCGACATGCAGGATAAGCACGGCGATGACGGCAAGGCCGAAGCCTATCAGCAACGTCGAATGCAGGTTCTCGAGCGGGTTCTTCATCGTATCCCCCTTGTTGGGCTATTCGATCTAGGATGGATTTTAACGCAAGACCTTGTGGGTTCAATGCGGATATTGCCCCAGGGAAGAAATGGGAATGGCTGACGGAGCGTTGTCCTATTGCGGGGAGGTCGTGCGCCGGCACGATCGCGACCGGTTCCTGACGGCGCTCTTCGCGCCGTCCGACCGACGCGAGTCGCTGTTCGCTCTCTACGCCTTCAACTTCGAGCTGGCCCATGCGCGCGAGGCGGTGAGCGAGCCCATGATGGGCCGGATCCGCCTGCAATGGTGGCGCGACGCGATCGCGGCGATCTACGAAGCCAGGCCTTACCGGCATGCGGTGATCGAGCCGCTGGCCGCCGCGATCCGCAGCCATGGCCTCGAGCGGACTCGACTCGACCGGCTGGTCGATGCGCGCGAGCGCGACATGGAGAGCGAGCCGCCGGCCGACCTGCCCGCGCTCATCGACTATGCGGAGGGCACGGCGGGCGAGCTGGTGCTGCTCGCCCTCGAATGCCTCGGCGAGGCGGGGCGGAGCGAGCGGGCCAGGGCGGCAGGACGTGCCGTTGGCATCGCGGCGGCCCTGACCGGCCTCATCCGCGCCGTGCCGTTCCATGCGCGGGCACGCCGCCTCTATCTGCCGCGGAACCTGCTCGACCGGCACGGGGTGAGGTCCGAGGACATTCTCGAGCTTCGCCGGCCCGCCGGCCTGCCGGCCGTCGCCGCCGATATCGCGCGCGAAGCGGAGCATCGGCTGGCCGAAGCCGCCCTTGCGGCGCGCTGCCTGCCGCGGTCGCTGCTGCCAGCCCTGTTGCCCGGCAGCCTGGCGCGGCTCTATCTCAAGCGGCTGGCGAAGGCGCGCTACGATCTCTTCGACCGCCGCGTGCAGGAAGCGCCGCCGATGCGCGTGTGGCACCTCTGGGGACGCAGTCTGATCGGGCGTGTCTGATCGATCTGTGCCGTCGATCGCGCGGACGTCAGGCGCTCGCGCGCGTGTCGGCGGACGACGTCTCGTTCGCTGCCAGCCATTCTCCCAGATCGGCGCGGGCGCGGGCGACCAGAGCGGGCCTGCGTTCGGCGCGGCCGCGGCGGCCGCCGCGCAGGTCGGGGATCGGCGGGAAGAGGCCGAAATTCACGTTCATCGGCTGGAAGCTCTCGGCGGCGGCACCGCCGGTGATATGGGCGTGCAGCGCGCCGAGCGCCGTGGTGGGCGGCGGCGGTAGCAGGGCCCGGCCCTGCGCCTCGGCCGCCGCGAACCGTCCGGCGAGGAGCCCGATTGCGGCGCTCTCGACATAGCCCTCGACCCCGGTGATCTGCCCGGCGAAACGCATTCGCGGATCGGCCTTGAGCCGCAGCTCGCCATCGAGCAGCCGCGGGCTGTTGAGGAATGTGTTGCGGTGCAGCCCGCCGAGCCGGGCGAACTCCGCCTGTTCGAGGCCGGGGATCGTCCGGAAGATGCGGACCTGCTCGGCATGTTTGAGCTTGGTCTGGAACCCCACCATGTTGAAGAGCGTGCCGAGCGCATTGTCCTGACGGAGCTGCACCACCGCATGAGCGCGGCTGCCGGTGCGCGGGTCGGTGAGCCCGACCGGCTTCATCGGGCCGAAGCGCAGCGTATCCGGGCCGCGCGCCGCCATCACCTCGATCGGCAAACAGCCTTCGAAATAAGGCGTGTCCTTCTCCCATGCCCTGAAATCGGTCTTCTCGCCGGCGAGGAGTGCCGCGATGAAGGCCTCGTATTGTGGCCTGTCGAGGGGACAATTGATGTAATCGGCCGTTCCGCCGCCGGGTCCCGGCTTGTCGTAGCGCGACTGGAACCAGGCGCGCTCCATGTCGATGGTGTCGCGATAGACGATAGGCGCGATGGCGTCGAAGAAGGCGAGGGAGGCCTCGCCCGTGAGCCCGCCGATCGCATCGGCAAGCGCGGCACCGGTCAGGGGCCCGGTCGCGACCACCACGAGCGGCCAATCCGGCGGCGGCAGGGCCGTGACCTCGCCGCGCTGGAGGCGGATCAGCGGCTCGGCCAGGAGCCGGTCCGTGATGGCCTGCGCGAAACCGTCGCGATCGACTGCGAGCGCCCCGCCGGCCGGAAGCTTGTGCCGGTCCGCCGCCCAGAGCACGACCGATCCGGCGCGCCGCATCTCCTCATGCAGCAGCCCGACCGCGTTGTTGTCGGCATCGTCCGAGCGGAAGGAGTTGGAGCAGACGAGTTCCGCGAGGCGGTCGGTCTGGTGCGCGGCGGTGCGCCGTTCCGGCCGCATCTCGTGGAGCGTGACCGCGACGCCGGCGCGCGCCGCCTGCCAGGCCGCCTCGCTGCCGGCGAGACCGCCGCCGATCACATGCAGGCGTGGCCGATGATCGGGGTCGGAAGCCATCGATCGTCACAATCCTCCGTCGGGCGGGCCGGCCTCCGCCGCGCCGGCCGGCGGGTCGGAGCGGGGCCGAAGGGTCGGCGGTCCCGTCTCATATCACGGGACAGCACCGGATGGCACCGGTCCCGCCGCGCCGGAACGGGCCGAAATCCGCCGAAGGCGAGGCGCTCAGCCGCGGCCGATATAGGGCATCCTGGTCGCCATCACGGTCATGAACTGCACATTGGCATCGAGCGGCAGCCCCGCCATGAAGACCACGGCCTCGCCGACATGCCGCACCTGCATGGTGGGTTCGACGGCGACGCCGCCATGGGCCTGTTCGATGCCCTTTGTCATGCTCCGGGTCATGTCGGTCGAGGCGTTGCCGATGTCGATCTGGCCGCAGGCGATGTTGTGTTTGCGCCCGTCGAGCGAGGTCGAGCGGGTGAGGCCGGTGATGGCGTGCTTCGTGGCGGTGTAGGGGGCGGAGTTGGGGCGCGGCACATGCGCTGAGATCGATCCGTTGTTGATGATGCGCCCGCCCTTGGGCCGCTGGCGCTTCATCAGCCGGAACGCTTCCTGGGTGCAGAGGAACGAGCCGGTCAGGTTGATATCCACGACCGCCTGCCATTCCTTGAAGGAGAGCTCGTCGAGCGGTACCGGCGCCGCGGCAATGCCGGCATTGTTGAAGAGCAGGTCGAGCCGGCCGAAGCGCTTTGCGATCCTGGCGAAGAGCGACTTCACCGAGGCGGGCTTGCTGACGTCGCTCGGCACGACCAGCGTTTCGCCGCTCTTGCCCGCGGCCTGGGCAACCGCCTGCAGCGGCCCCTTGCGTCGTCCCGCCAGCGCGACCGCGTAGCCCGCCTCGAGCAGCGCGAGCGTCACCTGCTTGCCGATACCCGAGCCGGCGCCCGTTACGAGCGCGACCTTGTTGCGCGATGCCATGCCAGGCTCCCCTCGATGCGATGATGCCGACGCGGGGGAGACAGTACGAATTATGCGGGGCGCTGGAAAGTGCCGCGGACGGGGCGGCAGGGTTAGCGGGCGAGCAGCACCAGATGCTCGCGGCGGGCGGAGACCGTGACGGCGGCGCCGACGGAAATCTCGGCTTCCGGATCGATGCGGATCAGGAACTCGACCGGCTTCGCGGTCTCGCTCACCGCGCGCACGCGCCGATGATTGCCCTGGAACCCGGTCTCGACGATGCGCGCGGCAGAGAGCCGGAGGCCGGAACCGCCGACCGGTCCGATCGAAAGGTTTTCCGGCCGCAGGGCGATGGTGACCTCGGTGCCCGCGGCCCCCGCGCCGTTCGCCGGCAGCGTTCCGAGCGGCGTTTCCACCAGCACCTGGCCGCTTTCCTGCCGCAGGATGCGCCCGTCGATCAGGGTGCTTTCGCCCATGAAGGTCGCGGCGAAGCGGCTTGCCGGCCGCTGATAGAGCTTCTCGGGCGGGCCCATATCCTCGATCGCGCCGCGATTGAGGATCACGATGAAATCGGCGATCGCCATCGCTTCGTCCTGATCGTGCGTCACATGGACGAACATGCGTCCGGTGCTCTGCTGAAGCCGGCGCAGCTCGTGCTGCATCTGCTTGCGCAAATGAAGATCGAGCGCCCCCAGAGGCTCGTCGAGCAGCAGGATTTCCGGCTCGACCAGCAGCGCGCGGGCGAGCGCCACGCGCTGCCGCTGCCCGCCCGAGAGTTCATGCACGCGCCGGCCGGCGAAACCCGAAAGCCCCACCATTTCGAGTGCGCGCTCGACCTGCCGGTCGCGTTCCGCTTTCGCAACATGCCGGATCGTGAGGCCGAACCCGACATTGGAACCGACCGACATATGCGGGAAGAGCGCGTAGTCCTGGAAGACGGTCGCGGTCGGCCGGCGCACCGGCGGCGTGAGGGTGACGTCCTTGCCGCCGATCTTCACCGTGCCCGAGGTCGGGGCGGTGAAGCCGCCGACGATCGAGAGCAGCGTGGTCTTGCCGCTGCCCGACGGGCCCAGCAGCACCACGTATTGGCCGGCTTCCACGTCCAGGTCGATCCCGGCGAGGACCGTCTGGCGTCCGAAGAGCTTCCGGATCCGCTCAAGCTTCAGGTGCGGTTCGGCCATGGCGTGCGCGCTTTCCGAATATCAGGATCTCGAAGGCGAGGAACGAAATCAGCGACAGCAGGAAGACGAGCGTCCCGGCCGCGTTGATCATCGGGTTGAGTCCGGTCCGCAGCATGCTCCAGATCTCGACCGGCAGGGTGACGTCGAAATTGCTGAGGAAGAAGGCGATGACGAACTCGTCCCAGGAGAAGGTGAAGCAGAGGCAGAAGGAGGCAAAGAGGGCCGGCCACATCATCGGAACGGTGATCCGCATCAGCACATGGCCCTCGGTCGCGCCGAGATCGCGCGCCGCGCGCTCATAGACGACCTGGTGCCCGCCGAGCTGGCTGAAGCAGATCGCGAAGGCCAGCGGCAGGTTGATCACCACATGGCCGACCATGACCGCGAGGAGCGACTTCGGCAGGCCGGTATAGGAAAGCGCGATGAGCAGTCCGATGCCGATGATGAGATAGGAAACCGTCAGCGGCAGCACGAGGAACCAGCGGAGGAAACCGGCGCCCGGCACCGCATGGCGCGCAAGGCCGAAGGCGGCGAGGAACCCGAGCAGGGTCGAGAGAAAGGCCGAGGCGAGGCCGATGCCGACCGAATGGCCGGTCGCCGACATCAACCGGTCGTCGCCGAGGATCATCTTGTACCAGTCGAGCGTCGGGCCCTGGAAAGGCGGCACCGGGACCCTGCCGTCGTGGAACGAGAACAGCACCAGCACGACGACCGGCAGGAAGATGAAGAGATAGGCGAGGGCGATGACGATGGCGGTGCCGGCGGCGCCGACGATGCGCCGCCCGAGCGAGCCGACATCCTGCGGCCGAAGCCCGCTCACAGCCGATCCATTCGCAGCCAGCGCGCGCTCGCGAGATAGGCGACGGCGACCACGAGCATGAGGATGACGGACATGGCCGAGGCGAGCGGCAGGTCTGCATTGCGCGAGACCTGGAAGAAGATCGCCTGCGGGAGCACCAGCTCGCGATTGCCGCCGAGGATCTGCGGCATGATGTAGTCGCCGATGCAGATCACGAAGGTCGTGAAGGCGCCGACCACGATGCCGGGAATGCTGAGCGGCAACAGGACGTAGTAGAAGCTCTGCCAGCCGTTGGCGCCGAGGTCGGCCGCGGCGAGGCGGTAGCGCGGATTGAGCTGCACCAGATTGGCGTAGATCGTGAGGGTGAGCAGCATCGTGAAGAAATGCACGAAGCCCATCACGGTGGCGACGCGGCTATAGGCGAGGCGGATCGGTTCGTCGACGAGCCCGATCCAGAGCAGGGACTGATTGACCACGCCGGTCGGCGAGAGGACCAGGAGCCATGCATAGGACCGGACGATGTAGGAGGTCCAGAAGGGCAGGATCGCAAGGACGAGGCAAAGCCGCCGCCATCGCTCCGGCACCCGGAACGCCAGCACATAGGCGAAGGGATAGGCCAGCAGGATGCTGATGCCGGTCGTCCAGAGCGTGATCTCGAGCGAGTTGAAGAGCGAGCCCCACAGCACCTCGCGCACCGCGAAATGCTCGTAGTTCGCGAGCGACAAGGCCGTGTCGACGCCGGTGCCGCGCTTGGTGAAGAAGCTGTAGCTGACCATGACGACGAGCGGCGCCACGAAGAACGCCATGGTCCACAGCGTCGCCGGCGACAGAAAGCCGATGCCGCGCACCGCTTCGCGGCGCGCGGCCAGGCGTTCCGCATCTCCGTGCGTTTCGTTCAGGCTCGACAAGGTCCGTTCTGGGGCCTCAGCGCTGCATCGAATCGGCCCAACTATCCTGCATTTTCTTGTCGAATTCGACCGTCGGCGAGGGGTTCGGATAGGAATGCTCGATGAAGCCGGGCTGCTCGTCCCAGCGCAGGATGGTCTTCTGCTCGGGCGTCAGCGTCGCCTTCATGTTGACGGGCATGCCCCAGAAACAGGCAGAGGTGGCGAGCTTCGCCTGCGCTTCGGGCGAGAGGATATACTGGATGAACTTCCTGGCGAGGTCCTTCCGCGTCGAATCCTTGAAGATACCGAGAGTCTGCTCCCAGCGGATGCCGCCCTGCGACGGTAGCACCCAGTCGAGGTTCGGATTCTCGACCGAAAGGCCCGACACGATGAACTCGCCGCCGCCGACGATGATGTCGACCTCGCCGGTCGAGAGCGCGGTCTGCACGGTGGTGATGTCGCCTACGAGCGCGGCGTTTGCCTTCAGCGCGGCGAGCTTTTCCTGCAGGGCGGGAAGATCGGCCTCGGTAAGCTGCGCCGGCGTCTTGCCCATGACGAGCCCGACGAGCCCCATCACCGGCAGATAGTAGTCATAGACCGCGATGCGGCCCTTGTATTTGGGATCCCAGAGGAAGTTTCCGTCGCGCATGTCCGCGGGATCGACCCTGGATTTGTCGTAGGCCACCGTCACGTAGCCGAATTTCTCCGGCACGCCATAGAGCTGGTCGTTCACATAGAGCAGCGTCGGATCGCGCAGCTTCTCGGGGATATCGTCCCAAGGATAGTCGGCCGGATCGAGCGGCGCGAGGATGTCGAGCCCGGCGACGCGCGCGAGGTCGGTCGCATCCACAACGAAGACGTCCCAATCGCCCGGCTGCGATTGCTCCAGCAGCGCCAGCGCCGTGCCCGTGCCGTCATACTCCTTCACGTTCACCTTGACGTCGTTGGCCTCCTCGAAGGGCTGGAGGAGGGCCGGGTCGGTGTGATCGCACCAGACGAGCGCATTGAGCTCGGTGGTGTCTGCGGCCGCGGAATGCGCCGCGGCGAATGCCAGGAGCGCGACCGCAGCGCCGAAGCTGCTGCGAAGCGAAGCGCGCCGGAACCCATATCCGAACATCGAAGAGTCCTCCCTTGGTCTTTCTGGATCGAGCGAGCGTTCCGGCGACATCAAAGCGCCGGACTCTCCTCGTCGCTATTTATCGAGGGCGACAGGCCATCCCGCCCGCGAAGCCGAGTTAGCACATGCAGGGGCCGCCGGCCCATGCGTGTCTTCCGCCGCGCCTGACAGGCGTTGCCGGGCGAGGCCGCCGGACAAACCGCGCGTCGGCCACGTGCCCGGTTGACGCTGCGGATGTTGCGCGCAACGTCGCCCAAACCCTATCGCCGGAGCGGAAAGATTACATGGCGGAAATTCGTCGTGAGGCCTGAGTTTTCTCAAGGTGATTTCTGCATCGGCGGCCGTTGAACTTCGTGATGGGATTTGATAGTTGCAGCGATGCTTCGCCGCGAGATCGGGCGCGGATCGAACGAGCCCGCTTCGTTCCGGCCGAAAAGCTGCGGCGCCCGCGCGTCGTTGCGTGCGGATCCGATGACCGTCAACCGGCGCCCAGGAGTCAGGATGGATGCGAGCTCGATCTCGGCGCAGGCCGACCGCAACAGCTATCGACATTTTCTCGCCATTCCGACGCGATGGATGGATAACGACGTTTACGGTCACGTGAACAATGTCGTGTACTATTCCTTCTTCGATACGCTCATCAACGACTACCTGACGCGCGTCAACGGCCACGACATGGCGGGCGGCGCGGTGATCCATGTTACCGCCGAGACCATGTGCCGCTACCGGAAGTCGATCAGCTTTCCGCAGGTGGTGAATGCCGGGTTGCGCGTCGGCCGGCTCGGCACCACCAGCGTGCGTTACGAAATGAGCCTCTTCGTGGAAGAGGAAACCGATGCGGCCGCGTCGGGCCATGTCATCGACGTCTTCGTCGATCGCGAGACGATGCGGCCGGTCGAGATTCCGGCGACCATCCGGGGCAGCCTCGCGCGGCTGCTGGTCGGGTAGCGCCTCAGCGGCCGCGCTTTTCGCCCGCCCGCAGACTGCTGATCGGGGCCGCATTCGGGCCGGAGGGCGTCCGCATGTCGAGTACGGGCGTGCGGATCAAGGGCTTGTTGACCCTCTGATATTCGGCGGCCGCGCTCGTCACCTCGTCGATGAAGGTCTTGACGAGGAGGTTCATCAGCGCTTCGCGCCGGTAGACGAGCTGGAACTTGCAGAAGAAGGAATAGCGTTCCGGCCGGATCGGCACGAGCTGCCCGCCGGCGACCCAGCCCTTCGCGAAATGGCTCGGCAGGAAGCCGATATAGCCGCCCGACAGGATCAGCGTGAGTTGGCTCTCCATGTCGAAGCAGGTCGCGTTGTAGCGCTCGTTGCCGAGGTCGAAGAGATGCCGGTGGCCCCAATAGCCCCGGATGCAGGCGCCGAGTTCGCGAAGGTCGTCTTCCTCGGCGGTTTGGGCGCGGCTCGCGAGCGGGTGGTCCGCCGAGCAGTAGAGCAGCTGGCGTTCCTGGTAGAGGGGGGCATAGACGAGACCGTCGATCTTCTTGTGGAAGGTGCCGACCGCGAGATGAATGCGGCCCTGCAGCGCCCGACGCTCCAGCTCGCCCGGCTCGAAGCAGCCGAGGACGATATGAACCTCGTTCTTGCGGTTGTTGAAGGTTCGGATCGCACGGCATAGCGGCGATTCCGGATCGGTCACGGTGGCGTCGAGCGACCCGATGATGAGTTCGCCGCTGAGGCGCTCCTTCAGGTTCCGCGCGCGGATCGAGAAATTCGAGAGATGCTGGAACAGGTCCTTGGCGGATTCGTATATCTCGAGCCCGCGCGGCGTGAGCTCGAAGCCGCCACGGCCGCGCTTGCAGAGCGGGTAGCCGAGCCGCGTCTCGAGCGCGGCCATGTGGTTGCTCACCGTCGACTGCGACAGGCCCAGCTCCGACTGCGCCGCGGAGAAGCCGCCGCATTCGACGACACTGACGAAGACGCGAAGCAGCCTGAGATCGATATCGCTGAGAGATTGCATGGCGTCCTGGCTTCCTGTCGTCACCTGATCCGCGATCCGCGCCGACGCAGATGCCTCGCCGGCCGGGTCCGAGCCCACGCGGGGGGCGCCGATTATGCCGGAATCGGGCGCGGGGGCCATCATGGCGCGGCCGCCGGCGAGGCCGGATTTCCGCCGCAAGACCTATCATTGGACGAATTCATTGTGAACCTTGAGAATTGGAAATTGAATAGGGAACTCTTGGCGACTAGTTGGTTCGCTAGGCGCCTCGAGTGAGCGCGGAAGGCCCTGGGCCGGCACGCGAACGGCCCGGACGGCGCCGTACCGCCATCCCTGGGGGTAGAATCCGACGCTGGGTTTGGAGCAGGAGCATCTCCGCATGAAGACCGCCGACGCCGCCCGCTTCGTCAACCTCGGTCGCTACCCGATCGAGGACCTCAATAGCGCCGAATACCGGGCGCTGGTGCGGCGCTGCCGGGAGCAGTTCGACGACGCCGTCTCGTGCCACCTGCCGGACTTCCTGCGGATGGATGCGATCGACGCGGCGCTCCGCGAGATCGACCAGAAGCGCAACTTGGCGCATCTCTATATCCAGCATCGCGGGGCCTATAATCTGGAGGATCCCCGCACCGCCAAGCATCAGACCGCCCTCGCCCCCGAGGACCCGCGCTCCATGCCGCATCGGCGGCACCAGCGCTGGATCGGCACCGATGACCTCAGCGAAGTCTGCCCGGTAAAGACCATCTACGATTGGCCGAACCTGACCCAGTTCGTTCGCGACGTGCTCGACGTCCCCGAGCTCTATACCGTGGACGACCCGCTGATGCGGGTGCTCATCAACGTCCATATCCAGGGCGACGAGCTCGGCTGGCATGTCGATTCCCACGACTATGCGGTGACCATTCTCCTGCGCGGCGCGAAGCAGGGCGGCCTCTATCAGTATGTGCCGATGACCGGCCCCGGCGACGAGAACTACGAATATGCCGCAAAGCTCTTCGAGGGCGACGTGTCGCGGGTCCGCACCGTGCCGATGGGCCCCGGCTCCATGGTCATTTTCCGCGGCCGCAACACGCTCCATCGCGTGACGCCGGTGGTGGATAACAGCCAGGATCGCGTCCTTGCGCTGCTGGCGTACGATCCCGTGCCGGGCCGCAATTTCGGCCCGTCCTTCCGCCGCAACCTTCTCAACCGCGAAGCGCCGCGCGCCTGAGCGCGTCCGGCCGGAGCAGCGATGACCGACGGGATGAAGCCGGCGCGCGACGAGGCCGAGGCGCGGCGGCATCTGGAAGAGCGCGGCTATTGCATGCTCGATAAGCTGCTGAGCGATGCCCAGGTCTCGGCATTGCGCGAGCGCGTGTTCCGCCAGGCGGCCTACGAACGCGAGATCGGCGCGGAAGGGCAGGACGACGCGCAGATCGAAAGCCACAATCAGTACATCTATGCCCTGATCAACAAGGGGCGGATCTTCCAGGACCTGCTCGAGTTCGAGACCGTGCAGACCCTGATCGGTCATGTGCTCGGCGAGGATTATCTGCTTTCGGCCAACGACGCGGTCATCGTCGCGCCCGGTAGCCGCGAAATGCCGCTTCACAGCGACCAGTGGTGGCTCCCGGGCGCGAGCGCGCCGCCGGCCTCCCATATCCGTCCCGGCTCGATCAGGCGCTTCGACAAACCGACCTCGATCGACGGTTCCGTGGCGACCGTCCCGATCCTGCCGCCGGCGGTCTGCAACGTGATGTGGGCGGTCACCGATTTTACCGCGGAGAATGGCGCCACCCGCATCGTCCCCGGCTCGCATCTGGCCAGCACGAGCCCCGATCCGACCGTGCCGCACCGCATCGCGACGATCCCGGTCATCGCCGAGGCGGGGCAGGCGATGATCTTCGACGGCCGTCTCTGGCATGCGACCGGGGCGAACAAGACCGGGGAGGCCCGTTGCGGCGTGCTCACCACCTATTGCGGGCCGCAGTTCCGGCAGATGGAAAACTATCCGCTGATCGCGCGGGACGAGGTCGTCGCGCGCCTCTCGCCGCGGCTGAAGGAGATCCTCGGCTTCAAGGTCTGGCAGGGCTACGGCAAGCGCGACCGGCCGGACGTCGCGGTGATTTCCCGCCAGGATCCGCTGATCGGCGCCTTCGACGGCGAAATCTGAGCCGGTTCAGGTCGAGAGCGCGCCCGTCTCCGAGAGTTCTCGCACGCTGTCGATGACATAGTTCGCGAGACGGTCGATCAGCTCGCGCGGCTCGCGATCCGCCCGCTGCAGCACGATGCCGAGCGAGGGGAGGTGCGGATAGCCCTCCTCGACGGTGAGTATGCGCATGCCAGCGCGCACATTGCGCCGGAAGATCGGCGCGACCGCGATCCCCGCATCCACCGCCGCCCTGATGCCGGCGAAAGTCGGGCTGGTGACGATCACCCGGGTGCGGCGGCCGGTTTCCTCGAGCTGCTGGATCGCATAGCGCCGGAACACGTCGCCGGAATGAAAGACCGCAATGGGCACGGGATCCTGCTCATGCACCTGCGCATGGGCGGCGGTGACCCAGACCAGCTCCTCGTGATGCACCACGACCCCGCCGGTGCTGCCTTCGCCTTCCGTGAGCAGCGCGATATCGAGGCTCCCCTCGGCGATGCGCGCGGCGAGGCGTCGCGAGGGCTCGCAGAGGATCGTGAGATGCACGGCAGGGAAGGCGCCGACGATCCGTCGCAGGATCTCGGGGAGAAAGGTCATCGCGTAGTCGTCGGGGACGCCGACGCTGATCTCGCCGGTCACGGCGGCGCTGTCGAGCGCGTTCAGCGCCTGCTCGTAGAGCCGCAGGATGCGCCGCGCGCGGTCGACCAGGACCTCCCCGGCGGGGGTGAGCTTCATGGCGCGGCCCGAACGCTCGAAGAGCCTTGCGCCGACATCCGCCTCGAGCCGTCGCATCTGCATGCTCACGGCGGATTGGGTGCGGCGCACGCGGCGCGCGGCGGCGGTAAAGCTGCCGCTATCCACGATGGTCACGAAGGTTCGCAGGAGATCGGGGTCGGGGGCGCGCATCCATCAATTTCCTTGATGAGTAAGGCCCAAGACTATTCGTTGGACTGCGCGCACGCAACAGACCACTTAAAGGAAATCTTGGGTTTGTGGCGGCGCATGCGCCTGGCCACCAAGACCGGTGGAGATGATTTACCCCCGGATACATAAGCCCAAGGAATATCAAGGCCGCCGGCCGGCCATCGGGCGGAGCAGGAGGACGCGATGCAAGCCAATCCGAAACGGGAAGAGTTCCAGGCGCGGGTCGAGCGCATCCGGGACGAGATGCGGTCGCGCAAGCTGGATGCGCTGTTCGTCATGCAGCCGACCAATGTCTGGTACGTCACCGGCTTCTGGGAATTCATCCCGATCCGGATCGAGGCGGCGCTGGTGCCGCTGGAAGGCGAGTGCGCCTTCATCGTTTCCAAGAACGAATACGAGTATGCCGCCAAGGCGAGCTGGATCGAGGACATCCGCTACTACACGGAGTTTCCCGAGAAGAACCATTTCCAGAATCCCTACGATCTGATCGTGGAGGTGATCCAGGACCGCAAGCTCGAGCGCGCTGCCGTCGGCATCGAGGAGAACTACATGCCGGTCGGCGAGTATGGCCGGCTGAAGCAGCGCCTGCCGAACATCCGGTTCCAGGATTCCTCGGCCGTGCTGCAGCGCTGCCGCATGATCAAATCGCCTTTCGAGATCGATCTCCTGAAGAAGTCGGGCCGGGTCGCCACGGCCGCCTGGGCCGCCTCGATGAAGGCGATCAAGCCGGGCGTGCGCGAATTCGAGGTGGCGCAGGCCGCACGGGATGCCGCGACGCGAACGGCCGCGACCTTCCTGACTGCGCCCGAGGACGTGAACCATTCGCCCATCACCGACGGCGTGCAACTCATCCAGGCCGGCAAGCGCTCCTCCATCTCCCATGGCCGCGGTTCGCCGAACCCGATCGTGGATGGCGACATGGTCGCGATGTGCTTCTGCATGACCAACCAGTTCAAGGGCTATCGCGTCGGCTATTCCCGGAACCTCGCCGTCGGCTCGGCCACCCAGGAGATGAAGGACGTCTACAAGCTGCTCTATGACGCGCAGCATGCGGCCTTCGACGAGCTGAAGCCGGGCGTCACGGCAAGTCATCTCGACCGCATCGTCCGCGAGCGCATCTATGCGGCGGGCTACGGTGACTATATCGAGCATCGCCTCGGGCGCGGCGTCGGGCTCGATATCGCCGAGACGCCCGATCTGAAGGAAGGCGACGACACGGTGCTGCAGCCGGGCGTGACGCTGTCGATCGAGCCGGCGATCTACATCACCGGCAAATGGGGCATCCAGATCGAGGACAGCGTCCATGTGACGCCGACCGGCTGGGAATATCTGACCGAGCCGGCGCCGGGCGAACTGCCGATCGTCTGACAAGCACGCCGCGCGAAATTCGAATGACATGGGAGGGTAAGATGCGACATTTGTCGCGAAGGGATTTTCTCGTCGCCGGTGCCGCCGCGGGTGCGGTTTCCATGCCGTTGCTCCGGGCGAAGCGGGCCAACGCCGCGACCCAGCTCACGGCCGCGGAGTGGGGCGGCAGCGTCGTCGACGCGATGAAGCAGATCGCCGCGGCACAGGACCAGGTCGCGGTCAATTGGGTGCTGTTCCAGGGCGGCGCCGGCTCGATCCTGCCGAAGATCAAGGCGAGCTGGCCCAATCCCGAGCTGGACTATACGGCGGGATGGGAAGGCTCGTTCCATTCGATGATCGCCGAGGATTGGCTCGAGACCATCGACCCCGCGACGATTCCGAACCTCGCCGACATTCCGGCGAAGATGATCGTCAGGGACAAGGACGGCAACGCCAAGGCCGTGCCGCGCGCGATCGGCGGCATCTATTTCGGCTATCGCAAGGACACCTCGCCGATCGAGGTGCGCAGCATCGACGATTTCTTCGATCCGAAGCTCAAGGGCCTGGTCTGCTGGCCGGGACCGTCGCAGAACATGATGCTGCAACTCGTCGCGCTCTCGCTCCATGCCGGCGGCGACGAGCGCGACATGGAGCCCGGCTGGAAGCTGATGGCGGACCTCGCGCGCTCGGGCAATATCGGCCGCGTCTCGACGACGGACAGCGAGTTCACGAACTCGTTCACCTCGGGCGAAACCGCGGTCGGGTTCTTCGCCGAGCCCGCCTGGGCGGAAGTGGCGAAGAACTTCGAGGTGGTGCGTCTCACCAAGCAGGAGGGCATGCCGACCTTCCTCTATCAGAGCGGCTTTGCCGTGCTGAAGAACCGGCCCAACCTCGAGGCGACGCTCGGTTTCATCGACCACGCGATCAGCCCGGAGATGAGCAGCCTCTATGCGGAGGTCGCGGGCGAAGCGCCGCTCAACGTCAAGGCGAAGACCCCGCCGGCCCTGTCGCATCTCGCCTTCACAGCCGAGGAGATCGACAAGTTCGTCTATGTGCCGGACTATGGCGAGGTGCTGGCCCAGCAGGATGCCTGGACCAAGCGGTGGGAAAGCGAGATCGCGCCGCTGCTCTGACAACCGATCCCGGCGCCGGCGGCCGACCATGCTGCGGCCGCCGGGCCGATTTGCCGGGATTTGAGCGATGATGAAACCCTCGCGTTCGGGAATGCTGGCGCTGCCGGGAGCGGCGCTCTATGCCGCGCTCTTCCTCCTGCCCATGGTCGCCCTGGGCGTCGAGAGCCTGCGGCTGTTCACGCCGGGGCGGGTGGGGGCGGCGCCGGATGCGCCCTTCACCCTGCTCAACTATGCCGAGCTCCTCGAACCCGGCTTCCGGCGCTTCTTCTTCACGACGCTCCGCATCAGCTTCATCACCACCGTCGTCGGGCTCGCCATCGCCTTTCCGCTCGCCTACCGGATCGTGCGCAGCTTCTCGAGCCGGTGGCGCGCGATCGCGATCGGCGGGCTCGTCACCTTCATCTTCCTCTCCGCGGTGGTGAAGACCTATGCCGTCGAGCTCAGCCTCGGCTCGGTGGGGCCGGTGGCGCCGCTGCTGCGCGCCGTCGGGCTTTCCGCCAATAACTCGACCTATATCGAGTTCGTGGTCGGGGCGGGCCTGCTGCAGTTCATCATCCCGATCGCCGCGCTGACGCTCATCGGATCGATCCAGAATCTCGATCCACGCCTTGTCGAGGCGGCGCAGTCCCTCGGCGCGCCGACCTGGAAGTCGCATCTCTCGACCACCCTGCCGCTCTCGGTGCAGGGCCTGCTGGCGGCCTTCCTGCTCTCCTTCACCTTTTCGATCAGCGCCTTCGTGGTGCCGATGATCCTCGGCAAGGGTCGCGTCCAGTTCCTCTCCAACATGATCTACAACCGGTTCAGCGAGGTGGCGAACTATCCGAGCGGCGCTGCGATCTCGCTCGTGACGCTGGTGGTCTGTTTCGCGACGATCTATCTCGTGACCCGCCTCGTAACGGCGCGAGCGCAGGCGAGGGGGGAGGGATGATTCCGGCCGGTCTTTCGCCTTCGCGGCCATGGCGCCGACGCCTGGACGGGGTGCTGTCCGGCCTTTCCGGGGCCGTCGTCGTCCTGGCCTTTCTCTTCCTGCTGGTCCCGCTCGGTATCACCGGCCTGATGGCGTTCGATTCCCGGAGCTATCTCGGTCCGCTCCCGCCGCCCTCCTTCTCGCTGCAATGGTTCGAGCGTTTCCTCTCGGACCCGTATCTGATGCAAGGATTGCGGACTTCGCTCATGGTTTCCGGCACGGCCGTCCTCATCGCCGCCGCGGCCGGCGTGGCGACGGCGCTTTTCCTGAACCGGGCGGGCCCGCGCTGGAGCGAACTGCTTACCGCCTTTTTCGTGTCGCCGTTGATCGTGCCGCCGGTCGTGATCGGGTTCGCGCTGCTGCTGTTCCTGTCGCAGGTCGGAATCGTCGAAGGCTTCGTGCGGCTGGTCTGCGGACATCTCATTCTGACGATTCCCTACACGATCCGCGCCACTCTCGCGAGCCTGGCCGGCGTCGACAGGACGCTCCTGGAGGCCGCGAGCAGCCTCGGCGCCAACGAGCGGCAGGTATTCTGGGAGATCACCTTCCCGCTGGCGCGCACCGGCATCATCGCGGGTGCGATCTTCGCCTTCGCCATCTCGATGGACGACGTGGCCGTCAGCATGTTCCTGACCGATGCGACCACCTATACCTTGCCGGTCGCGCTGGTCAGCAACATGCGGGCCAATTTCGATCTCACCATCGCCGCCGCTTCGATGCTGCTGGTGCTCTTCACCATCCTGCTGATCGTCGTTCTCGACCGCCTGGTCGGCGTCGATCGCGTGATGGGGCAGGGCCTGCATCCCGCCTAGGAGACGCGATGCTCGAAATCAAGAACGTCACCAAGCATTTCGGCGCGACTGTCGCCGCCGAGGCCGTGTCCTTCACAGTGGCGCAGGGCGAGACCGTTTCGCTGCTGGGGCCGAGCGGTTGCGGCAAGACGACGACCTTGCGGCTGATCGCTGGCTTCGAGCGTCCCGATTCCGGGGAAATCCGCATCGGCGGCCGCGATGTCACCGCCACGCGCCCCTATGAGCGGAATGTCGGGCTGCTGTTTCAACATTATGCGCTCTTCCCGCATATGACGGTGCGCGACAACGTCGCCTACGGCCTGCGGCATCGCGGCTGTCCGAAGGCGGAGATCCCGGACCGCGTCTCGGCGATGCTGGGGCTGGTGAAGCTGCAGGGGCTCGATGCCCGCCTGCCGGCGAAGCTGAGCGGCGGGCAGCAGCAGCGCGTGGCGCTCGCCCGCGCCCTGGCGACGGAGCCGGCGGTGGTTCTGCTGGACGAGCCGCTCTCGGCGCTCGATGCGAAGCTCCGTCACGAGCTTCGGGTGGAGATCAAGGAGATCCTGCGATCCGTGGGCTCGACCACCATCATCGTCACCCACGATCAGGAAGAGGCGATGGGCATGGCGGCCCGCATCATCGTCATGGAGAAGGGCCGGATCCAGCAGGTGGGCAGCCCCGACGACATCTATTGGCGGCCGGGCAACCGTTTCGTGGCGGGATTCGTCGGCCGGTCGAACTGGTTCGTCGGGCGCGCCGTCGGCACTGTCCGCGGGGCGCCGGCGCTTTCCACGCTCACGACCGAGGACGGACTCGAGCTTCGGGTCGCGGCAGAAAGCGGGCGCGCCGGTGCGGTCTATGACATCGGTATCCGGCCGGAACGGCTGGAGATCGTCTCGCCGGGTGCTGTGCCGGCCGACGACGAGACGTTCATCGTCGGAACGGTGCTCGACGTCTCGCCGCTCGGGGCGGAGCGTCACGTCGTGCTGCGCCTCCCCGCCGGGGGACAGCTTACGGTCATCCAGCCGAACCGCGCCGCCGCGGCGCCCGGCACCGGCGAGACGGTGACCGTGCGGGTGCGGGCGGCCGACTGGATCCTGTTGCCGAAGGAAGGATAGTCGCCTCGTGTCTGAAGACTTCATCCGATCGTCGCGCGGTGGCGGGTCATGATTACCGTCTCCCGGGAAGACGTGGCGCGCCTGCTGGACTGGCCGGCCCTGATCGATGCGCTTCGCGACGCGTTCGCGGACGGCTTCGTCGCTCCGGTCCGGCATCACCATACCATCGAGACCGGCGGTGCTGCGGCGACCTTGCTGCTCATGCCGGCCTGGCGCGCAGGCGAGCATGTCGGCGTCAAGATCGCGACCGTGTTCCCGGACAATGCCGAGCGCAGCCTGCCGGCGGTGTCGGCGAGCTATTTCCTCATGTCCGCCGAAACCGGTGCGCCGCTCGCGGTGATCGAGGGTTCGGAGTTGACGGCAAGGCGCACGGCCGCCGCCTCGGCGCTCGCCTCGCGCTACCTCTCGCGCAACGACAGCGCGCGGCTTCTGATGGTCGGCACCGGACGTCTCGCCCCGAACCTGATCGCCGCCCATTGCGCCGTGCGGCCGATCGAGCGCGTCTCGATCTGGGGCCGGTCCGAGGCCAGGGCCGCGGCGCTGGCGGCGCGGGTGCGCCGAGAGCAGGGGGTCGAGGCGCGCGCCGTCGTGGATCTTCCGGCCGCGCTTGCCGACACGGATATCGTTTCCTGCGCCACGCTCTCCAAGGCGCCGCTGGTCGAGGGGGCCCGCCTTGCGCCGGGAACCCATGTCGATCTCGTCGGCGCCTTCACGCCGCAGATGCGCGAAACGGACGACGAGACGGTTCGCCGCGCCTCGCTCTTCGTCGATACCTATGGCGGCGCCTTTGCCGAGGCGGGCGACATCGTCCAGCCGCTCGCCGCCGGGGTGATCGAAAAATCCGCGGTGAAGGCAGAGCTTGCCGAGCTGGTGAAGGGCGCCCGTCGGGGCCGCGCCAGCGCGGCGGAGATAACGCTGTTCAAATCGGTCGGCGCGGCGATCGAGGATCTGGCGGCCGCGATCCTGGTCTATCGAAGGCTGACGCCTTGACGTAACGCCCGACCGCCCGCGGCGCGACCCCCGGGAACCGGCGCGGTGCCGGTTCCCGGGGGCGGCTTCTCAGTAGAGGATATCGCGCGGGAAATCGGTGACGCAGACCGCGCCCTTGTCGGTGATGAACATCACGTCCGAATGGCGGAAGCCGCCGATCTCGGGGATATAGACCCCCGGCTCGACCGAATTGGCCATGCCGGCCCTGAGCCTGTTCTTGTTGTAGTAGCGCAGCTCGCCCGGCTCCTCGCGCGAGGCGGAGCCGATCATGATGCCGTGCGCGTGGCCCGTGCCGTGCCGGATATACCGACCGAAGCCGGCCTCCTTCAGCATCTTGCGGGTGAGATTGTCGACGTCGTTCATGGCGACGCCGGGGCCGACATAGGCCTTGGCCGCGTCGAACGCTTCGTTCACGGCATCGAGCGGCTTTTGCTGCTTCCTGGTCGGCTCGCCGAACACGAAGGTGCGCTCGAGCTCCATGCAGTAGCCCCAGATCACCGGAAAGACGTTGAGCGCGACCAGGTCGCCGCGCCGCAGCCGCTGGCCGGTCGGGTGGAGATGCGGCGTCAGCGTGTGCCTCGCGAACTGCGCGTAGGCATAGGTGCTGGTCCCGCCGCCCGGATAAAGGGCGCCCAGCGCCTTGTTCATCTCGTTGACGGCGTGGCCCGCGACGGTGAGCTCGGTCGCGTTGTCGTCCAGCGCCTCGAGGAACGCATTGGCGCCGAGCTTCGCGATGGTCGCGCCGAGCTGCAGGATCCCGAGCTCCTCCGCCGACTTGATGATGCGAAGGTCGGTGACGATATCGCCGATCTCGACGAATTCGGTGCCGGGAAACTGTGCCTGCAGCGCGTCATGGAGCCCGAGCGACATGATTTCCCGCTCGATGCCGATACGCTTCGGCTTGCTCTTGCGCCTGCCGATGACGCTGCCCACCAGCCGGAGGCTCGCCTGCACGACGTTGGTATCGTCCGCGTAGGGAAGAACCTCGTCGGCGCGCGCATTCTCCTCCATGTTCTCCTTCTCGATGGCGGCGCCGATGACGCGGACCTTGCCCGGCACGTCGAAGACCGCCCACATCGGACGGCCCCATTCGGAGAGAAGGGGAATCCCCGTCGTGTAATAGACATTGTCGGCGGAATGGATGAAGGCGACATCGACCTTGCGCTTCGCCAGGCCCTTCTGCAGCCGCTCCTGCCGCGCCTTCAATTCCTTGTCGGTAAAGATTCCCATGGATATCCCCTTGTCGATCGATGGTCAGCCGCCCTCGTCGGCACCGTTCGGGACGGCCCGCAGGTCGGCATGTTTCAGGTTGCGCATGATGAGAAAGGAGTGCGTGTCGCGGATGCCCTCGACCTTGCCCAGCTCCTTGAGGACGAAATCATAGAGCTGCGAGGAAGATTCGAAGGCGGCCCGGACGAGAATGTCGTAGGGCCCGGAGAGGATCACCACGTCTTCGACCATGGGGTAGCCGCAGAGCTTTTCGGCGACCGCCTCGATCTGGGCGCGCTCGACGTCGAGGCCGATGAAGGCGGGGGCGCTGAAGCCGAGCCGAACCGGGTCCGAGATCGCGCGAAGCTTGACGATCTGTTCGTCCAGCAGACGGTTGAGCTTGCGGCGGATCGTGGGTTCGGCGACCCCGATGCTCCGCGCCATATCGGCGGTCGTCGTCCGACCGTCCTCTTGCAGGATCGTCACGATCTGCCGTTCGACCGGATCCAGATGAGGCTTGCTTCGCATCTTCGCGTCCTATCGCCGCCTTGTTGCAGGGAGCGAAGACCCTCGTGCAAAGCGTAGGGGCGGGCAAGCCGGAACGCGTGACACCTGCCGCGCGGCTCGTCTCGATAGGCCGTTCGGGAACGGGCGGCGCCGGGCGCCGGCGTCTTTCCGCGGCTGTATTTTTTCCGGGCTGCGCAATCCTGTCGCGCGCCGCGGTTCCCGGGCCGCTCTCTCGGCGACCGAGGGGCGCCGCATCCGAGGACGATCTGTCTCAGGATTCTCCATGGTCGGAACGAAATATCACTAGGTTTTGCCTATATCAAGATATTCCTGTCGATATTTATACCTGAAACGGCGTTTTTTATTGCCAAGGATTTCGGAATCGCTATTCTCGGGATTGGATTTTCACCGGGCAGGGCAAGGCCATGGCCGACGCAACGAACTCCGGACCCGTACGATTTGCCAGCCTCGCCGAAACGACGGTCGAGGATTGGCAGCGCATCGAGGAAATCGAACGGCCGTTCCTGAGTGCGACTGCGGACCGGGTTCTCGGTCATCTGCTGGCGCTGCAGGACAGTCCGGCGAGCATGGAAGTCGGGCGCTACGAGCATTCGCTCCAGACCGCGACGCGCGCCTTTCGCGACAATCAGGACGAAGAGACGGTCGTGGCGGCGCTGCTCCATGACATCGGCGACCTTCTGGCACCGCACGATCACGGGGCTTTCGTGGCGGCGGTGATGAAACCCTTCGTATCGCCCGCGACGGAGTGGTTGCTCCGCTACCATCCGGTGTTCCAGGGCTATTTCTTCTTCGACAAGATCGGCAAGGACCGTCACGAGCGCGACCGCTATCGCGGCCATCCGGCGTTCGAGCGGACGGTGCTGTTCTGCGAGCGCTACGACCAGGTCGCCTTCGACGTCAACTACGAGTCGATGCCGCTCGCCCCCTTCGAGCCGATGGTGCGCCGCCTCTTTGCGCGAGAGCCCTGGGCGCTGTGGCGCGACCAGGAGCCCGGCTGGCAAGCGGGCGCATCGAACGCGGCGCAGTAAGGCAGCAAGCCGCACCCTTATGCGGCGTCGTGCCCCGCAGGGCAATTACGGGAGATCGGCATGTCGATACAGGCGGTGCAGAAGCAGGACGGCGCGACGAAGGAGGAGCAGTGGCAGGCCCGGGAGGATCTCGCGGCCGCGCTGCAGCTCGCCGTGCAGAACGGCCTGAACGAGGGGATCGACAATCATTTCACCATGATGGTGCCCGGTCACGACGACCGGTTCTTCCTTTCGCCCTATGGCCTCCATTGGGACGAGGTTCGCCCCGAAACGCTCATGGTCGTCGATTCGGAAGGCAACCGGCTGGAGGGGAAGGGCTTCGTCGATCCCTCGGCGCATCTCATCCATTGGCCGGTCCATCGCGCGCGGCCCGATGCGCGCTGCGTCATGCATACCCACATGCCCTATGCCAGCGCCTTGACCGCGCTCGAGAACGGGCGGCTGGTCATGACGCATCAGAACTCGCTCCGCTTCTACAACAAGGTCGCCTATGACGACCTCTATAACGGCCTGGTGTTCGACGAGGTCGAAGGCGACCGCTTGGCACGGGCGCTGGGGCCGGATGCCTGCGTGCTGTTTCTCGCCCACCATGGCGTGATCGTCGTCGGACGCACGGTCGGCGAATGCTTTCACCGGCTCTACTTCCTGGAGCGTGCCTGCATGGTGCAGTTCATCGCCATGTCTTCCGGGCGCCCCTTGCGTCTAGTTTCGGACAAGGACGCCGAGAAGGCGGTCCAGGAGTTCGATAGCTGGGATTCCCACGCCGCGGAATCGCATTTCGCGGCGCTGCGCCGGCGGCTCGAGGCGATGCGCCCGCGCCCGGCCGCGAATTGACCGCGATCCGGGCACGCCGGAGGCCGCCGATCCCGTTCCTTTCCGAACCCGTCCGCACTGTCGGATCGGGCGGGAAAGTCGCGTCCGATCGGGGCGGAGCCCGAGGCGGCGCGCCGTTCTTCATAGGTGCAGGGAGTCCAATCTGAACATTGAGACTTCCGGCTTTCGTCGATGCGACGGCGGCAATAGTCATGAAGGGATTTGGCCGCAGGGGCCAACGACCCGCTGCGGAAGCGTTCGGACCGCGATCTTCCGGCAGGCGTATCTGCCGGCAGCTCGAGGCAAACAAGACGATGGGAGGAGCAGATGAATTCCGGTTCTAGCAAGCAAGGCATTTGGAAGTTCGGCGCACCGGCCGCTGCGGTCGTTGCGCTGTTGAGCGGCGGTGCGCTCGCGGCGGACAGCCTGACGATCGCGAATTATGGCGGGTCCTATGGCGAAGCGATGTCGAAGGCGATCTGGCAGCCGACCGCGGCGGAGCTCGGCATCGAGATCAAGGAAGATTCCCTCAACAGCCTCGCCGACATCCGCGCGCAGGTGACGGCCAACGCCGTGCAGTGGGATGTGGGCGAGCTGACCGTCGACGAATGCGCGCAGGGCGCGCGCGAGGGCCTCTTCGAGCCGCTCGACTACGACGTGATCAAGCCGCGCGGCTACGATCAGGCGGCGCTGCAGCCGACCTACATCCTCGACAACACCGCTTCCTATGTCGTCGGCTGGAGCACCAAGAAGTTCGGCGCCGAAGGCCCGCAGACCTGGGCGGAATTCTGGGACATCGAGAAGTTCCCCGGCACGCGCGGCATGCGCAACAACCCGGCGCAGAATCTCGAGGCGGCGCTCATCGCCGACGGCGTGCCGCTCGACAAGCTCTATCCGCTGGACGTGGATCGCGCCTTCAAGAAGCTCGAGGAGATCAAGCCGCATATCGCGGTCTGGTGGACCTCGGGCGCGCAGTCGGCCCAGCTCGTCAAGGACGGCGAAGTCGACATGATCGGCATCTGGAGCAACCGGATGCAGGCCGTGATCGATGACGGCGCCGAGGCGCAGTACACCTATCAGGGCGGCCTCCTGATCCCGGACTGCTTCTTCATCCCGAAAGGATCGGCGAAGGTCGATCTGGCGATGAAGGCGATCGCCGTGGCGGCGTCGCCGGAAATTCACGCCAACATCGCGCAATACATCCCGATCTCGCCGGTGAGCAGCGAAGCCTTCAACACCGGCAAGATTCCCCCGGAGCGCGCGAAGCTGCTGCCGGCCTCGCCGGATAACCTGAAGCTTCAGGTCTGGACCGATGGCGACTGGTGGGCCGAGCACGGCGCCGAGGTGCAGGAGCGCTGGTCGAACTTCATCCAGGAGTAGCCGGCAGCCCGGTCGGGTTGCGGCGGGGAGGATCGCCTGCGGCGGTCCTCCCGCGCGGCGCTGCGGCTCGTGGGGCGGGCAGATTCCGGTTCAGCCCCTGGTCCCCTTGACCAATAATGCGCTGTCGCGAAGGGTAACGAGCTTGCGGACCGAACGCACAAGCATGTCAGCCAATGTCGAGATGCCATCCCCTTTGATGAGCGATGCGCGAGGCCAGACCATCGCCATCCGCGGCCTCGGCAAGCGCTATGGCGCGGTCGAGGCCCTGGCCGCTGTCGACCTCGATATCCATCGCGGCGAATTCGTCACGCTGCTCGGCCCGTCCGGCTCCGGCAAGACCACCCTGCTCATGGCGCTTGCCGGCTTCATCCGCCCGACCGAAGGCAGCATCGCGTTCGGCGGGCAGGAGGTCGTGACCCTGCCGCCCCACAAGCGGAATGTGGGCATGGTGTTCCAGAGCTACGCGCTCTTCCCGCATATGACGGTCGGCGGCAACGTCGCCTATCCGCTCCGCGTGCGCCGCATGCCGAAGAGCGAGATCGGCAAGCGGGTGGCCGACGCCCTTGCGCTCGTTCGCCTCTCGGAGTTCGCGGAGCGCAACATCGACCAGCTTTCGGGCGGGCAACGCCAGCGCGTCGCGCTGGCACGCGCCGTCGTGTTCCACCCGCAGATCCTGCTGATGGACGAGCCGCTTTCGGCGCTCGACAAGCATCTGCGGGAGGAGATGCAGATCGAGATCCGGCATCTGCAGCGGACCCTCGGCATCACCACCGTTTCCGTCACCCACGATCAGCGCGAGGCGCTGACCATGGCGGATCGGGTCGCGGTGCTGAACAAGGGGCGGCTGGTCCAGATCGATGCGCCGGAACGGCTCTACGGGGCGCCGGCGACGAGCTTCGTGGCGGGCTTCCTCGGCGAAACCACGCTGCTCGACGTCCGGGTCGAGAACGGCGTGGCACTTCTGGCGGGGCAGGCGTTGCGGAGCGAGCAGCGCATCGCCGCCGGCGACAGGCCGTACCATCTGGTGCTCCGCGCCGAAAAGCTGGAGATCGCCGAGCGGCACGACCAGCCCGGCTACAATGTCATTCCGGCCCAGGTGCGCGAGCTGGTGTTCCAGGGCGACAGCCTGCTGCTCCATGTCGAGATCGCGGACGGGCGCCGTATCGCGCTGCGCCGGCCGACCGCCGGCCATCGCAGCCAGGCCGCGCTGCAGCCGGGGGCGTCGATCCATGTCGGCCTGCCAGTGCAGGACACGCTGATCGTGCCCTGCGACCGCGACGCCTGAGATGGCGGCGGGCGCCAACATTGCGCTCCTCGAGGCGAGCGAGCGGGCGGAGCGCCGGCGCTTTCTCGCGCTGCCGATGCCGGCACTGCTGCTCACTGCGGTCATCTGCATCGTGCCGGTGGGGATCCTGTTCTGGGTCTCGTTCGTCGGGCCCGAGGGCTTCACGCTCGAGCATTACGCGCGGATACTGGAGAACCCCGGCTATCTCAAGATCCTGAGGACGACGTTCACGATCAGCGTCACCATCACCATCCTCGCGATCCTGCTCGGTTTCCCGCTCGCCTATTACATCTCCACGCTGCCGGACCGCGCCGCCGCGATCTGCCTCGGGCTCGTGCTCGTGCCGTTCTGGACCTCGCTGCTGGTGCGGACCTATGCTTGGCTGGTTCTGCTGCAGCGGCAGGGCCTCATCAACGACTTCTTCCTCTGGCTCGGCGTGATCGACGAGCCGATGAAGCTCGCCTACAACCGGTTCGGCACCACCATCGGCATGCTGCATATCGTGCTGCCCTTCTTTGTCCTGCCGATGTTCGCCGCCATCAAGTCGCTCGACCGCGACTGGCTGCGCGCCGCCGCCAATCTCGGTGCCTCGCCCGTGCGCGCTTTCTGGACCGTGCTGGTGCCGCTCACCACCCCCGGTCTCGTCGCGGGCGCGCTTCTCGTCTTCGTCTATTCGCTCGGCTTCTATGTCACGCCGGAGATCCTGGGCGGCGGACGGGTGACGATGGTCGCGATGAAGGTGCAGCAGAACGCCACGATCTATGCGGATTGGGGCGCCGCCTCGTCGCTGGCACTGATCCTGCTGATCATCACCCTCGCCATCTTCTTCGGCATCGAACGCGTGCTGCGGCGGCAGCGCGGCGGCGGGAACTGAGCGATGCACGGCACCTTCGAGATCGGCGTTCCGGTCTGGCGGCGGCTCTGGCTGCATGCGGTCGGCATCGGCGTGATCCTGTTCCTCATCGTGCCGGTCTTCATCATCATTCCGATGTCCTTCTCGAGCTCGCAATATTTCGAGTTCCCGCCGAAGGATTTCTCGCTGCGCTGGTACGAGAGCTACTTCCATTCCGTCGAATGGATGGAGGCGACCTGGGTCTCTCTCAGGGTCGCCTTCTTCACGATGCTGTTGGCAACGCCCCTCGGCATCGCGGCGGCCTATGGGCTGACCTTCACCAGGCATCGCGCCGTACCCATGCTGCGGGCCACCGTGGTGGCGCCGATGATCATCCCGGTGATCATCGTGGCGATCGGCGTCTTCTACCTCTATGCGAGGATCGGGCTGGTCAACACGATCTTCGGCCTCGTTCTGGCGCATACCGTGCTGGCGATCCCCTTCGTGGTGATCATCGTCACGGCCGGGCTCCGCCGCTTCGATACCGCCCTCGAGAATGCGGCGATGAGCCTCGGCGCGAACCGGTTCCTCGCCTTCGTCACCGTCACCCTGCCGTCGATCCGGCGGTCGGTCTTCGCCGCGGCGCTCATTGCGCTCATCACCTCGCTGGACGAGGTGGTGGTGGCTCTCTTCATATCGCTGGGCGAGAAGGCGACCCTGACCCGGCGGATGTTCGCCTCGCTCCGGGATCAGGTCGATCCGACGATCGCGGCGATCTCGACCCTGCTGATCTGCGTCTCGCTGGTCGTGGTGGTTTTCTACAGCGTCCAGGCCAGCCGCCTGAAGAAGTAGCCCGGACCGGCTCCAGGCGCCGCAGGGGGCCGCAGGGACAGCCTTTCGGCGCGTCCCTCGTTCCCGCCAGGCGGCGGGCGGCGGGCATCCCCCGGAGCGATCCGGGGGCCCGTCCGGTTTCCGGCCCGGGACGGGGCGGCGGGCCTAGGCAAGCCACCCTCGCGCAAACCGGTTGAACCCCGGCCATAGGTCTGCAGGGCGGGCGGAACTCGCCGCCGTCATTGTCCTGCTCAGCGGGAACGGATAGTGTCCGGGGCACAGCCGCAGGGTCAGGGGGCGAGAGCGATGCTCAAATTCACCAACCCCAACAGCTTGTCCAAGCCGTTCAGCCGCTACACCCATGTGGTCGCGGCGCCGGAGAATTGCCGGTGGGTGCATATTTCGGGGCAGGTCGGCGCGGCGGCCGACGGAACCGTCCCCGAGGGCTTCGAGGGACAGGCCCGGCAGGTCTGGGCGAACGTGATCGCGGCGATCCGCGCCGGCGGCCTCGATATCGAGGACATCGTGAAGGCCGGCATCTTCCTCACGCGCCGCGAGGACATTCAGGCCTCCCGCAGCATCCGTGACGAAGTGCTGGGCGGCCACGCGCCGGCCTCGACCATGCTGGTGGTTTCCGGTCTCGCGCTTCCGTCGCTGCTGATCGAGGTCGAGGCGATCGCCGCCCGGCCGATGGCGGCGACCAGGACCGCCAAGTCGCAGACCGCGCAGAAACGCACCAAGCCGGCCCGGAAGGCCGTCAAGAAGGCCAAGGCGAAATCGCGCCGCCGGTAGGTCGGATCGCCCGCACTCTTTCTCAACAACGCCGCGTCGAGCCCGATTGCCCGAAATGATGCAGCGCTGCCTGGTTCCGATCCTTCTCTCTCTCGCTTTCGCGGGGTTGGTGCCTCATTCCGCCTTTGCCGACACCGGCCCCGTGCTGGGCGCGCCGCGGGGCGAGATATCGGTATTCACCGATCCCGATCCCGTCCTGATCCAGGCGCTGCTGTCGGAGGCCGGCATCGAGGCCGAGCGCCGCGGCACGGTGCTCGAGGGCGAGATCCGGCTCGATGAGCGGTCTTACCCTTTCAACGCGCGGATCGCGCGGGGCGTGGACGGGCTCGGCTATCTCGACTTCACCATTACGCTGGCGAAGCTCGCGGCGGTGCAGCGCCAGGAGGCGCTCAGCATCGCCTCGCGGGTCGCGCTCAACGCGCTCAGCCTGAAGTTTGCGGTCACGGACGACAATGTGCTGCTGCTCCGTCGCAGTTTCCTGCTCGGCAAGGGCTTCGATGCGAAGGCGTTCGTCGATGCGTTCGATCCGCGCTTCCGCGCCGCGGCCGGAAAGTTCGCGCTGCATTTCGATCCGGACGGACCGGCGCACGCCGCCGCCGGCGGCAAGGGGCTACTCACGGAGGCCGATGCCCGCCGCGTGATGGACGCGGCGGCGCAGGAAACGCTCCCCGTATTCCGTTCGCAGGACGGCGTGCTGCAGGCGATCCTGCGGCGGGAGAAGTTCCGCACCAAGGCCGGCGCCGATATCCGCGACTGCAACTGGTGCATGGTCTCCGGCGCGATGACGCATTATGCGCTGGTGTTCCGCGACACGGAATCGGCGTCGCGCCGCATCGTCGAGATCGGCAATGCGATCGCGCCCACCTTCAACCGGAACCGTCCCGAGTTCCTGGAGATCATCAACCGCTTCAACCTGACGGTCTCGACGCCGGCCCGGGCGTTCCTCGCCAATAGCGGCGACATCTATCTGGAATATGCCTATGCCGTTCAGGCGGGCATCGAGCCGAGCTATGCCGCGGCGATCGGCGGCACGGTAATGCCGGCGGCGGCGGCGGAGCTGATGAACCTGCTGGCCGGCGAGCCGATGAGCTCGGCCCTCCGCCTCGAGCGCGATCCCGCGGCCGAGGCGGACGCGACCGCCTTTCCCAGCCGCTTCGTCGGCCGGCTGATCCTTCACTACAAGGACGGCGAAGCCGGCGTCTGCACCGGCTCGCTGATCGGTCCCGATGTGGTGTTGACGGCGGCCCATTGCGTGCGGCCGAACGCCAAGGACGGCGGCAAGTCCGACCTCGAGCGTGGCGTGTTCCAGCTCGGCTACAGCAAGGGCGACTGGGTGGAGAGCGCCGCCATCGCCGAGGTGACGACCGCCGACGACTATATCGACCAACCGGAAACCGTGGCCGACCGACGCCGCGACTGGGCGGTGATCCGGCTCGCCGAGGAGCTTCCGTTCGACGGCACGCGCATCGCCATACGCCCCCTCGACACCCAGCAGCTCATGCAGAACGGCGAAAGCGACTTCTTCGCCCTCGGCTATGGCAGCTTCGACAAGCGGGACCCGGGCGAAAAGATGCTCGAAAGCCGCTATCGGCTGCTTTCCTGGTCGCTGCCCTTCGAATATACCGCCGCCGACCCCGCGCCGAAGGAAGGCGCCGACCGCATCCTGGTCTTTGCCGGGAAAGCCATCCCGGGCGATTCCGGCGGGCCGGTCTTCCTGCGCGAGGGCAATAAGGACTATCTCGTCGGCATCGCGATCGCGGGCTATTCCGATCAATACGAGGCCAAATCCTCGAGCTTCTCGCCGAGCTGGCGCTATTCGCCGAAAGGCGACCTCGCCTTCGTCGTGCCGGCGGCGGAATTCCTCGACAAGCTGAACGCGATCCTCGCCGAAACGCGCAAGCCGGCGACGGCGATGGGGGGCGGCGACGCCCGGCCCCTGACGGCGCAGCCGAGCCTGCGGTGAGCGCGCCTCAGGCGATCGCTTCCTCCGCCATCATGCGGGCATAGGCCGGCCGCGCCTTCACGAGCTCGATCAGGCGCGCGACGTTCGGGTGACGCCAGGCGGGCACGGCGCAGTCGCGCGACCATCGGGTCAGCATGGTGAGGTAGATGTCGGCGGCGCTGAACCTTGCGCCGAGAAGATAAGGTCCCGGCGCTGCCAGAACCCCGTCGAAGAAGCGCCACATCCGATCGAGGTTTTTCTCGGCCGTCGCCTTCAGGGGCGCGTGACAGTTGCGGTCCTCGACATAGGCCTCCTCGTGCCACCAGTGCGACAGCTCCTCCTGGAGCGTGTTGGTGAGATAGATCAGCCATTGCAGGAAGTGCGCACGGTCCGGATCGCCGGGCGGCGGCATGAGCTTCGCCTCGGGATGGCGCTCGCAGAGATAGAGCACGATCGCCGCCGCCTCGTACATGACGGTCTTGCCGTGGACGAGAGTGGGCACGCGCGCATGCGGGTTGATCGCCTTGTAGTCGGCGCTGCGCTGCTCGCCTTTCTTCGAATCGACGAAGACGAGTTCGTAGGGACAGCCGATCTCGTTCAACACTGCATGCGGCGCCATGTTGGCGCCGCCGGTGCTCCAGTAGAGGGTGTACATCGCGGGGAACCGATCGGTTGAGGGTTTCGGGATCGGGATTTTTGCCGACGAGGCGGCGGATCGCAGCCTAGCCGGCCTTCCGTTGCTGGGCGATGCGGCGCTTGAGATGCGGCTGGAGATACTGGCCGGTATAGCTCTCGGGCACCTGCGCGACCTGCTCGGGCGTGCCGACCGCCACCAGCCGGCCGCCCTTGTCGCCGCCCTCGGGCCCCAGATCCACGATCCAGTCGGCGGTCTTGATGACTTCGAGATTGTGCTCGATCACCACGACCGTATTGCCGGTCTCCACCAGCCGGTGCAGCACCTCGAGGAGCTTGCGCACATCCTCGAAATGGAGGCCGGTCGTCGGCTCGTCGAGGATGTAGAGGGTGCGGCCCGTGGCCCGGCGGGAGAGTTCCTTGGCGAGCTTCACGCGCTGCGCCTCGCCGCCCGAAAGCTGCGTCGCCGGCTGGCCGATATGGATATAGTCGAGCCCGACCTGCTGCAGCATGACGAGCTTGTCGCGGATCGCCGGCACCGCCTTGAAAAACTCGACCCCTTCCTCGACCGTCATGTCGAGCACGTCGGCGATCGACTTGCCCTTGAACTGGATCTCCAGCGTCTCGCGGTTGTAGCGCTTGCCCTTGCAGGCGTCGCACTGGACATAGACGTCCGGCAGGAAGTGCATCTCGATCTTGATGACGCCGTCGCCCTGGCAGGCCTCGCAGCGGCCGCCCTTGACGTTGAAGGAGAAGCGTCCGGGCTTGTAGCCGCGTGCCGTCGCCTCGGGCAGCCCGGCGAACCAGTCGCGGATGGGGGTGAAGGCGCCGGTATAGGTGGCGGGATTCGAGCGCGGCGTGCGGCCGATCGGCGACTGGTCGATATCGACGACCTTGTCGAGATATTCGAGGCCTTCGATCCGGTCATGCTCCGCCGGATGCAGCCGCGCGCCATTGAGGCGTCGGCCGAGGGCGTTGTAGAGCGTCTCGATCACGAGTGTGGATTTGCCGCCGCCGGAAACGCCGGTCACGCAGGTGAAGAGCCCGATCGGAAGATCGACCGTGACGTTCCGCAGATTGTTGCCGCGCGCACCGATCACGCGGATGCGCTGGTTCTTCTGGGCGGGCCGGCGGACGGCCGGGAGCGGAATCTGCCGAACCCCCGTCAGATACTGCGCCGTGACGCTGTCCATGTTGCGCAGCACCTGGTCCGGCGTTCCGATCGCCACCACCTGGCCGCCATGGCGGCCGGCCGCCGGTCCCATGTCGATGAGGTAGTCCGCCATGCGGATCGCCTCCTCGTCATGCTCGACCACGACCACGGTGTTGCCGAGATCCCTGAGCCGCTTCAGCGTCTCGAGCAGCCGCGCGTTGTCGCGCTGATGGAGGCCGATCGAGGGCTCGTCCAGCACATAAAGCACGCCGGTGAGGCCCGAGCCGATCTGCGAGGCGAGCCGGATCCGCTGGCTCTCGCCGCCCGACAGCGTGCCGGAGGCCCGGCTCAGCGTGAGATATTCGAGCCCGACGCTGTTGAGGAAGCCGAGCCGTTCGTTGATCTCCTTGAGGATGCGCTGGGCGATCTCGCGCTGCTTCGGCGTCAGTTTCTCGGGGAGCTGCAGGAACCAGGCTGCGGATTGCGCGATCGACATGCGCGTCGCCGCCGCGATATGGAGCCCGTCGATCCTGACGGCGAGGGCTTCCGGCTTGAGACGGTCGCCCTTGCAGGTCTCGCAGGGGCTGGTGTTCTGGAAGCGCGACAGCTCCTCGCGCACCCAGGCGCTGTCGGTCTCGCGCCAGCGCCGCTCCATGTTCGGGATCACGCCCTCGAACGGCTTGGTCGTCTTGTAGGAGCGGATGCCGTCCTCGTAGCGCATGGTGACGGGATCGCCGCCGGAGCCGCTGAGGATCGCCTTGCGCGCTTTCTCCGGGAGATCGCGCCAGGGCGTCGTCATGCTGATCTTGTAGTGCCGCGCGAGGCTGTCGAGCGTCTGGGTGTAATATTGCGAGGTCGAGTTCGCCCAGGGCGCAATGGCGCCCTCGCGCAGGGAGAGGCTCTCGTCGGGCACGACCAGATCCGGATCGAAGAACATGGTGGTGCCGAGCCCGTCGCAGGCCGGACAGGCGCCGAACGGGTTGTTGAAGGAAAAGAGCCGCGGTTCGATCTCGTCGATGGTGAAGCCGGAAACCGGGCAGGCGAAGCGCGCCGAGAAGGTCAGGCGCTCCGGCGTCTCGCCCTTCTTGACGGGCTTGGCGTCGGCGAACTCGGCATAGACGAGCCCGTCCGAAAGGCCGAGCGCCGTCTCCAGGCTGTCGGCGAGGCGGCTCTCGATCCCGGTCCGGACCACCACCCGATCGACCACCACCTCGATGTCGTGCTTCAGCTTCTTGTTGAGGGCGGGCGCCTCGCCGATCTCGTAGAGCGAGCCGTCCACCTTGACGCGCTGGAACCCGCGCTTCTGGAGGTCCGCCAGTTCCTTCCTGTATTCGCCCTTGCGACCCCGCACGACCGGGGCCAGCAGGTAGAACCGGGTGCCTTCCGGCTGCGCCATGATGCGATCGACCATCTGGCTCACCGTCTGGCTCTCGATCGGGAGGCCGGTCGCCGGCGAGTAGGGGATGCCGACGCGCGCATAGAGCAGGCGCATATAGTCGTAGATCTCGGTGACGGTGCCGACCGTCGAGCGCGGGTTCTTGGAGGTGGTCTTCTGCTCGATCGAGATGGCGGGCGAGAGGCCGTCGATCGAATCGACGTCCGGCTTCTGCATCAGCTCGAGGAACTGCCGCGCATAGGCCGAAAGCGATTCGACATAGCGGCGCTGTCCTTCGGCGTAGATCGTGTCGAAGGCGAGCGAGGATTTGCCCGAGCCGGACAGGCCGGTGATCACGACCAGGCGGTCGCGCGGCATGTCCACGTCGATGTTCTTCAGATTATGTTCGCGGGCGCCGCGGATCGAGATCAGCCCGGTGCCGGTACGGTCGCTCATGGGCGGAATCGGCTCTCGAATGTCGGGGTTTGGGGAGCGCCGCCGATCATACTGGCGGGGCGGCTGGCAGGCGACTCCGAACTGTCCTCGCGCCGGGCGGGGCGGGTCGTCAAATCCGCATGGCCGGCACCCCGCAATCCCGTGTAGAGTTGCCCGAATATCGCCAGGGACCGCGCCGCGATTTCGCCGCGCGGCGGCGTTGGGAGCGAGGGACGACATTCGATGGCAGGCAGCGTCAACAAGGTCATTCTCGTGGGCAATCTGGGGCGCGATCCGGAGATCCGTTCGACGCAGGACGGGACCCGGGTGGCGAACCTCTCCGTGGCGACGTCCGAGTCCTGGCGCGACAAGAACTCCGGCGAGCGCAAGGAGCGCACCGAGTGGCACCGCGTCGTGGTCTTCAACGACCGGCTGGTGGAGGTGATCGAGAAATATCTCCGCAAGGGCGCGAAGGTCTATTTGGAGGGCCAGCTCCAGACCCGCAAGTGGACCGACCAGAGCGGCCAGGAGAAATACACGACGGAAGTGGTGCTGCAGCGCTATCGTGGCGAGCTCACCATGCTCGATGGCCGCGGCGGGGGCGGAGGCGGTAGCGGCGATGCGCCTTCCGGCGAACCCGAGGAAGGCGGCTATTCCGGGGGCGGCCGATCCTCCGGCGGCCGGGCGCCGGCGCCCGCCGGCAGCGATCTCGACGACGACATTCCGTTCTAGGCTCGGCCCGTTCTAGGCCGGCCCCGGATCGTCTCCGCCCCGGCTTGCCGGACCTCCTCGGCGGGGTGCATCATTCTCGCGCCCGCCAGGGGTCGGCGACGATCCGGCGCGCGGTTGCGCCCGAGTTCGAGAGCCCGAAGCGCGAGCGGAAGAAAAGCAGTACAGGCCTTACAGGGAGAATGCTGATGGATGGCAAGGAAATCGCCGAACGGTTCATGGCCGGTCGGATCGGCCGGCGGGAATTCAACAAGGCGCTCGGCGCCATGGGCCTGTCGATGGCGGCGACCCTCGCGCCCCGGATCGCCTCGGCGGCCCCGTCGCTGACGATGTATGGCTGGGCCGGCTATGACGTGCCCGAGCTGCATCCGCAATATATCGAGAAATACGGCGCATCGCCGGAGTTCGCCTTTTTCGGCAGCGAGGAAGAAGCGCTGCAGAAGCTCGTCGGCGGCTACAAGGTCGATATCATCCATCCCTGCAGCTACAACCTGAAGCGCTGGCGCGACGCCGGCGTGATCCAGCCGATCGACGTCTCGCGGCTCTCGAACTGGCCCGACATCTGGCCGAAGTTCCAGGTCATTCCGCAGGCTCAGTTCGAAGGCAAGGAATGGTTCGTTCCGTTCGACTGTGGCAATTCCTCGGTGCTGTACCGTACCGATCTCGTCGATCCGGAAGACGTGAAGGATCCCTCTTGGACGCTGCTCTTCAACGAGAAATACAAGGGCCGCCTCTCCATGTACAACACCGATACGACGATGGTGGAGATCGCCGCCCGCATCCTCGGCATGTATGACGACTATCTGCATCTCAACGAGGATCAGCTCAAGGAAGTGCAGGCGCTGCTGTCGAAGCAGCGGGACCTGCTGCGCTTTTATTGGGACGATCAGACGCAAGTGGAACAAGGCCTGGCGTCCGGCGAGCTGGTTGCGGCCTATGCCTGGAACGGCTCGGTGAAAGTACTGAGAGATCAGGGCATCCCGGTCGATTACATGGTGCCGAAGGAAGGTATCCTGATCTGGGTCTGCGGTTTCGTGCGCGGCGCCGACGCGCCGGGTGACGAGCAGGCGGCCTACGACTTCATGGATTCGATGATCTCCCCCGAGGCTGGCGCCTTTCTCATCAGCGAGCAGGGCTTCGGCCACTCGAACCGCAAGTCCTACGAATTGGTGTCGAAAGAGGTGCTGGCGTCGCTCGGCTATTCCGATCCGGAGGCGACCTTCGCCACCACGGCGGTATCGGACGAGGCCGAGGATCCCTATCGCGCGCGCTATATCGAGCTGGTGGCCAATGTGAAGGCGGGAACGAACTGAACTTTTGCGGGCCTGCCGGCGGCCGAGGGATAGCCGCCGGCGGACCCGATACCGCGCGGGCCGGAGACCGCCCGCGGGACCATGACACGAAGGATAGACTCGATGGACGGCAAGCGGATCGCCGAGCTGGCTCTCACGGGCCGGCTCGATCGGCGCGAGTTCGGCAAGGCGCTCGGTGCCATGGGGCTCGCCATGGCCGGCTTCTCCGCACGGGGCGCACAGGCGGCGCCGGCGCTGACGGTCTATGAATGGGCCGGCTATGAGCTGCCGGAGCTGCATCCGGACTATGTGAAGAAATACGGCGCGTCGCCGAATTTCGGCTTCTTCGGCACCATCAACGAGGCCCTGCAGAAGCTCCAGACCGGTTACAAGGCGGACGTGGTGCATCCCTGCAGCACGAGCCTCAAGCGCTGGCAGAAGGCCGAGATGCTGCTGCCGATCGATACCGCGCGCCTGCCGAACTACGAGGATCTCTGGCCGAACCTGCGGAACGTGCCGCATGCCCATGAGAACGGGCAAAGCTGGTTCGTGCCGTTCGATTGCGGAAGCTGCTCGATCCTCTACCGGACCGATATGGTCGATCCTGCCGACGTGGCGGATCCCTCCTGGTCGCTTCTCTACAACGAGAAATACAAGGGCCGGCTGGCGATGTACAACGCCGACACCATGCCGGTCGAGATCGCGGCACGGGTGCTCGGCATCTATGACGACTACACGCACCTCTCCGAGGCGCAGCTTGCCGAAATCTCCCGGCTGATGGCGAAGCAGCGCGACCTGCTGCGCTTCTACTGGGACGACACCACCCAGATGGAGCAGGCGATGGCGTCGGGCGAGGTGGCGGCCGCCTTCTCCTGGAACGGGTCGGTCAAGGTGCTGCGCGACCAGGGCCTGCCGGTCGTCTACATGACGCCGAAGGAAGGCACCATCACCTGGGTCTGCGGCCTGGTACGCTGCCCGGGCGACGGCGACGAGCAGGCGGCCTACGATTTCATCGACGCGATGATCTCGCCGGAAGCCGGCGCCTACCTCCTCGAATATCAGGGCTACGGCCATTCCAACAGCAAGGCCTATGAGCTCGTGCCGAAGGAGGTACTAGCCTCGCTCGGCTACGACAATCCGCAGTCGAGCTTCTCCTCGGCCTCGGTCAGCGAGGAGCCGGACGAGCCCTATCGCAGCCGCTATATCGAGCTCGTCGATCAGGTGAAGGCGGGGTTGAACTAGGTCGTGCGCTCATATGCCAGCCGGTGTCGGGGTCCGGGCATGATGGAAATGACCGCGTTCGACCCAAAGCGGACCTGACGCGTCGGCGCGATCCGTCGGGCGCGCGTTGCGTGATTAAGCAGGAACATATGTCAACCTGATCACGTCCTCGCCGATCAAATCGTTGGCCACAAGGCGGAGCGGCGGCCGGGGGCCGGCGAAGAATGGCTTGCCGCGACCAAGCACGACGGGATGGATGTAGAGTCGATACTCATCGATAAGACCAAGGTCGGTCAGGCTTCGTGCCAGGTCTGGTCCGCCAACCTGAATCTCCCCGACAAGCTGAGCCTTTAGCCCGCCTATCGCCGCCTCGATGTCATCCTCGACAAGCGTGGCGTTGGGGCCGACCGACTTCAAGGTTCGCGACACCACCCACTTCGGTTGCTTCCGCCACGCCGCCGCGAAGTCGCGTCGCGCCGCGTCCCACTCGGGGCGGTCTTCGTCCCAGTAACGCATGACCTCGTACATGCGGCGACCGTACAGACTGCCGCTCAGGCCGCGCACCAGCTCGGTGAAGTGACGAAAGAGCGCGGGACCGGACGCAAATTCCTGGTGGCCGACGTAGCCGTCCAGGGATTGGTTCAATCCGAAAAAGAGCTTCGCCATGCGCCAGAATCTCCATTCCAGGTCCTTCAGAATAGCCTGAGCCGGCCGCTTCACCGTCCTTATGGATAGGCACCTTGGGCCAGTTTTACGCGTTCGGGGGGCCCGGAATCCGGCCCGACGGGGGGCCGATTCCGGGCCGTTCCGCGGTTGTTCGCAGATGCGAAATCTGCTATAGAAAGGCTTGCAGAATCGACTCCAGTGGCCGACCCACAATCCTTTGATCTGTAAAGCAAAAATTTCTTGACCTCGACGCCCGATCCAGCGCCGTTGGACATCACGCCGGTGACGATCGAGGAGGAGATGAAACGCTCCTACCTCGATTACGCCATGAGCGTGATCGTGGCCCGGGCGCTTCCCGACGTGCGCGACGGTCTGAAGCCGGTCCACCGCCGCATCCTCTACGCGATGAAGGAGGCCGGATACGACTTCAACCGGCCCTTCCGGAAGTCGGCGCGCATCGTCGGCGAGGTGATGGGTAAGTTCCATCCGCACGGCGACGCGGCGATCTACGATGCGATGGTCCGCATGGCGCAGGACTTTTCCATGCGCCTCCCGCTCATCGACTCCCAGGGCAATTTCGGCTCGATGGACGGCGATCCGCCGGCGGCCATGCGCTACACCGAGGCGCGCCTCGCGCGCGCGGCCGGCGCGCTGCTCGAGGATATCGACAAGGAGACCGTCCCGTTCGGCCCGAACTACGACGAATCCTCGGTCGAGCCGCAGGTCCTCCCGGCGCCCTTTCCGAACCTGCTGATCAACGGCGCCGGCGGCATCGCCGTCGGCATGGCGACCAATATCCCGACCCACAATCTGGGCGAGGTGGTGGAGGCCTGCCTCGCCTATATCGACCGGCCGGAGATCACGATCGAGGAGCTGATGCAGCATGTGCCGGGTCCGGATTTCCCGACCGGCGCCCTCATCGTCGGCAAGTCCGGCATCCGCGAGGCCTTCCATCTCGGCCGCGGCTCCGTGGTGATGCGCTCGCGTTCGCATGTCGAGGAGATCCGCAAGGACCGCGAGGCGATCGTCGTCACCGAGATTCCCTATCAGGTGAACAAATCGCGCCTGCTCGAGCGCATCGCCGAGACGGTGCGCGAGAAGATCATCGAAGGCATCTCCGACCTCCGCGACGAATCCGACCGGGACGGCGTGCGGGTGGTGATCGAGCTGAAGCGCGAGGCGATGGCCGAGGTGGTGCTGAACCAGCTCTATCGCCATACCCCGCTGCAGACCAGCTTCGGCGTCAACATGCTGGCGATCAATGGCGGCCGGCCGGAGCTGTTCAACCTCAAATCGATCATCGTCACCTTCGTCGCGTTCCGCGAGGAGGTGATCACCAAGCGGACGGTCTTCGAGCTGCGCAAGACGCGCGAGCGGGCCCATGTGCTGGTCGGGCTCGCGATCGCCGTCGCCAACATCGACGCGGTCATCGCCCTCATCCGCGCCGCGAAGGACCCGGTGGCGGCGCGCGAGCGGCTGATGGCGAAGGCCTGGCCGGCGCGCGACGTGGAGGCGTTGATTCGCCTCATCGACGAGCCGGGCCGCTCGGTCGCCGAGGACGGCACCTACAGCCTCTCGGAAGAGCAGGCGAAGGCGATCCTCGAGCTCAGGCTGCAGCGCCTCACCGGCCTCGAGCGGGACAAGATCGCCGACGAGCTCGGCGAGCTCGCCAAGGCGATCGCCGATTTCCTCGATATCCTCGGCTCGCGGCCGCGCCGTCTCGATATCCTGCGCGTCGAGCTCCGCAAGATGCGCGACGAGTTCGCCACGCCGCGCCGCACGACGATCGAGGAGCTCGAGTTCGAGCAGGACGTCGAGGACCTGATCCAGCGCGAGGAGATGGTCGTCACCGTCACCCATGGCGGCTACATCAAGCGCGTGCCGCTCTCCGCCTTCCGGGCGCAGCGCCGCGGCGGCAAGGGCCGTACCGCGATGGCGACGCGGGACGAGGATTTCGTCTCGCAGATCTTCGTCGCCGACACCCACACGCCGATGCTGTTCTTCTCGACGAGCGGCATGGTCTACAAGACGAAGGTCTACAAGCTGCCGCTCGGCACGCCGCAGGCGCGCGGCCGGGCGCTGGTCAATCTGCTGCCGCTCGACGAGGGCGAGACCATCTCCACCGTCATGCCGCTGCCCGAGGACGAAACGACTTGGGACAGCATGTTCGTGATGTTCGCGACCGCCGCCGGCGACGTGCGCCGCAACCGGCTCTCCGATTTCACCAGCATCATGGCGAACGGCAAGATCGCCATGAAGCTCGAAGGCGGCGACCGGCTGGTCGGCGTGCAGACCTGCCGCGAGAGCGACGACGTGCTTCTGGCCGTGCGCGGCGGCCGCTCGATCCGCTTCGCGGTGCCCGATGTGCGCGTGTTCTCCGGTCGCACCTCGACGGGCGTGCGCGGCATCCGGCTCGGCAAGGAGGACAGCGTCGTCTCGATGTCGATCCTCGCCCATGTGGATGCCGAGACGGCCGAGCGCGAGGCCTATCTCCGCTGGGCCAATGCCCGGCGGCGCCAGGCGGGCGAGGAAGCCGTTGCCGGCGAGGCGCCTGCCGATCTCGCCGAGGAGGCGGACGCGCCCGGTGCGGCTTCCGGCGAGGTTCTCGAGCTTTCGCCGGAACGGCTCAGCGGCCTCGAGGCGGCCGAGGAGTTCATCCTCACCGTGACCGAGAAGGGGTTCGGCAAGCGCAGCTCGGCCTACGAGTATCGCATCACCGGGCGCGGCGGTCAGGGAATCGTCAATATCGCGACCAGCGAACGCAACGGTCCCGTGATCGCCTCGTTCCCGGTCGGCCATGGCGACCAGATCATGCTGGTGACCGACGGCGGGCAGCTCATCCGCTGCCCGGTCGCCGATATCCGCATCGCGGGCCGCAACACCCAGGGCGTGTCGATCTTCAAGGTCGCGGAGGGCGAGCGCGTCGTCTCGGTCACCCGGCTCGAGGAGATCGGCGAGGCGGGAGCGAGCAACGGTGCCGATGCGGGCGAAGAGCCGGGCCCCGAGGGCGATATCGATTCGCTTCCGGCCGGCGAGGCGAAGGACGAGGGGGCGAGCGAGTAGAACGATGGCGAAGCAACGCATTGCGGTCTATCCGGGAACGTTCGATCCGATCACCAACGGCCATATCGACATCATCCGTCGCGCCGCGCGCGTCACGGACCGTCTAGTGGTCGGTGTGTCGGCCAATGCCGGCAAGGGGCCGCTGCTCAACCTCAAGGATCGCGTGCATCTCGTGGAGCAGGAGATCGCCGCGCTCGAGAACGGCTTGCCGAAGCATATCTCGGTGGTGCCTTTCGACTGCCTGCTGATGGAGTTCGCCGAAAGGAACGGCGCCGGCATGATCATGCGCGGCCTCCGGGCGGTGTCGGATTTCGAGTACGAGTTCCAGATGGCGGGCATGAACGCCCGGCTCAATCCGGAGATCGAGACCGTGTTCCTCATGGCCTCCGACCGCCATCAGTTCATCTCCTCGCGCTTCGTGAAGGAGATCGGGCAGTTCGGCGGCGACATCCGGCATTTCGTCAGCCCGCGCGTCGCCGCCTTCCTGCAGAAGAAGCTCGGCATCGGCCCGGGCCGGAGTCAGGACAAGAGCGCGAGCAAGAGCACGAGCAAGGGCAAGAAGCGCGCATCCAGGACCCGCTAGGCGTCGCGTTTCCCGGTCCGCGCGAGTCCGCCCGGCCGTTTGCGGTCGTTCGCCCCGCCGGCCACCCGGCCGGCTGTTCGCCCCGCCGGCCGTTCGCATTGACGCTGACGCCCCGATCCGAAATCATGGCCGCGCTTTCCGATTGCCGCTAAGGGAATTGCGCCATGACCGAGCTCCGCGACTTCGTCTCCGACCGCGAAATCGAAGCCCTGTTCCGTCCGACCGCCCTTGCCGAGGGGCTGCCGGCCCGCGCCTTCGGCGCCGAGTTCTATCGGCTGGAGCAGGAGCGGCTTTTCCCGCACGCCTGGTGCGCGGTCGGGGTCGCGAGCCGGATCCCCGAGGCCGGCGACGCCATGCCCGTCGATCTCGCCGGCTGGCCCCTGATGCTGGTGCGCCAGCGGGACGGCAGCGTCGCCGCCTTTCACAATGTCTGCCGCCATCGCGGCATGCGGCTGCTGAGCGAGCCCTGCCGAGGCCGCAGCACCTTGCGCTGCCCCTGGCATAGCTGGACCTACGATCTCGCGGGCCGGCTCGTGGCGACGCCGGATCTCGGCGGCGACCGGGTGAAGACGGCGGAAGGCTTCGACAATGCCGAGCTCGGTCTGAAAGCCGTGCGGCTCGCCCAATGGCACGACTATCTCTTCGTCAATATCGACGGCAAGGCGCCCGCCTTCGCGGACTATATCCGCCCGTTCGACGAATTCGTCGCCGGCTACGACCTCTCGGTCATGCGCCATGCCGGCCACTGGGAAGGCGCCTATCCGAGCAACTGGAAGATCGCCGTCGAGGGCGCCATCGAGGACTACCATCTCCCCTGGGGCCATCCGGAGCTGATGCAGGGTGTGGCCGTCCGCAACGGCCGCGTCGATGTCGGCGAGGGCTGCTTCGCCGCCATCTCGGGACGGTTCGAATATCCAGCCGGGCAGGGGCCGAAGATCGCGCGGCTGATGGCCGCCATGCCGCGGATGCCGATCGCGCCGCCGGCGGAGCCGGACCGCTATTTCATCATCAATCTCTTCCCGGTCGGGCTCATCGCGCTGCGCGCCGACACGGTGATGCTGGGCCTGATGATGCCGGACGGGCACGACCGCACCCGGCTCGTCTTCGACCATTATTTCGTGGGCGAGGCCGCGACCGATCCTGCCCATGCGCAGCACCGCCAGGCGATGATGGACAATCTCGCCTTCGTGGCGGAGCAGGACATTCCGTTCAACCGGGGCGTTCAGTCCAATCTCGCGACCCGCGACCGCCTCGATTTCCCGACCCGCTTCTCGCCCTATTGGGAAGGCGCGATCCATCACTTCCAGAAGCTGGTGGTGGAGACGCTGCGGGGGGCGGCTCCGGGCGCGCGCCGCCCGGCGAAACGGCCAGCGGCGAAGACGCCGGCAGACGGCGCCGCCAGGCGCCGCGCGGCGGCACTCGGCACAAAACGCGCGCCCGCGCATCGGCCCGCAGGCGGCAAGCGGCCCGCGAAGCGGCGCTGAGGCAAGGGGCCGGCCGGCGGACAAGGGCAAGCGATGCGTCTCGTCGGCTACAACATTCAATATGGCGTCGGCCGCGACAGGCGGCTCGACCTTGCCCGCGCCATCCGCGCCGTGGCGGGCGCCGATATCGTCGCGCTCCAGGAAGTCGAGCGGAACTGGCCGAAGAGCGGCATGGCGGACCAGCCGGCCGAGATCGCCGCGCTGCTGCCCGATTATTACTGGGTCTATGGGCCCTTCTTCGACGTCGATGCGAGCCGCCGCGGGCCCGACGGCCGGATCGAGAACCGCCGCCGGCAGCACGGCACCATGCTGCTCGCCCGCTGGCCGATCCGCTCGGCCCGTGTCTTTCCGCTGCCGAAGCTCGACAATGTCAACGGGCTCGGCTTCCAGATGGGCGCGCTCGAGGGCGTGATCGAGGCGCCGGGCCGGCCGTTGCGGGTCTACTCGGTGCATCTCTCCTCGCACGGCTCCGAGGAGCGGCGGCTGCAGGCCGAGGCGCTGATGCGGCTCTGGCGCGCCACGGCGAACGAGGGCGGCGCCTGGAGCGGCGAGGTGGGGCTTGCCGGCGTGGACTGGTCGGCCGGCGAGACGCCGCCGCCGTCGCCGACCGATACCGTCATGCTGGGCGATTTCAACGCCCGGCCCGGCACGCCCGAATATCGCGCGCTGGTCGCCGACGAGCCGGCGCTCCATGGCCGCGCCTTCTATCGCCTGTCGCTCAGCGATAGCTGGCTGCTCGCGGGCGATGGCGGGCCGGGTGCCACCTTCCCGCCCTCGGCCGCCTACCCGATCCCCGAGGCCATCCGCATCGATTACGGCTTCGTCAGCGGCGGCCTCGCCGGCGCCGTGACGCGCGCCTGGGTCGATGGCGCGGCCGAGGGCTCGGACCACCAGCCCTACTGGATCGAGCTCGCGATCTGAGCGGGCCAGGGCGCCGGACCCCGTGCGGCCGCGCGGCAAGCCCGCGACAACCGCGGAAAACGGCGTCGGAACGGTCCCCGGCGAGGGTTCGTCGAGCCGGGTTTGCAGCGGCCGGCCGCCATGCTAGACCCTCGCCCGGCAGGCGTATCTTCGCCACGAGAGAGCCCGTAGCTCAGCGGTAGAGCATCTGACTTTTAATCAGAGGGTCGAGGGTTCGATCCCCTCCGGGCTCGCCAACGATCCGAAGCGCCATGTCGCAGCGCGTTCCGGCTCGAAGGCGCCCCTCCCGGCCGTCGCCCGCGCTTTCGCTAACCTGCCGCGTCCACCGCATCGGCCAGCTCTGCGAGCGTCGCGAAATGCCAGTCGGGCTCTGCGACCTCGGCCGGTACAGGCGAGCCGCCCCACCCGCCGAGGGTCTTGCGGCGCTGGATCCAGCATGTCTTGTAGCCGAGCGATTTCGCGACGCCGATGTCGTGATGCTGGCTCTGCGCGACATGCAGGATGTCCCCGAGCAGGATGTCGCCCGGCCGGTGGCCGGCGACGCTGAGCCGCCCGCGCGCGAAGGCGAAGAACTTCGGATCGGGCTTCTCGCAGAGCGCCTCGTCCACGGTGACGCTGTCGTCGAAAGGGTCGCCCAGCGTCTTCGCCATAGGCGTAAGCGCCCAGCGCTGCGCGTTGGTCATCGCCATCAGGCGGTAGCGCGCCTTGAGCCGCTTGAGCGCCGCGACCGAGTCCGGGAAGGCGGGCCACCCTTCGATGGAATCGCGGAAGCCTTCCGCGAGCCCCGCCATCGTGGGCAGGCCGAGCTCTTGCGCCATCTCGCG
>CAZMUZ010000015.1:0-48364 GCA_964569315.1 uncultured Rhodospirillaceae bacterium | reverse complement strand
TGCGGCGGAGATGCCGACGCCGGGCGAGATCCTGCGCGAGCTCGAAAGCGCTCCCGCCGCGGGCGCCTCCGCGGCGCCGGGCCCCCGCGCCACCGCCGCGCCCCCGAGCCGCCCGGGCGCGCCCGCCTCGGCCGTCGGCACCCCCTTGCGCGGCAATGGCGGGCGCGGGGCGGGCGACCGGCCGACCGCGGCGCTTGCCGTCGAGAGCGACCCGCAGGCGCCGGCGGCGCCCGCCTTGCCGCCGCTGCCGCAAAGCTTCGCCGAGCTGGTCGAGCTCGCGACGAAGCGGCGCGAGGTGATGCTGCATGCCCAACTCGTCGGCGACGTGCATCTCGTCCATTACGAACCGGGCCGCATCGAATTCCGCCCGGGTCCGAACGCGCCCGCCAATCTCGCGAGCCGGCTCGGCTCGCTGCTGCAGGAATGGACCGGGCAGCGCTGGGTGATCGCGATCTCGCAAGGTCCCGGTGCTGCGACCTTGAAGGAGCAGGCGGATGCGGTGCGCGCGGCGACCGAACGCTCGGCGCTCGCCCATCCGCTGGTGCAGGCGGCGCTGGCGAGCTTCCCCGGCGCCGTGCTCGAGGCGGTGCGCGACCTGACCGAGCCGCCCGCTGCGGCGCCGATCGCGACCGCCGAGGGCGCCGATGGCATGGATGAAGGCGCCGGCGGCCTTGATGAAGGCACCGGTGGCGCGGGCGAGAACGATGCCGCCCTCGCTTTCGACGAACCCGACAATGACGAGGACCCGCTATGAAGAATCTCGGCCAGATGATGAAGCAGGCTCAGGCGATGCAGGAGCGGCTCGCCGAGATGCAGGCCGAGCTCGAAACCCACGAGATCACCGGGCAGGCGGGCGGCGGCATGGTCACCGCGACCCTCAACGGCAAGGGCCAGGTGCGGCGTCTCAAGATCGATCCGAAGCTCGCCGATCCGAACGATATCGGCATGCTGGAGGATCTCGTTGTGGCGGCGCTCAACGATGCCCGCGCCAAGGTGGACGCCCACGCGGCCGAGGAGATGCAGAAGCTCACCGGCGGCCTGCAGCTTCCCGGCGGCTTCAAGCTCCCGTTCTGAAGCGGCCGGAAACCCGCGCGCCGCAATCCCGTGCCTCTCGAAACGCACCCGCCCCTGCCTCGTCCCGATGCACCGGGCCTCGCCTCATCCTGAGCTTGTCGAAGGATGAGCCTTGCGCTCCGGCGGTTCGCGTGGCGGACCTCATGCTTCGACAAGCTCAGCATGAGGAGCGTATTGATGGCGTGCTGCATCGGCGGATCGCAGGGCAGGCCTCATCCTCGCCCTGTCGAAGAATGAGGCGGCCGCGCCGGTGTCGCCGCCCTTGATCCCGCATCGCGAATGAGTGTCTGCTGGCGCGAATCATGTCTCACTCGGCCATCGATCATCTGATCCAGCTCCTGGCGAAGCTGCCGGGGCTCGGCCCGCGCTCGGCGCGGCGCGCGGCGCTGCAGCTCCTGAAGAAGCGCGAAGCGCTGATGCAGCCGCTCGCGGCGGCGCTCGAGGAGGCGTCGCGCGCGGTGCGCGCCTGCGGCGTCTGCGGCAATCTCGACAGCGCCGATCCCTGCGCCCTCTGCGTCGATCCGAAGCGCGATCCGGCGATGATCTGCGTGGTGGAGGAGGTGGGCGACCTCTGGGCGCTCGAGCGCGCCGCCGGCTTCAAGGGGCGCTATCACGTGCTGGGCGGGCGGCTCTCGGCGCTCGACGGCGTGGGTCCCGACCAGCTCGCGATCCAGCGGCTGGTGGACCGGGCGCGCGATCCGGCGGTCAAGGAAGTGATCCTCGCGCTCAGCGCCACCGTCGATGGGCAGACCACGGCGCATTATCTGACCGACCGGCTCGCGGGGCTGCCGCTCTCGGTGACGCGGCTGGCGCATGGCGTGCCGCTCGGCGGCGAGCTCGACTATCTCGATGACGGTACTCTGACGGCTGCGCTGAAGGCCCGCCGGCCGCTTTGATCCTCCGGCCGCTTTGATCCTCCGGGTGGCGGGGCGGCTGCTTACCGCCCGGTGCCTCGCTATGCCGCCGGGCGACGAGGCTGCGCCGCCCGCCTTGACTCGGCCGGCCCGCCTCCCGAACTCTCTGCCCATCTCGGCGGGCCCCGATGGCCGCCGATCGGGCGACATCATGGAAGGGCAGACCCATGGCGACAGAACCGCCGGAGCTCGCACCGCCGTCCGCGCCGGTGCCTGCCGCCGAGGAACCGGCGCCGCCCGTCCGCCGCAGCCCGCGCATCGCGGCGATCCTTCTGCTGCTGCTGCTGATCGGCGGCGGCTATGCGGGCTGGCATTATTTCGGCAAGGCCGGTGCCGTCGTCGAGGCGCCGCCGGCGCCCGCCACGCCGCCGAGCGTCACGGTCGCGACGCCGCTCGTCAAGCGGATCACCGAATGGGACGAATATACCGGGCAGTTCGCGCCCATCCAGGATGTCGAGATCCGCGCGCGGGTCAGCGGCTATCTGCAGACGGTGAATTTCGAGGACGGCCAGCTCGTCGCGGCCGGCGACCTGCTCTACACCATCGATCCGCGCCCCTTCGAGATCGCGCTCGCCGCCGCCGAGGCGCAGCTCTCGGCGGCGCAGGCGTCGGTCGGGCTCGCCCAGTCGCAGCTCAAGCGCGCCGAGGCGCTGCAGAAGGACGATTTCGTCTCGCGCAGCGCCTATGACGAGCGACTGCAGGAGAGCAAGTCGGCGTTCGCGCTGGTCGGCGTCGCGACGGCGCAGGTCGAGGCCGCGAAGCTCGACCTCGAATATACCCGCGTGCTCGCCCCCACCGCCGGGCGCATCGGTGCGACGATGGTCGATGTCGGCAACCTCGTCACCGGCGGCAATGCCGGCAACACGACGCTGCTCACCACCATCGTCTCGGTCGATCCGATCCATCTCGATTTCGACGTCAGCGAATCGAACCTGCTCGCCTATCAGCGCGCCATCACCGACGGCCGCCTCGCCTCGCCGCGCGACGCGGTGGTGCGCATCCAGGCGCGGCTGATGGACGAGCCGGACTGGACCCTGCATGGCGCGCTCGATTTCATCGACAACCAGGTGGACCGTTCCGCCGGCACGATCCGCGTGCGGGCGATCCTGCCCAATCCCAAGGGCCTGATCACGCCCGGCCAGTTCGGCCAGGTTCGCATCCCCGGCTCGGAGCCCTACGAGGCGATGCTGCTGCCGGAGGCCGCGCTCGTCACCGACCAGGCGCAGAAGATCGTGCTCACCGTCGCCGAGGACGGGACCGTGGTGGCGAAGCCGGTGCGGGTCGGCCCCAATCGCGGGCCGCAGCTCCGCATCATCCGCGAGGGGCTGGCACCGACCGACCGCGTCATCATCGGCGGGCTCCTGCGCGCGCGCGCGGGGGCCAAGGTCACGCCGGTCGAGGGCAGCTTCGCCGATCTCCGCGATCCCGAGGAATAGGCCGCCCCCATGCGCCTGCCGCATTTCTTCATCGACCGGCCGATCTTCGCCGCCGTCCTCTCGATCTTCCTCGTGCTGATCGGCGGCTTCGCCTATTTCACCTTGCCGGTCGCGCAATATCCCGAGATCGCGCCGCCGACCATCGAGATCTCCGCGAGCTATCCCGGCGCCTCGGCCGAGGTGCTGAGCGACAGCGTCGCCGCCCCCCTCGAGCAGGAGATCAACGGCGTCGACGACATGCTCTACATGGTGTCGCAATCGACCGGCGACGGGAACCTGAAGCTCACCGTCACCTTCGCCCTCGGCACCGATCTCGACGATGCCCAGGTGCTGGTGCAGAACCGCGTCGCGGTGGCCGAGCCGCGCCTGCCGGAGGAGGTCCGGCGCATCGGCGTCACGGTGCGCAAGAACTCGCCCGACATGCTGATGGTCATCCATCTGAGCTCGCCGGACGGCAGCCGCGACCAGCTCTACATGTCGAACCTCGCGACGCTCCAGGTGCGCGACGTGCTGTCGCGCATCGACGGGGTGGGCGACGTGCGGATCTTCGGCGCGCGCGACTATTCCATGCGGATCTGGCTCGATCCCGACCGCGTCGCCGCGCGCGGCCTGACCGCGGGCGACGTGGTGGCGGCCCTCCAGGCGCAGAACGTGCAGGTGGCGTCGGGCGTGCTGAACCAGCCGCCGGTGCCGCAGCCGGGCGCCTTCCAGCTCAATGTCGAGACGCTCGGTCGCCTCGTCGATCCCAGGGACTTCGCCAACATCATCGTCCGCGCCGAGGAAGGCCGCGTGACCCGGGTGCGCGACGTCGGCCGGGTCGAGATCGGCGCGCAGGATTACAGCGCCAATGGCTATCTCGACGAGCGGGTGGCGGTGCCGCTGCTGGTGTTCCAGCGGCCGGGCTCGAACGCGCTCGCCACCGCCGACCGCGTGCTCGCCGCCATGGCGGAGCTCTCGAAATCCTTCCCCGAGGGTGTGCGCTACGACGTGGTCTACAACCCGACCGAGTTCATCGCCGAATCGGTGGACGAGGTGATCAAGACCATCTTCGAGGCGGTCGCGCTCGTCGTGCTGGTGGTCATCCTCTTCCTGCAGACCTGGCGCGCCTCGATCATCCCGATCGCCGCGATTCCGGTCTCGCTGATCGGCACCTTCGCGGTACTGGCCGCGATCGGCTATTCGCTCAACAACCTCTCGCTCTTCGGGCTCGTGCTCGCGATCGGCATCGTGGTGGACGATGCGATCGTCGTGGTCGAAGGTGTCGAGCGCAATCTCCGCGCGGGCCTCGGCCCGCGGGAGGCGACGCGGCGCACCATGGACGAGGTCGGCGGCGCGCTCGTCGCGATCGCGCTGGTGCTGAGCGCGGTCTTCATCCCGGCCGCCTTCATCTCCGGCATCACCGGCCAGTTCTTCCGCCAGTTCGCGGTGACGATCGCGGCCGCCACCATCATCTCCTGCTTCGTCTCGCTGACCCTGAGCCCGGCGCTCTGCGCGATCCTCCTGAAGCCGCACCGGGAAGGCGAGCGGCGCCATGCGCTCGTCGCGCGGCCGTTCCACTGGTTCTTCGCCCGTTTCAACCATGGCTTCGAGCGGCTCTCCGGCGGCTATGGCCGGTTCACCGGCTGGCTCGCGCGGGTGGCGGTGCTGGCGGTCCTGGTCTATGTCGGCCTCGTTGCGCTTGCCGGCTGGCAGTTCCATCGCGCGCCCACCGGCTTCATCCCGGAGCAGGACCAGGGCTATCTCATCACCGTGATCCAGCTTCCGCCGGGCGCCTCGCTCGACCGCACCGACAAGGTGGTGCGCGAGGCGGCGAAGATCATCCTCGGCACCGCGGGCATCATCCATGCGGTGCCCTTCGCCGGCTTCGACGGCGCGACCTTCACCAACGCCTCCAACGCCGGCGCGATCTTCTCGGGCCTCGCCCCCTTCAAGGATCGGGCGGGGCGGGGCCTCTCGGCGCCGCAGATCATCGCCGACCTGAACCAGCGGCTCGGCGCGCTCGAGGACGCCTTCATCATCACCATCATGCCGCCGCCGGTGCGCGGCATCGGCACGGGCGGCGGCTTCAAGATGATGATCCAGGACCGCCGCGGCCGCGGCTACCAGACGCTGGAGGCCGTGGTCGGCGAGATGGTCGGCGCCGCGAACCAGACGCCGGGCCTCGCCGGCGTCTTCTCGCTCTTCAACACGCAAACGCCGCGCATCTATGCCGATATCGACCGGGTGCGGGCCGAGATGCTCGGCGTCAATGTCGACCAGGTGTTCCAGACGCTGGAGATCTATCTGGGCTCGGCCTTCGTCAACGAGTTCAACCTGCTCGGCCGCACCTATCGCGTGACCGCCCAGGCCGATGGCGGCTTCCGCCAGGACATCCGCGACATCGCCGATCTCCGCACCCGCAACATGCAGGGCGAGATGGTGCCGCTGGGCTCGGTCGCCTCCTTCCAGGACCGCACCGGCCCCTATCGCGTCTCGCGCTACAACCTCTATCCGGCGGCCGAGATCCAGGGCTCGACCGCGCCCGGCGCCTCGAGCGGCCAGTCGCTGGCCGCGATGGAAAGGCTCGCCGGCGAGCTGCTGCCGGACGGCTTCGGCTTCGAATGGACCGAGCTCGCCTATCAGGAACGGCAGGCCTCGAGCGGCAGCGCCCTCGTCATCTTCGGCGCGGCGGTGCTGTTCGTGTTCCTGGTGCTGGCGGCGCAGTACGAAAGCTGGTCCTTGCCGCTCTCGGTCGTGCTCATCGTGCCGATGTGCCTGCTCGCCGCCGTGACCGGCCTCCTCTTCCGTGCGCTCCCGGTCGATGTGCTGGCGCAGATCGGCTTCGTGGTGCTGGTCGGGCTCGCGGCGAAGAACGCGATCCTGATCGTCGAGTTCGCGAAGCAGGCGGAGCAGGCCGGCGCCGGCATCGTCGAGGCGGCGATCTCGGCCGCCCGGGTGCGGCTCAGGCCGATCCTGATGACCTCCTTCGCCTTCATCCTCGGCGTGGTGCCCCTCGTCATCGCGACCGGCGCCGGCGCCGAGATGCGCCAGTCGCTCGGCACCGCGGTCTTCTCCGGCATGCTCGGCGTGACCTTCTTCGGCCTCGTCTTCACGCCGGTGTTCTATGTCGTGGTGCGGCGGGTGGCGACGCGGTTCGGGGGGAAGCGGGTTGTGGCGACAACGTCCCCATAGCAGCTAACTTATTGAACGAAATCATGTTCAAGGCACGCTGCTAAACCTAGCGATTTGACGTTGCGCTCTGAGTCTCGGCGATTCACACTTTGGATATGCAAACAAACACGTTGCTCCAGTCTGGCATATACACCGTCAGCGAGGCTGCCGCTTTGACGGAAGTTCCTCGCCGTCGGATTTCTCGATGGTTGAGTGGCTACGTGTATCGCTCGGGAGCTGAAACAAGGTTTTCATCTCCGGTCTGGAGCCCCTCTCTCCCAAAGGTTGATCATGCGCTCGCGCTGAGCTTTGCGGATCTAATGGAGGTTAGGTTCATTAACGCGTTTCGAGAGGCCGGCGTTTCTTGGAAAAAGATTCGTAAGGCAGCGGAAGTTGCGCGGGAGGAATTCGGATTGGACCATCCTTTTTCCGCACAGGCATTTCTCACGGATGGTCGGAGTATCTTTGCTCGAGTGGCGAATGATCCAAGGGCAGAGCCAGCACTGCTGGATCTTGTGAAGAGTCAATTTGCATTCGAGCGAGTTATCAAACCCTCACTCTATGCTGGATTTGAGTTCGACGGTTCTGGTGGCGTTTCCCGGTGGTGGCCGCTCGGGAAAGCGAAGCCGGTCGTGCTCGATCCCCAGCGAGCTTTTGGCCAGCCTATCGATCCGGTATCAGGTACGCCCACAAATGTCCTGGCGCAGGCTGTAAAGGCCGAAGGATCAGTTCAAGCGGCGGCCAAATGGTATCAGGTTAGTCTGAAGACCGTTCGTGCAGCGGTCACGTACGAACAACGCCTTGCAGCGTGAGATTGTTCTTAGACAACAATCTGTCACCTAGAATCGCCCGTGCCATCCACGAACTCGTTAAGGATGACGGGCACGAGGTCGTTCACCTCCGGGATAAGTTCGATCCTTCGATTGCGGATCAGGAGTGGCTAGGATTTCTGGGTAGGGAGAGTGGATGGGTCGCTCTTTCCGCAGATCGACGAATTTTTCGTAATGCGCATCTTCGTGAAGCTTGGCGTCAGTCTCGCGTAACAACGTTCTTCCTGGCGCCGGCGTGGAACAAAACAAATAACCTCGATCGTGCTGCACGTCTGATACATTGGTGGCCACTTATTGTTGAACAAGTTGCACTCATTGCCCCCGGTGCAGCATTCGAAGTTCCATTAGTCGCGGGTCGAGGTAAACTGCGCCAACTCAAAAGCTGACGTTTCTTGGCGTCACTTGTGAGATAAGCGGACCAGACTCGGCAGAAATAGGGGTCATCTCCCCATCTCAACTAAGCCCGGATGGTTGCTGCCGACAACGCGCCGGGTTACAAAAATCCTATGGAAGCGGCGCCCTGTGGCGTGATCGGTTTCCCCGCCTCACCAATCTGCAGGTTGCCCCGCCATGCGCTATCTCGCCGCCGATGTCGGAGGAACGTTCACGGATCTCGTGCTGGTCGATGGATCGGCCGGGCGGGCGCGCGTCTATATCGACAAGGTGCCGAGCCAGGCGACCGGCTCCGCCAAAGGCGTGCATGAGGGCATCCGGCGCATTGCGCGCCAGGCCGGGATCGAGCCTAGCGAGATCGACCTCTTCGTCCATGGCTTCACGGTCGGCACCAACGCCTTCCTGACCCGCACCGGCGCCCGCGCCGTGCTGGTGGTGACCGAGGGCTTCCGTGACGTGCTGCTGATCGGCGACCAGCGCCGCCCCGACATCTACTCCCTCTCGGCCGAGAAGCCGCTGCCGGTCGTGCCGCGCGCCCGCACCGTCGAGGTGAAGGAGCGGCTCGACGCCTTCGGCAAGGTGGTGACGCCGCTGGCCGAGGGCGAGCCGGAGCGGGTGGCCGAAGCCGTCGCCGCGCTCGAGCCCGAGGCGGTCGCGGTCTGCCTCACCTTCAGCTATCTCGATCCGAAGCACGAAGCCGAGGTCGCGGCCGCGATCGGCCGCCGGCTCCAGAACGTGCCGATCTATCTCTCGAGCCGCGTCAATCCGCAGATCGAGGAGTTCCCGCGCGCCAACACGACCGCCGTCGCCGCCTATGCGGGCCCGGTCATCGACCGCTATATCGAGCGGCTCGAGAAGAACCTGACCGACGTCGGCTTCAAGGGGCCGCTCCGGCTCATGCGCTCGGACGGCGGCGTCGCCACGCCGCGCGCGGCGCGCGACAACCCGGCCCATATGCTGCTCTCGGGGCCGGCCGGCGGCGTCATCGCCGGCGCCGAGCTCGCCCGCGCGATCGGCATCGACAACATGATCACCTTCGACATGGGCGGCACTTCGGCCGATTTTTCGCTCATCGTCGGCGGCCACCCGACCATGGTCGCCGAGCGCGAGATCGACGGCCAGCCGCTCCGGCTCCCGACCATCGACATCGAGACCATCTCGGCCGGCGGCGGCTCGATCGCCCATGTCGATATCGGCGGCGCCCTCAAGGTGGGTCCGCGTTCGGCGGGCTCGGTGCCGGGCCCCGCCTGCTACGGCCAGGGCGGCGAGGACGCGACCATCACCGACGCCGCGGTGGTGATGGGGCTGCTCGATCCCGAGGAATATCTCGGCGGCGAGATGACGCTCGATCCGGCGCTCGCCCGCGCCGCCGTCGAGCGCGCGGTCGCGAAGCCGCTCGGGCTTTCGGTCGAGGAGGCGGCCTACGGCATCGTCTCGGTCGCCAACGCCAACATGATCCAGGCGATCCGCACGCTTTCCGTGGAACGCGGCCATGACGTGCGGAGCTTCGCGCTGCTGGCCTTCGGCGGCGCCGGCCCGCTCTATGCGCCCTATATGATCCGCGAGCTCGGCATGGCGGAGACGGTGGCACCCCGCAATCCGGGCGTGTTCGCGGCGCAGGGGCTGCTGCTGACCGACATCCGGCACGCCGCCCAGGCGCCCTGGCAGCGCCGCCTGCATCGCATCGAGGCGGGCGAGCTCAAGCCGCGGCTCGATGCGCTGAAGCGCGAGCTGGAGCATGAGCTCGGCGCCGACGGGGTGAAGCCCGCCGACCGCTATTACCGCTTCGCCGCCGACATGCGCTGCGTCGGGCAGTTCCATCTGCTCAACATTCCGCTGCCGGTGCCCGACGGAGCCGGCTGGTGGAATCCGGAAAAGCTCGCGGCCGAGTTCCACGCGGCACATGAGCGCAGCTACGGCCATGCCGATCCGGCGGTGCCGGTCGAGCTGGTCAATCTCCGGGTCGACGGTTTCGGCCGGATCGAGCGGCTGCCGGAACCGGCCGAGCCCGTCTCGACCAAACCGGCCCCGGAGCCGGTCGGCAGCCGCCGCGTCTATTTCGACCGCGCCACCGGCTGGCAGCAGGCCCGGATCTATCGCCGCGAGCAGCTCGAGCCCGGCCATCGCGTGCCCGGCCCCGCGATCGTCCTGCAGCGCGATTCGACCCTGGTGGTGCTGCCGGGCCAGCATGCCCGCGCCGACCGCCGCGGCACCGTCCGCATCGCCGAAGGAGCCTGAGCCATGGCGACAGCCCGCAAGCGCGATCTCGAGGTCGATCCGATCTCCCGCGACGTGTTCCAGCAGCAGCTCGTCGGCATCGCCGAGGAGATGTCGGTGTCGCTGCGCCGCGCCGCCTTCTCCTCGATCATCTGGGACATGTACGACTATGCCTGCGGGCTCTTCACGCCCGACTGCGAGATGATCGCGCAGGCCGAAACCATCGCAGCCCAGCTCGGCATCATGTCGACCGCGCTCCGCCACATGCAGGCGGCGATCCCGATCGAGAGCTGGAAGCCGGGCGACGTGCTGGTGTGCAACGACCCCTACAAGGGCTGCACCCACACCATGGACATCGTGCTGTTCAGCCCGGTGTTCGTCGAGGGCGAGCTCGTCGCCGTCACCAGCACCATCGCGCATCACATCGATATCGGCGGCAAGATCCCCGGCACCGAGGCGGCCGACAATATCGAGATCTTCGCGGAAGGCCTCATCCTGCCACCGTTGAAGCTCCTGGAGGAGGGGCGCCCCAACAAGGCGATCTTCGACATCATCGCGTCCAACGTGCGCGACCCGGCCGCCTGCCAGGGCGACCTGCGGGCGCAGATCGCCGGCTGCCGCACCGGCGAGCGCCGCATCGCCGAGCTCTATCGCCGCACCGGCGTCCCGCGCGCGAAGGCGCTGACCGCCGCCTGCCTCGACTATGCCGAGACCTATATGCGCCGCTCGCTCGAAGCGATGACGCCCGGCCGCTACGAGGCCGAGCTCCTGATGGAGGACGAGGCCTCGTCCGACCGGCCGATCCGCCTCCATGCGGCGGTGACGCTCGAAGGCGGCAAGCTCACGGTCGATCTCGCCGGCTCCGATCCGCAGCGCGACAACGCCCTCAACAACCCGGTCGCCTCCACCATCTCCATGGTGAATTACGCGATCAAATGCATCGTGGCGCCGTCGATCGCGCAGAACGAGGGTTGCAACCGGCCGGTCGAGATCCTGGTGCCGGAAGGCACCGTGCTCAACCCGCGCCGTCCGGCGGCGGTCTCGGTCCGGCACCTGACGCAGCAGGCCGTGGCCGAGGTGCTGCTGAAGGCGATGGCGCCGCTGGCGCCCGGGCGCGCGGCGGCCGGCTGCCAGATCTCCTTCCCGACCTTCGCCTGCGGCGGCTTCGACGACCGGCCGGAGAAGCGCGACGAGGATAGCGGGGCGGCACCCTATTACGTGATCTCCGACATCATCGGCGGCGGCATGGGCGGCAATGCGACGCGCGACGGCATCTCCGCCGTCGATACCCATGGCGGCAATTGCGCGATCCTCTCGGCCGAGATCGTGGAGACGCTCTGCCCGATCCGCGTGCTCGACACCCGCCTCGTGCCGGGCTCGGGCGGCAAGGGCAAGCATCGCGGCGGGCTCGCCATGCGGCGCGACTACCAGTTCCTCTCCAAGCGCAGCATCATGGGCGCCTATATCCAGCAGACCGGGCCCGCGACCCAGGCCTGGGGCCTCGCCGGCGGCGGGCCCGGCGCCAGCGCCTCGATCCTGCTCAATCCCGAGACGCCGAAGGAGCGCAAGCTCAAGAGCAAGATCTACGGCCTCGCCCTCGAGGCGGGCGACGTGATGCGCTTCCAGTCCTCCGGCGGCGGCGGTTGGGGCAAGCCCGCCGAGCGCGACCCGGCGCTCGCCGAGCATGACCGGAGCGAAGGGCTCGCCTGAGATTCGCCTGCGCGATCTCCCTGCTGGAATCCGCGCCTCGCATCGGTGAGGCGCTTCCCGTCGCCCGGGCTCGGTGAGGCGGCAGTCGGAAAGGAGGTTCGGATGGCCCGCCAACATGGCAAAGAGGTGCGCCGCGTGGTTCGGGCGGTCTCGCCGCTCGAGAAGCGGTATCTGGGCTTGCGAACGGAAGCCAGGAAACTCCGGCGCGAGGAGCTGGCGCTATGGCGCAAGCTCGAGACGCTGGTCGGTGGGAAACCCGGTCGCTTTACGAGGGTGGAGCACCGGCCCGGGAAAAAAGACAAGGTCACTCACCGGCCGCGGAGCGCTTCGGAGTCGTTGTCGGCCGTTGCCCGCGCCCGGGGCTCATCGGGGCTCTTCTGCGGCTGCAGTCCGATCCGGCTCCTGCCGCAGCCCAACGGCGACCTCGACGTCTGTATCCTGGTCGGCTGCTCCAATGACCCGGCAACCACGGGGTTCCGATGCGAATACTGGTGCGCGACGCTCGAAGCCGAGCCGGTTGTCGCGATCGCGAGGCAGGCCCGGCGGCGTACGGCCCGGTAGACCGAGAGCGCCCACGGCCTGCCCTGACGCCGCTGCGATAGACGGTTGCCGCCGGCCGCCGCCTTGAAACCATCAAGGCCATGCCGCAAAAGCGCCGGAATCGGGCATCATAGGACGAGGCGGGGCGCCGATTGCCGGGGGCCCGTAGCGATCCGAAGGGGAGACCTCATGCTCGCGCGTATGCTGCCGCTCCTGGCCTTCACGGCCGTCCTGCTCACGACCACCGCGCTGGTTCCGCCCCCGTCGCCGGCCGCCGCGGCCGAGGAGCAGCAGATCGGGCTCGGCGCCCAGACCGGCGTCTCGGTCACCATCTACAACCAGGACCTCGCGCTGGTACGCGATGTGCGCAAGGTCGATCTTGCCGCCGGCGAGAACAGCCTCGCCTTCATCGATGTGAGCGCGCTGATGCGGCCCGAGACGGCGCTGCTCGCGGTCGACGGCATCGAGACCTCGGTGCTGGAGCAGAACTTCAATTTCGATCTCCTCACGCCGCAGAAGATGCTCGAGAAATCGGTCGGCCGCACCGTGCGCGTCATCACCACCAATCCCGAGTCCGGCAGGGAGACGGTGGAGGACGCGGTCGTGCTCTCGGTCGCGGACGGCGTCGTGCTGCAGATCGGCGACCGCATCGAGACCGCCTCGCCCGGCCGCATCGTGTTCTCCGAGGTGCCGCCCAACCTCCGCTCGCGCCCGACCCTGGTGATCGAGGCGGAGAGCGCCGGCGCCGGCGCCGCCACGGCGGAGCTCAGCTACCTCACGGGCGGGCTCGGCTGGGCCGCCGACTATGTGGCCGAGCTCAGCGCCGACGAGAAGACGCTCGACCTCAATGGCTGGGTGACGCTCACCAACCAGAGCGGCACCGACTATCGCGACGCCCGGCTGCAGCTCGTCGCCGGCGACGTGAACCGCGTCGAGCAGGAGATGTACAAGGCGGCCGACATGGTCGCGGCGAGCGCCGCGCCGGCGCCGCAGATGGCCGAGGAATCGCTCTTCGAATATCACCTCTATACGCTCGGCCGCCCGACCACCATCGGGCAGAACCAGACCAAGCAGGTGGCGCTGCTCACCGCCGACAAGGTGCCGGTCGAGAAGGAGTTCCGCTTCACCAACCTCAGCGGCGGCAGCTACCACTACAATCTCGGCGAGCAGCAGCGCGTCAATGCGACGGTCTTCATCGGCTTCGAGAATACGGAAGCCGACAATCTCGGCCTGCCGCTGCCGAAGGGCATCGTACGAGTCTACAAGGCCGACGGCAGCGGGCAGGTGCAGTTCGTCGGCGAGGACGCGATCGCCCATACGCCGAAGAACGAGGAGGTCCGCCTCACCCTCGGCCAGGCCTTCGACGTGACGGCGCGCGCGGTGCAGACCCGGTTCGAGCAGCTCTCCGACCGGGTCTATGAGAGCGCCTACGAGGTCGAGTTCAAGAACGCGAAGAAGGAGCCGATCACCGTCGCGCTGGTGGAGGATCTGCCGGGCGAATGGAAGATCCTTGAGGAAAGCGCCCAGCACGAGGCGGTCAGCGCCTTCCGCGCGCGCTGGGAGATCGAGGTGCCGGCGGAAGGCTCCGCCAACCTCACCTATTCGGTCCGCATCAGATACTGAGCGGCAGGACGAAGAGGCGCCTCATCCCGAGCTTGAAGACACGCCTCATCCTGAGCTTGTCGAAGGACGAGGCGACAGCGACCGCGATGCCCTCATGCTTCGACCGGCTCAGCATGAGGGCGTTTCTTCCTCATTTCTCTACCAATGCCCGGATCGTCACTCCCGCGAAAGCAGGAGTCCATGGGTATCGAGGCATGAGCCTCGCGGATAGATGGATGCCCGCCTTCGCGGGCATGACGGCGGGGCCGGAGGCCGAAAACTTGCCTCATCCTGAGCTTGTCGAAGGATCACTCCCGCGAAAGCGGGAGTCCATGGGTATCGAGGCATGAGCCTCGCGGATAGATGGATGCCCGCCTTCGCGGGCATGACGACGAGAAACCGAGCGCCCCGTCGTCCGCTCTCGTCCGCCCCGCTACTCCGCCGGCTCGACCGTCAGCACCGCGCCCGAGATCGAGGTGACGCGGACGCGGGTGCCGGCCGGGAGATCCGGGCCTTCCACGCGCCAGACGCTGTCGCCGACCTTGAGCGTGCCGCGGCCGTCGCGGATCGCCTCGGCCAGCGCATAGATCCGGCCGACATGCTGCTCGCCGCGGCGGTTGAGGGTGTTGTCGTCGCTCTGGATCGGATGGCGCTTCACGAAGGCCCGGCCGCCCAGCACGCTCGCGACGGCGAGCACCGCGAACATCACCAGCTCCAGCGGCCAGCCCATGGCCGGGAAGGCGAGGGCGGCGACGCCGGTCACGCCGGCCGCGATGGCGAGCCAGAGGAAGAAGGTGCCGGGCGCCGCCACCTCGAGCGCGAGAAGCGCCACCCCCAGCACCCACCAGTGCCAGAACTGCAGGTTTTCCAGCAGCCCCGTCATGGCTTCTGCTCCCAGGGGCCCTTGGGCTGCTGCGCCATGGCCTGCTTGGCGAGCTCGGTGATGCCGCCGATCGCGCCGATCACGTTCGCCGCCTCGAGCGGCATCAGCACCAGCTTCTGGTTCGGCGAGTCGGCGAGCTTGCCGAGCGCGTCGATATATTTCTGCGCGACGAAGTAGTTGATCGCCTGGACATTGCCCTTGGAGATCGCGTCGGAGACGACCTCGGTCGCCTTGCCCTCGGCCTCGGCCATGCGCTCGCGCGCCTCGGCGTCGCGGAAGGCGGCTTCGCGCCGGCCTTCGGCCTCGAGGATCGCCGCCTGCTTCTCGCCTTCCGCCTTCAGGATCGCCGCCTGGCGGAAGCCCTCGGCCTCGAGCACATTGGCGCGCTTGTCGCGCTCGGCCTTCATCTGGCGCGCCATCGAATCGACGAGGTCGCGCGGCGGCGCGATGTCCTTGATCTCGATGCGCGTGACCTTCAGGCCCCAGGGCTGGGTCGCGTCGTCCACCACATGCAGGAGCTTCGCGTTGATCTTGTCGCGCTGCGAGAGCAGCTCGTCCAGGTCCATCGACCCCATCACGGTCCGGATATTGGTCATGGTGAGGTTGAGCACCGCGATCTCGAGGTTGCGCACCTCGTAGGCCGCCTTCGCGGCGTCCAGCACCTGGTAGAACACCACCCCGTCCACGCTCACCATCGCGTTGTCCTTGGTGATGACCTCCTGGGTCGGGACGTCGAGCACCGTCTCCATCATGTTGAGCTTGGCGCCGATGCGGTCGACCAGCGGCATGATGAGGTTGAGGCCCGGCCGGAGCGTGCGGGTGTAGCGGCCGAACCGCTCCACCGTCCATTCGCTGCCCTGCGGCACCGACTTCACCCCGGCGAAGACCAGGATGATGGCGAGCGCCACCAATACGATTACGAAGATCTCGAAGCCGCCCATCATTTCCCCCTCATCCCTTGAATCTCGTTCCGCGCCCCGCGCGCGTCCCGCCGTCTCGCCGTTCGCCCCGTCAGGATTGCGACTTGCCGCCGATCGCCGCCAGCAACGGCTTCCCGCCGCCGCCCTCGAGCGCCTCGCCGACCTCGACCTCGCGGATCGTCTCGGCGCGCTTCACGATCTTGTCGGCCGAGACGCCGATATCCTTGAGGTCGGTCTCGACCTGGCCGAAATGCCGCTTGAGGTTGTCGACGCGGCCGCCGAGCCGGACCACATCCTCCATCAATTTCCCTACCTCATTCTGAATCACATGCGCCTGCTCGCGCATCTGCACGTCCTTGAGCACGGCGCGCACCGTGGTGAGGGTCGCCATCAGCGTGTTGGGCGCCACGATCCAGACGCGGCGGCGGAAGGATTCCTCGACCAGCCCCGGAAAATTGCCGTGCAGCTCCGCATAGACCGCCTCGCTCGGCAGGAACATCAGCGCCGATTCCGCCGTCTCGCCGGGCAGGATGTATTTTTCGGCGATGGCGACCACATGGGCGCGGACCGCGTTCTGGAAGTCGCGTCGCGCCGCGACGCCGCCGGCCTCGTCCTTGGCGGCGAGCAGCGCACGATAGGCTTCCAGCGGGAACTTGGCGTCGATCACGATCGAGCCCGGCGGGTTCGGCAGCCGCAGCAGGCAGTCGGCGCGGCGGCCATTGCCGAGCGTTGCCTGGAAGAGATAGGCGGCCTGCGGCAGCGCGCTCTTCACCAGGTCCTCGAGCTGCAGCTCGCCGAAGGCGCCGCGCGCCTGCTTGTTGGAAAGAATGTCCTGCAGCCCCACCACCTGGCTCGAGAGGTCGGTGAGGTTCTTCTGCGCCGCATCGATCACGGCGAGCCGCTCGGCAAGCGCCGCAAGCGATTGCCCCGCCTTCTCGGCCGATTGCTGGAGCTGCTGCCCGACCTGCTGGCCGAGATGGGCAAGCCGCTGCTCGACGGTCTGGGCGAGCGCCCGCTCCTGGCCCTGCAGCCGGTCGGCGAGCAGGGCCTCGCGCGCGGCCTGGGCTTCCGCCATCTGGGCGAGCCGTCCGGCAAGCTCGGCCGCGGCCCGCTCGCCGCCGCGCGCGGCGCGCCAAGCGGTCACCAGCGCCGCCGCCACGAGCAGCAGCAGGACGGCGCCCAGACCCAGCAAAAGCGGCGTGTCGGCCATGCGAATCGATCCTCCAGGGTCAAGGCTAGCACAGGGGCGGGCCCCGCCAAGGAACCGCGGCCCCGGGGGCTGTCCGCCCGACGCCGACCCGCCTTGCGACGGCTTGACGGGCTCCGCCGCGGGCCATACCTAGAGGACGTCATGGCCATGCTCCCCATCATCACGGCGCCGGATCCGCGGCTGAAACAGGTCGCGAAGCCGGTCGAGCGCGTCGACGCCCGCACCCGCAAGCTCATGGACGACATGCTCGAGACCATGTATGCGGCGCCCGGCATCGGCCTCGCAGCACCGCAGGTCGGCGTCGGCCAGCGCATCATCGTGGTGGACGTCTCGCCGGACGATGCGCCCGAGCGGCAGCCCTATCGCATGGCGAACCCGCAGCTTCTCTGGGTATCGGAGGACGACGCCACCTACAACGAGGGCTGCCTCTCCGTGCCGGAGCATTACGCCGACGTGGCGCGTCCGCGAGCGATCCGGGTCCGCTATGTCGACGAGAATAACGAGATCCGCGAGCTGGAGGCCGAGGGACTGCTCGCGACCTGCATCCAGCACGAGATGGATCACCTCGAGGGCATTCTCTTCATCGACCATCTGACCGCCCTCAAGCGCAACATCATCCTGCGCAAGCTCCTGAAGGCGCGCAAAACGACCGACGCCGAAGTCCGTGCCGGCTGAGACGCGCGCCCCGGGCGCGCTCCGGCTCGCCTTCATGGGCACGCCGGATTTCGCCCTGCCGGCGCTCGACGCCCTCCTCGCCGCCGGCCACGAGATCGCCGCCGTCTATTCGCAGCCGCCCCGCCCCGCCGGGCGCGGGCACAAGCCGCAAGCCTCGGCGGTGCAGCGCGCGGCGGAAGCGAAAGGGCTTCCTGTCCGCACCCCCGTTTCGCTCAAGACCGCGGAGGCGGCGGAAGCCTTCCGCGGGCTCGGGCTCGACGCCGCCGTGGTGGTCGCCTACGGGCTGCTGCTGCCGAAGCCGATCCTGGAAGCGCCGCGGCTCGGCTGCCTCAACATCCATGGCTCGCTGCTGCCGCGCTGGCGGGGGGCCGCACCGATCCAGCGCGCGATCCTTGCCGGCGATGCGGGGACCGGTATCACCATCATGCAGATGGAGGAGGGTCTCGATACCGGCGGCATTCTGCTGCAGCGTGCTTTGCCGATCGGCGCCGAGGACACCGCGGCCGATCTCCATGACCGCCTCGCCCGCCTCGGCGCCTCGCTCGTGGTCGAGGCGCTGGACGGCCTCGCCGCGGGGAGGCTTTCGGCCCGGCCGCAGCCCGCCGCCGGCGTCGTCTATGCGGCAAAGCTCGACCGCGCGGAGGCGCGGATCGACTGGCGCGATCCGGCGGAGGCGATCCTCCGGCGGCTGCGCGCCTTCACCCCCTGGCCGGGGCTCTGGTTCGAGGCCAGGGGCGAGCGGATCCGGCTCCTCGCGGCGGCGGCGCGAACCGAGGGCGGTGCCGCGCCGGGCACGCTGCTCGAGGACGATGCGGTCGCCTGCGGCGAGGGCACGGCGCTGATGCTGCAGAGCGTGCAGCGCGCGGGGCGCAGCCCGATGACCATGGCGGAGCTGCGGCGCGGCTTCCCGATCGCGCCCGGCACGCGCCTCGCATGACCCGCTTCAAGCTCGTCATCGAATATGACGGCGGCCCCTTCGTCGGCTGGCAGCGCCAGGAGAACGGCCCCTCCGTGCAGCAGGCGCTGGAGGAGGCCGTCTTCGCCTTCTCCGGGGAGCGGGTGACGAGCTTCGGCGCCGGGCGCACCGATGCCGGCGTCCATGCGCTGGGGCAGGTAGCGCATTTCGACCTCGCGCGCGACACGACCGCCGATACGGTGCGCGACGCGGTCAATTTCCACCTGAAGCCGCAGCCGGTCGCGGTGCTCCGGGCGGAGCCGGTCGGTGCCGATTTCCACGCGCGCTTCTCGGCGAAGGCGCGCAGCTACCTCTACCGGATCGCGAACCGCCGGGCGCCGCTGGCGCTCGATCGCGGCCGCGCCTGGCCCGTCCAGCAGCCGCTCGACGCCGAGGCGATGCAGGCGGCGGCGCAACGCCTCGTCGGCCATCACGATTTCACCAGCTTCCGCAGTTCGATCTGCCAGGCGGCCTCGCCCGAAAAGACGCTCGACCGGCTCGAGGTGACGCGCGCCGGGGAAGAAATCCACATCCGCGCCCGGGCCCGCTCCTTCCTGCACCACCAGGTGCGCAACATGGTCGGCACGCTGAAGCTGGTGGGCGACGGCAAATGGAGCGCCGGGGATGTGGCGAAGGCGCTTGCCGCGCGGGACCGCGCCAAGGCCGGCCCGACCGCGCCCGCCGAGGGGCTTTACCTCACCGCCGTCGATTATTGAGAGGCGGGAGCCGGGCGCGCCCGCGAAGGCGGAGGCACCCGGGTTCCTGCGGTCAAGCGCTACGGCAGGATCGCGAAGGCGCGCGCCGGGAAGCCGAAGCCGTTCTCGACCTTCGGCCAGGTCACGACGATGAGCGCGCCGGTCGCCGGCACCTGATCGAGATTGGCCATCACCTCGATCTGATAGTGGTTGTTCTGCAGGAGCCAAGTCTCCGAATCCATCGTTTCGGTGATATCGGTGTCGAGCGCCTCATGGCCGATGGCGGTGACGCCGCGTTCCTCGATCAGATATTTGATCGCGTCGAGCGACCAGGCGGGGAAGGGATAGCGCTTGAAACGCTCGGGATCCTTGTCCCAGTCCTTGTACATGTCGGTGCGAAGCGCAGCGAACGAGCCTTTCGGCACCGGCCCATGTTCCTTCTCCCAGGCCTTGATATCGGCGACCGACAGGGCATGGTCCGGCTCCTTGGCGAGGAGCGGCGTCTCGTCGATCACCACGAGCGGCAGGATCATCTCCTCGAGCGGAATCTTGTCCATCGTCATGCCGTCGCTGTCGAAATGGGCCGGCGGATCGACATGGGTGCCGTACTGCCCGACCATCGAATAGAAGGTCGTGCGGAAGCCGTTCTTCTCGATGGTATAGGGCTCGTGGGTGGCGGGGTCGGCCGCGGCCGTCATGCTCGCCTGGCCGAAGCCGCCCCAGACCGGGGTGGTCGGGCTGAAGCTGTGGGTGAGATCGACGAACTTCTTGCCGACGATGATCTTGTAGGCGTCGGCGAGCGAGCCCTCGGCCGCGAAACTGCCGCTGCCGAGCGCCGTCGCGATGCAGAGCCCGAGCAGGATGGCCGCGGGACGAAGCCGCGCCGAAATTCTTCCGATGATCATGGGTCGCCTCCTCCTGAAGGGATGAACGAACCCGGTCATGATAGGCCCCGGCTTTCGCCGCCGACGCGGGCAAAAGAGGGAGGCGGCCGGCCGGCCGGCGATGCGCGCTCAGACGACCAGCAGATCGGCGATGCCGGTGATGAAGACCGCGAAAACGAGGTCGAGCGCCACGATCGGGATGGCGCCGAGGCCCGGCAGGCGGAGCGCGGTTTTCGCGATAAACCAGCCGTAATAGAGCACCACCATCGCGAGCCCCATCTCCAGGAGGGTGATGGCGCCCTCGGGCAGGATGCCGGCGAGTTCGACGAGAACGAGCGGCAGATAGAGCGCCAGATGGACGATATTTGCCCAGTTATAGGCCTCGATGAAGCCGTCGAGCTCCTTTTCCCGCTCGATGAGCGGGCAGATGACGGACATAGCGAGGGGAAGGGCGCACCAGGAGATCGCGTAGGCGCTGACTTCCGCCCCGATGATGCGCGGCCAGCCGGCGTCCGGGGCCACCTCGAACACATGCTGCAGGGCGATCGGCGCGTAGAACGGGAACAGCAGCGGCGCCAGCAGGAAGGAGCGCCACATGCTGCGCGGGCTCCGCTCGAAATAGGTGAGGCCGCCCGGATCGCCGAGCAGCAGGCGCCAGGCACCGTAGCTGCCGCGCGCGATCTCGGGCAGGCTCAACATCGCTTGCCGAAATAGCCCTCGAGCACGGCTTCGTAGATCTCGGAGAGTGCCGCCAGGTCCGCCACCGGCACGCGCTCGTCGATCTTGTGCATCGTGCTGCCGGCGAGGCCGAACTCGGCCACCGGGCAGTGATCCTTGATGAAGCGCGCGTCGGAGGTGCCGCCGGTGGTGCTGAGCTCGGGCTCGCGCCCCGTCACCCGCTTGACCGCGCCGGCGAGGAGGTCGCTGAGCGGGCCGGGCGGCGTCAGGAAGGCCTCGCCCGTCACATGAAGCGCGAGCTCGTAGGTCGCGGCCTCGGCATCGAACGCGGCGCGGAGCCAGCGCTCGAGGCTGGCCGCGCTGTGCAGGTCGTTGAAGCGGATGTTGAAGAGCGCTCTCGCCTCGGCCGGGATCACATTGGTGGCGGGATTGCCGACATCGATCGAGGTGACCTGAAGGGTCGAGGGCTGGAAATGCGGCGTGCCCGCATCCATCGGCTCAGCCGTCAGCCGGCCCAGCATCCGCAACAGCCGGTGCACCGGATTGTCGGCGAGATGGGGATAGGCGCTGTGGCCCTGCACGCCGCGGACCGTGAGGCGCGCATTGATGCTGCCGCGCCGGCCGATCTTGATCATGTCGCCGAGCCGTTCGGGATTGGTCGGCTCGCCGACGATGCAGGCGTCGAGCGTCTCGCCGCGCGCCGCGAGCCAGCCCAGCACCTGCTTGGTCCCGTTGATCGAAGGGCCCTCCTCGTCGCCGGTGACGAGGAGGCTGATGCGCCCGCCGAAATCCTCGCCATGGCGCCGCAGGAAACGCGCCGCCGCGGCGGCGAAGGCGGCGATCGCACCTTTCATGTCGGCGGCACCCCGGCCGATCAGCTCGTCCTTCTCGACTACGGCCGCGAAGGGATCGACCCGCCAGCCCTGGAGATCGCCGGGCGGCACCACGTCGGTATGGCCGGCGAAGCAGAAATTGCGGCCGCCTTTGCCGACCACCGCATAGAGATTCTCGACGCGCGGGCTGCCGCCGGTTTCGAACGGCAGGCGGTGGCAGGCGAAGCCGAAGGGCTTCAGCGCCTCCTCCAGCACGCCGAGCGCGCCCGCATCGGCGGGCGTCACGCTCGGGCAGCGGATCAGCGCCTGGGCGAGCGCCAGCACCTCCGGCGGCTGCGGCTGGTTGGTCCGCATCACGCCGTCCCGCGCCGCGGCGCCCGCCCGAGGCGGCAAGGGTTGCGCATGGGCGCTCAGTCCCTGAGCAGCTCGTTGATCGAGGTCTTGGCGCGGGTCTTCTCGTCCACCCGCTTCACGATCACGGCGCAGTAGAGGCTCGGGCCCGGCTCGCCCCCCGGCAGCGGCTTGCCCGGCAGCGTGCCGGAGACGACGACGGAATAGGCGGGGACGCGGCCGTAATGGACCTCGCCTGTCGCGCGATCGACGATCTTGGTGGAGGCGCCGAGATAGACGCCCATCGAAAGCACGGAGCCTTCCTCCACCACCACGCCTTCCGCGACCTCGGCGCGCGCGCCGATGAAGCAGTGATCCTCGATCACCACCGGCCCCGCCTGCAGCGGCTCGAGCACGCCGCCGATGCCGGCGCCGCCCGAGATATGGCAGTTCTTTCCGATCTGGGCGCAGGAGCCGACCGTCGCCCAGGTGTCGATCATGGTGCCGCTGTCGACGCGCGCGCCCACATTGACGAAGGACGGCATCAGCACGACGCCGGGGGCGATATGGGCCGAGCGGCGCACCACCGCGTTCGGCACTGCGCGGAAGCCGGCGGCCTGGAACTCGGCATTGCCCCAGCCGGCGAACTTGGAGGGCACCTTGTCGAACCAGGCGGCCTGGCCGGCATTGCCGAAATCGCCGCCGCCCGGGATCGCGACCGAATCGTTGATGCGGAAGGAAAGCAGCACCGCCTTCTTCAGCCACTGATGGGTGACCCAGCGGCCGTCGGTCTTCTCGGCGACGCGCAGCTCGCCGCGATCGAGCCGGTCGAGCGTGGCCTCGATCGCCTCGCGCGTCTTGCCGGCGCTTGCGGCGTTGAGGGATTCGCGGCGTTCCCAGGCGGCATCGATGGCGGATTCGAGGTCGGCGGTCTTCATGCGGCAGGGTTCCGGGGCGCTGGCGGGCTGAAACGGCCCCGAAGATGGGGCAGGGGCCGGAGCCCTGTCAACGCCGGGCGGCGAGGCTCGCGACCGCCGCTTCGATCCAGGCGACGAGGTCCTCGGTCCGGTGATGCACATGCGCACCCTCGGCCGCCTCGTTCGCCCATTCGCTGTCGGTGGCGATGAGCACGGTGGTCATGCCGAGCTCGGCGGCGGGGATCAGGTTCTTCGGCAGATCCTCGATCAGGGCCGCGCGCTTCGGCTCGATCCGGAAGCGCTCGATGAGGCGGCGATAGCTCTCGATCTCCGGCTTCGGCCGGAACTCCCCGGCGACGATGTCGAAGATGCCCTCGAAAGCGCCGCGCACCCCGAGCTTCTCCATCACCCGCTCGGCATGGGCGACCGATCCGTTGGTGTAGATGAGCTTCCGCCCGGGCAGCCGCGCGAGCCCCGCGGCGAGGCTCGGGCTCGGCTCGACGGGCGCGAGGTCGATCTCATGGACGAAGGCGAGGAACTGATGCGGATCGACGCCGTGATGGCGCATCAGGCCGGAGAGCGTCGTGCCATGCTCGCGGAAATAGCGCTTCTGCAGGGCGCGCGCGGCGACGGCGTCGAGACCGAGCTGCGTCTCGATATAGCGGCCGATCAGCCGGTCCACCTGGTCGAAAAGCCGGCAGCGGGCCGGGTAGAGCGTGTTGTCGAGATCGAAGATCCAGGTGTCGATATGGTCGAGGCCGCGCGCGATGCCGGGTGGCGTCACGACGATGGTGGAGGCCTCGGCCGCGACGTTCTTCGCGTCCGGGGCCCTGCTTGCGGATTTGTCGGCGGGTTTCATGACAGGCGGCAGAGTGCGGCAAAGCCGCCGCTGCGACAACCCGGGGCAGCCCGAAGCAAGCGCGGGTCCGCCATGCGGCCGGCCGTTGGCGGCACGGAAGGAATCGCGGGCGGTCGGGTCGGCGAAGGCCCTAGTCGCGGCCGCCCCGGTCCCCGCCGCGGAAATGCCGCTGATAGGGCTCTCGATCGACCGTGGCCTCGCGGGCGCACCCGACGACGACGACCGCAATCATTCCCAGCAGGACGAGCGCATAGAGCCGCTTCATGTCGCTTCCCTCCGATTCTTGCGCCGCTCCCGCCGGAACGGCGACCGGTCAATCGAAGCTGCCGTCGCCGCCGCCCCGATAGTCGCCGAGACCTCCGCGCTCTCTGGGCGCGCAGCCGGCGATCGACCCGCCGGCCGTAATCGTCAACAGCAGCAGGATGAGCAATTTGCGCATGACACCCCCGCATAGGTTCGCGATATCCACGATGCCGCCGCGGAATTCTAGACGATAGCCAGCGGACGGGCGCTCACGAATCGGCGAGCGCGCCTAAGTCGCGGATTTCGCGCGAGGTTCAGCCCCTGCGGACGAGCGTGCCGAGGCCGTGCGGGGTGAAGATCTCGAGCAGCAGCGCGTGCGGCACGCGGCCGTCGAGGATGACCGCCGCCTCGACGCCGTTCTCGACCGCCTCGAGGCAGGTTTCGAGCTTCGGGATCATGCCGCCGGTGATCGTGCCGTCGCGCATCAGCTCATGCACCTGGGCGACGGTCAGCTCCTCGACGAGCTTCCCGGTCTTGTCGAGCACCCCCGCGACGTCGGTCAGCATGATGAGCCGCGTCGCCTTCGCGGCGGCCGCGATGGCGCCCGCCGCGGTATCGGCATTGACGTTGTAGGTCTGGCCGTCGGCGCCGCTGCCGACGGGCGCGATCACCGGGATGATCGCGGAATTCTCCAATACCTCGATCACATGCGGGTTGACCCGCGCGGGATCGCCGACCAGCCCCAAATCGACCTGCCGGCCGTCCTTCTCCAGCGTCAGGCGCTTCGCCTCCATCAGGCCCGCATCCTTGCCGGAGATGCCGATCGCCATGCCGCCGGCGGCGTTGACGGCGGAGACGATCTGCTTGTTGATGGTGCCGGCCAGCACCATCTCGACCACCTCGATCGCCGCCGCATCGGTCACCCGAAGCCCGTCCACGAACTCGCTCTTGATCTGCAGCCGGTCCAGCATCTGGCCGATCTGCGGCCCGCCGCCATGGACGACGATGGGGTGGATGCCGACCTGCTTCAGCAGCACCACGTCCTGCGCGAAGACGCGCGCGAGCTCCCCGTCCACCATGGCGTGGCCGCCATATTTGATGACGAAGCGGCTGCCGGCGTGGCGCTGCATGTAGGGCAGCGCCTCCGAGATCGTGCGCGCGGTGCGCAGCCAGTATTTGGTTTCGCTGAAATTGCTTTGCGACATGCGGATGACGAGCCGGTGGCTTTCCCGTTGCCGCGCGCGGGTCCCGCGGGCGGCGCCACTCTAACGTATCGGGTTTCTAACGCAAAGCGTTCGGGGCCGCGAGCAGGGTCAGCTCCGCGCGGAGCCGCTCGATGCCGAGCCCGGTGAAGGCGCTGGTGGCGAGGATCTCGGGATGGGCGGCGACGTGGGTCGCGGCCTCGGTCGCGACCTCGTCCGAGAGCGCGCGGAGCGCGTCGGGCTTCTGTTTGTCGGCCTTGGTGAGGACGATCTGGTAGGACTGCGCGGCGCCGTCGAGCAGCGTCATGATGGCGCGGTCGCTGTCCTTGAGGCCGTGGCGCGAATCCACGAGCAGCAGCACGCGCCGGAGCGTCGGCCGCCCCTTGAGATAGAGCTCGGCGAGGCCCCGCCAGTCGCGCGCGATGCGCTTCGACACCTTCGCATAGCCGTAGCCCGGGAGATCGACCAGCATCAGCCGGTCGCCGAGGACGAAGAAATTGATCTGCTGGGTCCGGCCCGGCGTGTGGGAGACCCGCGCCAGCGTATTGCGGCCGGTGAGCGCATTCACCAGGCTCGACTTGCCGACATTGGACCGGCCGGCGAAGCCGATCTCCGGCAGCGAGATCGGCGGCAGGGCGTCGGGGTTGTCGGCGCCGGCGACGAACCTGCATTCGGCGGCGAACAGGCGGCGGCCCGCCTCCCGTTCCTCCGCGCTCGTCTCGGTTTCGCTCTCGGTCGGGATCGCCGTCGCTCCTCGCCGGATCCGCGGGGGATCCGTCTCAGGTCTTCTGTTCCATCCGTCGCTTCAGCATCCATTGCTGCGCGATCGAGAGCGTGTTGTTCCACGCCCAGTAGATCACGAGCCCGGCCGGGAAATGCGCCAGCATGAAGGTGAAGACGATCGGCAGGATCGACATGATGCGCGCCTGCACCGGGTCCGGCGGGGCCGGGTTCATCTTCTGCTGCAGCCACATGGTCACGCCCATGATGAGCGGCCAGATGCCGAGGCTGACGACATCGAGCGCGCCGAGCTGCGGCACGCCCCAGGGTGCCAGGCCGAAAAGATTGAGATAGGAGGTCGGATCCTTCGCCGAGAGGTCCTGAATCCAGCCGAAAAAGGGCGCGTGGCGCATCTCGATGGTGACGAAAAGCACCTTGTAGAGCGCAAAAAACACCGGAATCTGCACCAGAATGGGCAGGCAGCCCGCCGCCGGGTTCACCTTCTCGCGCTTGTAGAGCGCCATCAGCTCCTGCTGCATGCGCGGCTTGTCTTCCTTGAACCGCTCGCGGAGCTTGGTCATCTCCGGCGTCAGGCCCTTCATCTTGTTCATCGCGCGGAACGACTTGTTCGCGAGCGGATACATGAGAAGGCGGATCATCACGGTCAGCGCCAGGATGGCGACGCCGAAATTGCCGATATGGCGGTTGAGGAAATCGAGCACGTAGAAGATCGGCTTGGTGAGGAAGTAGAACCAGCCGAAATCGACGGCGCGGTCGAAAAGCGGGATGCCGACCGTGTCCTTGTAGTGGTCGAGGAGGCGGACTTCCTTCGCGCCGGCGAAGAGGTGGCCGGTGCTCTCGCCGCTGCCGCCCGGTGCGATGGCGAGCGCGTCGCCGCGATAGTCGGTCTGGTAGAGGTCGGTCCCGTTCTGCGTCGTGTGGCCGAACCGCGCGGCGATCGGCTGCGCCTGGTCCGGCACCAGCGCCACCAGCCAGTATTTGTCGGTGATGCCGAGCCAGCCGCCGGTCGATTGGAACGGCATCTGGCCCTGGTCGGCCACGTCGCTGTAGTCGATCTCCTCGAGCGTGCCGTTGAGCACGCCCAGCATTCCTTCATGCAGGATGTAGAAGTTGAGGAGATGCGGCGTGCCGTGCCGCGCGATCAGGCCATAGGGATAGAGCGTCACCGGCGCGCTGCCGTTGTTCTCGACGCGCTGCGTCACGGTGAACATGTAGTCGGCGTCGAGCGCGAAGCTCCGGTAGAAGGTCAGGCCCTGGCCGTTGTCCCACCGGAGCGTGACCGGCCGGTCCGGGGAGAGCTTGTCGCCGTCCGCCTGCCAGAGCGTGTCCGCGCCGGGCAGCGCCACGCCCGGCGCATCGGCGACCCAGCCATAGTCCGCGTAGTAGGCGTCCTTGGCGCCCGCCGGCGAAAGCAGGATGATCTTGGGCGAGCTCGGATCGACCTCCTCGTGATAGTCGTTCAGCACCAGATCGTCGACCCGGCCGCCGCGGAGCGCGATCGAACCCGTGACATGCGGCGAGGCGATGGCGACGCGCGGCGAGCGCCCGAGCGCCTCGGGCCGGCTGAGCAGCGCATCCGTCTCGGCGGTCGCCGGCGCCGGCGTCGCGGTGTTGGTGCCGCCGACGGTCGGCGCGCCGAGCGGCGCGGTGCCGTTCCCGGTCGTGGCGGGGGCCGTGGTCTGTTCCGCAGGAGCCGGCGCCGGCGCCGGCGGGGGCGCCGGATAGAGCCAGGTCATCAGCATCTGGGAGCCGATCAGGATGACGACGGAGACCACCACCGCCAGGATGAGGTTGCGCTGTTCCATGCGAGATACGGGGAACTCTATGTCGGCGTCAGAAGGGAAGGGATCGGGTGAGACCGTGCAGCCGCTTCGGCAGCCCGAGGCGCTGCGGCACGGGATCGTAGCCATCGCCGCCCCAGGGCTGGCAGCGGACCAGGCGGCTGAGCGCGAGCCAGCTCCCGCCGAGCACGCCATGGCGCTCATAGGCTTCGGCGGCATAGGCGGAGCAGCTCGGCTCGAAGCGGCAGCCGCGCGGCAGCACCGGCCCTATCGCATACTGATAGAGCCGGATCAGGCCGATGCAGAAATGTCGCGGCTGGAGCAAGCCTGGATCTCCTAGGGCCGGTAGAGCGAGAGGCGCTTCAGGGCGCCTGCGAGATCGCCGAGCAGCTCGGCATAGGGCCGCGTCAGCGTGCCGGCCCGCGCGATGACCACATAATCGTGGCCATTTGCCGCATGGGCGCGCAGCACGGTCTCGCTCGCGGCGCGCAGGCGCCGGCGGGCGCGGTTGCGGGCAACCGCATTGCCGACCTTGCGGCTTGCCGTGAAGCCGACCCTGAGGCCCGATACCGCTGCATCGGGAGCCGGGGCCCGCGAAGGCCCGGTCGCTTGCAGGATGAGGCCCGGCGCGACCGCCTTGCGTCCGCTGCCGGCTACCGTCAGGAATTCCCGGCGCCGCTTCAGCCGCGGGAGCTGCGCCATCGGCCCGGTTCCGGACCTAGGCGCTGAGGCGCTTACGGCCCTTGGCGCGCCGCGAGGCGATGACCTTGCGGCCGCCGACCGTGGCCATGCGCGACCGGAAGCCGTGGCGGCGCTTGCGAACCAACACACTGGGTTGATAGGTGCGCTTCAAGGTCAGTCTCCAAAGGTCCGGGGAATCGAGGAAAATGCCGGCGCTGTATAGGGGCTTGCGGCCGCGGAGTCAACGGAAGCCGGGCCTTCCGCGCAAGGCCGCGGGGCCGGCTTTGGCGCTTGTCCGGCCCTGCGGTTCGGGCATGATGCGCCGCCCGGCGTCCCGGCTGGCCCGCTCCCGGAGCCCGGCCCGGCGATCCGGTGGCGGAGCAGGTCGGCGGGTCGCGGGTGAACAACACGGTTACCAGCCTCGCCGCGGGCACCCGACGGTTCTGGCCTGTCATCCTGCTGGCGCTCGCCGCCGCCATCTTCCTTGCCTTCGATTTCCGCAGCTACATCAACCTGGACGCCGTCCGGGAGAACCGGGCGCAGCTGCTGACCCTGGTGGACCGGCACTGGCTCGCGAGCTTCTTCGGCTTTTTCGCCCTTTACGCGCTGCTGGTGGTGCTCTCCCTGCCGATCGCCTCGATCATGACGGTCGCCGGCGGCTTTCTCTTCGGCGTCACGGTCGGCGGTGTGGCCTCGGTCGTCGCCGAGACGCTCGGCGCCTGCATCGTCTTCTTGGTGGCGCAGAGCGCGTTCGGGAGCCTGATCAAGGCCCGGGCCGGAAGCTGGATGGATCGGCTCGAGGCGGGCTTTCAAGAAAACGCATTGTACTACATGCTGACCTTGCGGCTGATTCCGATCTTTCCGGCCTTCATCATCAATCTGGTCGCGCCGTTCGTCGGGGTTTCCTTTCGGGTCTATACGATTGCGACGTTGCTCGGCATCCTGCCCTCCTGCATCATCTTCGCCAGCTTCGGCGCGGGGCTGGGTGCGATCTTCGACGCCGACGTGCCGGTTTCGCTCGAGAACGTCCTCACGCCTACCATGGTGTTCGCGCTTACCGGGCTCGGGCTGCTCATGCTGCTGCCGGTCTTCTTCAAGGCCTGGAAGAAGCGTCGGGCGCGCACCCGGTGACGGGATGAGGGGCGCGGGCGTCATGCGGCGCCCCCGCTAGCAGCATGACCATCGAACGCCCCAGGCTGCCGTCGCTCCGGAACAGCCTCTCGGCGAAGCTGCTGGTGCTGACGGTCGCCTTCGTGATGCTGAGCGAGGTGCTGATCTTCTCGCCCTCGATCTCGTCCTTCCGGGTGAAATATCTCGAGGAGCGCATCGCCGCCGCCAACATCGCCGTGCTGGCACTGCTGGCGACGCCCGATTTCATGGTGGACGAGGCGCTGGAGGAGGAGCTTCTGGCGCAGGCCGGGGTCTATCTCATCGGGCTGAAACGGCCGGACGGCAAGAAGCTGATGCTCGGCATGGAAGCGGCGCTGCCGCCGATCGACGCCCAGTACGATCTCCGCGAGCGCGGCTTCCTCGGCCTCATCGGCGACGCCTTCGCGGTGCTGGCGGAGACCAGGGACAGGGTGATCCGCGTGGTCAGCACGTCGCCCCGCCATCCCGATACGGTGGTCGAGATCGTCATGCGGGAAGCGCCGATGCGCATGGCGATGATCGACTATGCGCAGAGCATCCTCGCCCTCTCGATCGTGATCTCGCTGGTCACGGCGAGCCTCGTCTATCTCGCGCTGCAATGGTGGATGGTGCGGCCGATCCGGCGCATGACCGAAAGCATGATCGAATTCCGCGACAACCCCGAGGACCGCTCGCGGCCGCTGCCGGTCACCGGCCGCTCGGATGAGATCGGGATCGCGCAGGCGGAGCTGGTCGGCATGCAGGCGGTGATGCGCGATGCGCTCGCGCAGCAGACCCGCCTCGCGGCGCTCGGCACGGCGGTCACCAAGATCAGCCACGATCTCCGCAACATGCTGGCGACGGCGCAGCTCGTCTCCGACCGCCTCGCCGCCAGCGCCGATCCGCAGGTGCAGCGCGCCGTGCCGACGCTCGCCGCCGCGATCGGCCGGGCCGCCGATCTCTGCATGAAGACGCTGGAATTCACCCGCGAGGGAACGCCGCCGCTCGATCTCCGCCGTTTCCCGCTGGCGCCGCTCGTCGAGGAGGTGACCGCAGCACTGCCGACCAACGGCAATGTCGTCTGGCGCAACGAGGCCGACGGCGTCGAGGTCGAGGCCGATCGCGGCCAGCTCTACCGGGTGATCGCGAACCTCGCCCAGAACGCCCTGCAATCGGGGGCGGGCGCGATCACGGTCGCCGCCCGCACGGCGCCCGACCGGGTCGAGATCGATATTTCGGACAACGGCCCCGGGCTTGCGCCGCGCAGCCGGGAGAACCTGTTCCGGCCATTCGCCGGCTCCGGCCGGCCCGGCGGCTCCGGCCTCGGGCTCGCCATCGCGCGCGAGCTGATGCGGGCCCATGGCGGCGATCTTCTGCTGGTCGAGAGCACGGGCGAGGGCACCCTCTTCCGGCTCGAGCTGCCGCGCCGCCGCGCCGCCGCCGGGAACGGTCGTTGACCGCTGGGCTCTGCGGCATTCGCGACCGTTGCCAGCCGCCATGCCGGGCCTTAGATTGCCGCTCGCTCGGCCCTTGGGCGCGGGCCGGTTCCGAGGAGCGAAGACGATGGGTGATGCGAGCAAGTGGCTGCTGAGCGGCGCGGTGGCCATCATGGGCCTTATCGGGCTCTTCGTCGCGGCGCGCGGCGGTCAGTCGGTGCCCTATTGGGGCGGTCTCGGCTTCTTCCTCTTCTCGGTGCTCTACGTCTTCTATCAGATCAAGCTCGCCTTCGACGAAGCCGAGCACCGGAAGCACAGCCACCGTTGAGGCTGTCTCGCGCGGCCTTTTCGGGCCGCTGCGCGTTCCCCGGAAAATCCGATCGGCTCAATCGAGCTGCAGCAGCTCGGCCTTGAGATAGGCGCTTTCCGGCAATGCCGGATGCACGGGATGGTCGGCCGCGGCGCCGCTTCGCCGCAGGATGCGGCCGGTGCGTCCCGCATCCTGCAGGCCGCGCCGCACTTCCTCGGCGAAGGCGTTCGCCTCCATATTGTGCGAGCAGGAGGCGATGAAGAGAAATCCGCCCGGTGCCGTGACGCTCGCCGCGAGCCGCGCGAGCTTGCGATAGGCGCGCGAGCCGGCGCCGACATCCTTCTTCGATTTCACGAAAGCCGGCGGGTCGGCGACGACGACGCCGAAGCGCTCGCCGCCGTCGCGCAGGCGCTCGAGCTCGGCGAAGACCTCGCCGCGGGCGAAGCGGCAGCGCTTGCCGACGCCGTTGAGGTCGGCGGCCCTGGCCGCCAGCGCGAGCGCCGGCTCCGAGCGGTCGATGCCGGTCGTCTGGGTGGCGCCGGCAAGCGCCGCCTGGATCGCGAACCCCCCGGCATAGCAATAGAGATCGAGCATGCGGTGACCTTCGGCGAGGGCCGCGACATTTGCACGGTTCTCCCGCTGGTCGAAGAACCAGCCGGTCTTCTGCCCCTGGCCGAGATCGGCGAGGAACCGTGCGCCGTTCTCCGCAATCTCGATCGGACCCTGGGCCTCCCCCTTGAGCCAGCGCGTCTCGAGCGGCAGCCCTTCGAGGCTGCGCGCGCCGCTGTCGTTCCGGAGCAGGATCGCGGCCGGCGACAGCACCGTCTCGAGGGCCGCCACAAGCGCCTCCGTCAACGCATCCATGCCGGCGCTGTTAAGCTGCAGGGCGACGACATCGCCATAGCGGTCGATCACAGCACCGGGCAGCCCGTCCGCCTCGGCATGGATCAGTCGGTAATGCGGTGCGCCATAGAGACGGTCGCGAAGCGCCTTCGCCCGCTCGAGCCGATGCACGAAGAAATCCTGGTCGATGACCGCATCCGGCTCCGATGCCAGCAGGCGCGCCGCGATCAGGGTGCGCGGGTTGAACATGGCCGTGCCGAGCGGCCGCCCGTCATGCGCCAGCAGCCGGACGACCGTGCCGGGCGCCAAGGCCTTCGCCTCGGCCGTCATGCCGATCTCGTTCGAATAGACCCAAGGGTGGCCGCTCATGGCGCGGCGATGGGTGCCGGGTCGTAGCTGGATGGCGGGGCGGGCGGTCATGCGCGGCGGTTGTGGCACGCGACGCCGGAGGCGGCAAGGGCGCCGCCGTTCGTCAGTCGCCGAGGGCGGCGCTCTCCCGGCGCGGATCGCCGCCGCCCTGCAACCGGCCGTCCGGCAGGACCAGGATGGAGTTGATGCCGCTCGTCATCGTCGCGATGCGGACGTCGTGGCCGCGCTGCTGCAGCGCGGCGGCCAGCGCCACCAGCGGCGTATCGGCTTCGAGCTCGGTCGGGCCGTTGCGGTTGAGGAAGTTGGGCAGCGCCGCGGCGGCCGCGGGATCGAGCTTCCAGTCGAGCATCGCCACCAGCGCCTTCGCCACATAGCCGATGATGCTGGAGCCGCCGGGCGATCCGGTCACGGCGGCGAGCTTGCCATGCTCGTCGAGCACGATGGTCGGGGTCATGGAGCTGCGCGGCCGCTTGCCGGGCTCGAGACGGTTCGCGACCGGGCCGCTGTCCCCGGTCGGCCGGAAGGCGAAATCGGTGAGCTGGTTGTTGAGGAGGAAGCCGTCGACCATGATGTGCGCGCCGAACGCGCTTTCGATCGAGGCGGTGAGGCTGACAGCGTCGCCGAACCTGTCGACGATGCTGACTTGCGTGGTGGAAACCGGCTCGAAGCCCGCCGGCGGCAAGGCGCTCGCGATCGCATCGGGGGGCGTGCCGGGGGCGGCCGGGCCCATGCTGCAGGCGCGATGGATCCCGTCGCCGCGCGTCTCGAGATAGTCCTCGTCCAGCAGCCCCGCGACCGGCACCGCGACGAAATCCGCATCGGCCAGGTAGGCGGCGCGATCGGCGAAGGCGAGCCGGCTCGCCTCGGCGACGAGATGCACGGCCTCGGGCGATTCCGGCGCCATGCGGCCGAGGCCGTAAGGTTCGAGTAGGTCCAGGATCTGCAGCAGGGCGACGCCCCCCGAGCTCGGCGGCGGCGGTGCGCAGACCCGCCAGCGACGGTAGTCGCCGCAGAGCGCCTCCGGCGCGCGGGCCTCGTAGGCGGCGAGGTCGCCGAGCGCGAGATCGCCCGGATGGCGCCAGGCATTCTGCACGGCGGCGACCATGCGCGCCGCGATGGCGCCGCGATAGAAGGGGTCGGTGCCCTCCTCGGCGATGAGGGCGAGGGTCCGCGCGAGCGCCGGGTTGCGAAGGATCTCGCCCTCGGGCCTGGGCGTGCCGTCCGGCCTGTAGAAATAGCGCGCTGCGGTCGGCGACTGGCGCAGCATCTCGTCTTCCGCCAGCAGCGCATGCAGCCGCGGCGAGATCGGGAACCCGCTTTCGGCGAGCGCGATCGCGGGCTCGAAAAGCGAACGCCAGGGCAGGCGGCCATGCCGCTCATGGGCGAGCGCGAACATCGCGAGGAGCCCGGGCACGCCCACCGAGATGCCGCCCGATTGCGCATCCTCGAATTCGAGCGGCTCGCCGTCGGGCCCGAGGAAACGGTCGGGCTTCGCCGCGGCCGGCGCCGTCTCGCGGCCTTCATAGGCGCTGACGGCCCGGCTCGCGCCCGCGTAATGCAGCAGGAAGCCGCCGCCGCCGATCCCCGCCGATTGCGGCTCGACCAGCGTCAGCACCATGGTCGCCGCGATCGCCGCATCGATCGCGCTGCCGCCCTTCCGCAGGATCTCGCGCGCCGCTTCGGAGGCGAACGGATTGGCCGTGACCACCATCTGCTGCCGGCCCTCCTGCAGCGGCAGGGCGGCGAAGCCGCTGCCGGCCTCGGGCGCGGGCTCGCCCGCCGCGCCGGTGACAAGTGCGCCGGGCGGGCAGTCGGCCACGGACGCGCAGCCGGCAAGAAGGAGGGCCAACCAGAGGGCGGAAAGGGTCGAACGAGCGGCGGCCATGGCAATCCCCTCTGTTACGAGCCACGTAACTATATGCGGGTTTACCGGACAGGGCCGGGCGGAAGCGCTATCGCCCCATCAGGTTGCGTTGCGGAAGAACGTTGTGCAATGCACCATACCGGCGTAAAACCTTGGCTGAGGCGCGGGCCAACGCCGGCAAACCGGTGCCGGACGGGACCCCCCGCGCGGAGGTGGCAATGAGCACCGACCGCCGGAACGGGCGCATGACCGTGCCCGAATTCAAGGCCCGCAAGGGCGGCCAGCCCCTCGTCTGCCTGACGGCCTATACCGCGCCGACTGCGGCCCGTCTCGATCCCCATGTCGATCTGCTGCTGGTCGGGGATTCGGTGGGCATGGTCCTCTACGGCTTCGAGACGACGCTTCCCGTCACGCTCGACATGATGATCCAGCATGGCGCCGCGGTGGCGCGCGCGAGCAAGCGCGCGCTGGTCGTGGTGGACATGCCGTTCGGCAGCTATCAGGAATCGCCCGCGGCCGCCTATCGCGCGGCGGCGCGGATCATGGCCGAGACCGGCTGCACCGCGGTCAAGCTCGAGGGCGGGCGCGAGATGGGCGAGACCGTCGCCTATCTGACGCAGCGCGGCATCCCGGTGATGGGCCATGTCGGGCTCACGCCGCAATCGGTCAACGTGCTGGGCGGCTTCCGCGCGCGCGGCCGCGATGCGCAGCAGGCCGATGCGATCATGGCGAACGCGATGGCGGTCGCCGAGGCGGGTGCGTTCGCGACCGTGCTCGAAGGCGTGGTCGAGCCGCTCGGCCGCGCCATCGCCGAGCGCGTGCCGGTTCCGGTGATCGGCATCGGCGCCTCGCCCGCCTGCGACGGGCAGGTGCTCGTGACCGAGGACATTGCCGGCATGTTCGACGGCTTCCAGCCGAAATTCGTGAAGCGCTATGCCGAGCTCGGCGACCAGCTATCGGCGGCTGCGGCGGCCTATGCGGCCGAAGTGCGCGACCGCCGCTTTCCGGGGCCGGAGCATTGCTTCGCGCCGCTCCCGGCCAAGGCCTGACGCCTCCGGCCGCACCGGCGCCCGCGCATGACCGAGCTCTCCATCCTTCGCGGCGTCGTCGAGCTGCGCGGCGCTGTCGCCGCCTGGCGCAGCGCCGGCGAGAGCGTCGGGCTGGTGCCGACGATGGGCGCGATCCATGAGGGGCATCTGGCGCTGGTGCGCGCGGCCAGGCGCGACTGCCGCCGTGCCGTCGCGACCATCTTCGTGAACCCGACGCAGTTCGGGCCGGCCGAGGATTTCAAGCGCTATCCGCGCGACGAGGCCGGCGACGCGGCGCTGCTCGCCGGCGCCGGCGCCGACCTCCTCTTCGCGCCCGCGCTCGAGGCGGTCTATCCCGAAGGGTTCGCCACCGCCGTCAGCGTCGCCGGCCTCACGCGGCATCTCTGCGGGCCGCATCGCCCGGGCCATTTCGACGGGGTGGCGACGGTGGTGACCAAGTTGCTGCTCATGGCCGGCGCCGCCCGCGCCTATTTCGGCGAGAAGGATTTCCAGCAGCTTCAGGTGATCCGCCGCCTCGCGACCGATCTCGACATTCCGACCGAGATCGTCGGGGTGCCGACCTTGCGCGAACCGGACGGGCTCGCGCTCTCCTCCCGCAATCGCTATCTCGACCCCGCGGCACGGAAGATCGCGGCCGCCCTGCCGACGCTGCTGCAGGATCTTTCGCGGAAGCTCGCCGCCGGCGCATCGCCCGCGCCGGCGCTCGAGGAAGGCCGCAAGGCGCTGCGCGCCGCGGGCTTCGACAGGCTCGATTATCTGGAGCTTGCCGACGAGGCGACCCTTACGCCGCAGGCGAAGCTCGGCCGGCCGGCACGGCTGTTCGCGGCGGTCTGGCTCGGCAAGACGCGGCTCATCGACAACTGGCCGGTGCCGGCGAACCGGTGATCGGGCCGCCGCCGGCCGGGCCCGCGGATCAGTCGCGCGGCAGGAAATCGGCAAGCGCCGCGAGGATCGCCTCCGGCGCGTCCTCCTGGACGAGATGTCCCGCCCCGGGCACCGCTTCGAACCGGGCGCCGCCGATGCGCGCCTGCAATTTCCGTCCCTGCGCGATCGGGATCCAGCGATCCTCCTCGCCCCAGAGGATCAGGGTCGGCGCCCGCATGCCGGAAAGAAGCGGCTCGATCTCGTCGGTGTAGCGCCGGTCCATCTGGGCGATCTGCCGGTAGAAGGCCGGCTGTCCGGTCGGACCGAGCCACGGCTCGAGATAGGGCGCCAGCTCCGCATCGGGGATCGCCCGATGGATCGCGCCGCGGAGATAGGCCGGCAGGATCGCGCGATGGATATAGTCGGGAAGGCCGGCGAAGGCGGCCTCGTGATCGCGCACATGCTGGACGAAGGGCGAGCCCCAGGGTGCCAGGGCGACGGGATCGACGAGCGTCACGCTCCGGAAGTCGCGCCCATCCAGCAGATGCGCCCGCAGCACGGTCGCGCCGCCGAAATCGTGGCCGACGATATGCGGCCGGTCGAGCCGCCAATGGTCGAGCAGCGCGCCGAGCAGGCGGTTCTGCACCCCGAGCGAGACGTCCTGGCCCGGCCGCATTTCCGATCGGCCATAGCCGAGCAGATCGAAGCAATGGACCCGATGGCGCCGCGCGAGATGCGGCACGATCCTGTGCCAGGCATGGGAGGAGAAGGGCGTGCCGTGGACCAGCAGGATCGGCGGCCCGTCGCCGGCCACCGACAGATGCACCGCCCGTCCGGCGAAATCGAAGGTCCCGGAAATCATCGCGGCACTCCGGAGAAGCGGTCCTGGGCTCGCATTGCGAGGGTATCGAGGGCGGGACGGCTGGCGCAAGCCGGCGGACGGGCGGGCGGCGGCGGGCGCTGCCGGCGCCGCTCAGTCTCGCCGGCGCTTGGCGATCGGCTGGATGAATTGCGGCTCGATGTCCCAGGGGAACAGGATCCAGGTGTCCTGGCTCACTTCCGTGATGAAGCTGTCGACCAGCGGCCGTCCGGCGGGCTTCGCATAGATCGTCGCGAAATGCGCCTTCGGCAGGAGCTCGCGCACCTTGCGCGCGGTGCGGCCGGTATCGACGAGATCGTCCACGATGAGCCAGCCGGCGCCGTCGCCCGGCACCGTCTTCAGCACGGTGAGGCTGCCCTGCTCGAACTCGGCGTAGCTCGTGATGCAGACCGTATCGATGAGACGGACGTCGAGCTCGCGCGCGACGATCGCGGCCGGCACCAGCCCGCCGCGCGTCACCGCGACGATGCCCTTGAAGGGGGCCGCTTCGAGCAGCCGCCAGGCGAGCGCCTTGGCGTTGCGGTGGAGCTCTTCCCAGGTGACCGGGAAGGTCTTGTCGGGCGGGGCGATGTCGGACATGCGGGCTCTGCGTCGCTGCGGGAGGAAGGCGGCGGGGAATGTAGCCTGGAGTGTAGCCTCAGGCGCTCTCGTCGGGAATGCGCGCGAGATAGCAGCCATTGATCTTCCAGCTCCCGTCCGGCTGCCGCTCCATCACATAGAGCGCCATCACCGGCACCCCGTCGGGCCCGGTCACGATGACTTCCTGGATCGGGCCCTGCTGGCTGTCGGCGAGGCCGTGGAATTCGAGGCCGCGCGGCCGATAGACCTGCGGATAGGCGGTCCGCACCATTTCCATGAAGTTCTCCGGCGTGCGGAAGCGGTCCTGGATCACCGGCGAGGCATAGGAGAAGGCGCGGGTTCCGTCGTCGCTGCGGAAGGCGGCGATCTGGTCCTCGATCACCTTGCGGATGGCGGCGGCGTCGGCCGGCGGCAGCGCCGCGCCCTCCTCGGCGAGGGCGGGCAGCGCCGGCGCGCCCTGCAGCAGCCCGCCGAGCAGCAGGATGAAAAGAAGGAAGATCGCCCTGCGCATGGTCCGTTCCCCTTCCCAGGATCGAACGCGAAGGAGCGCGAAGCATGGCATCGTTTTCGGCGGCGGGCCAGCCCACCGCCCGTCGCTCACGCGCTCGTGCGGGTCGCGGCAGATCGCCGGGATCGACCCCGATCGCGAGGCAGGGCCATGGCCCCGAAACGGAACCGGCGCCGTTCCCTTCAGGGGAGCGGCGCCGGTCCGGTTTCGGGGTGAAGCGGGTGTAGAGGTCTATCGGACGTAAAGGTGGACTTCGTTGGTCTGCGCCGCCGGGCTCGTCATGCTCGAAAGGCTGACCCGGTTCGGCGACAGCCCCATGGAGGTGAGGGAGCGCAGCACGCGCTCGGCGTCGCGCCGCGATTCCTCGCGGGCGAGCGAGATCTGCGCCTGGCTGCCGATGCCGGGCGTCACCGCCACGAGATCGAAGGCGGCGTCGGGCCGGCGGTCGAGCGCCGCGCTCACCGCGGCGAAGAGCGCCTGCTCGTAATCGACGTTCTGCCGGTCGAATCGGATCAGCACCAGCGGACGGCCGCTCGCGATCGCCGAGCCCGGGATCGAGCCCGGGGCGATCGGCGCGAACTGCCGGCCGGCGAGGCTCGCGCCATAGAGCTCGCCGTTGTTGATGGCGAGCGCGAGCATGTTGAGGTTGTTGCGCTCGGCGCCGAGATAGTTGGTCTGGCGCGCGATGTCCTCGGTGAGCTCGGTCAGCAGCCGGTCGATCAGCACCGTGGTCCGGTTGGTCTCGTCCTCGAGGATCGCGAGCTGGCGATGGTCCTCGTCGACCGCGCCCGAGATGCCGAAGGCGGCGCGGGTCGCCTCCAGGAGGTAGCTCGACATGGCGGCGCTCGCCGCCACGTCGTTGGCGAGGCCGTTCATCTGGCCGAGATCGACATTGACCTGCTGGAGCTGGGCCTGCGCCTCGTTCCATTGCGAGACCAGGATCGGATTGCCGGGCGTGGTGCCGACCTGCAGCTTGGCGCCGATCTGTCCCACGGTATTGTGGTAGCCGATCGCGTTCTGCGCCGCCTGGGCGCGCACGGTCTGCAACCGGTCGTTCTGGCTCGCGACGTTCGCCTGGAGCTGCATCAGGTCGCCGCGGAGGCTGTCGACCTTGGCCCCGACGGCGGTTCCGGTCGGCTGGCCGGGGGTGACGCCGCCCGGCTCGAATTCGCCGGTGTTGAATTGCTGCGGGCTGCCCTCGACGGAGACGGCGGCGGGCGCGGTCGGCGCCGCCGGCGTCGTCGCGGTCGTGCCCGGTGCCAGCGGCGCCGCCTGCACGGTCTGGGTCTGCGAGGGGGCGGGCTCGCCCGAAAGCGACGGCACCAGCGCCTCGTCGGTGAAAGCGCAGCCTCCAAGGATCAGGAGGGCGCCGGCAAGGCACGCGCGCACCAGCTTATTTGTCATGAGATCGCTGCACCCTGATCTTCAACGGAAATGGGCCACCCCAGCAGCGCCACCGGCCGTACTCATGCCGGTTCCGTTCCCCCGATTTAAGCCCCGCGGATTGTAACGGAACCGCCCGCCGCGCAACAAGCGGGAATTCCCCGCTAGACGCCCAGTTTAGCACGTCTTTTTGGCATCGGCCCCGCGCTTGCCAGCGCTTCCCGCTTTCGTGTAGGGTCCGCCGCCTGTCGCGGGGGCCGCCCCCGGCATGCTGCGCCCGTAGCTCAACTGGATAGAGCACCAGACTACGAATCTGGGGGTTGGGAGTTCGAGTCTCTCCGGGCGCGCCAATTACCGCCACTTCGGATTCGCCCCGTTTCGTTCGTTCCATCGGCGACCCAGGCATCCATCGGCACCATCAAGCGTAACCTGGACGACAGGTCCCTGCGCTTGACCGCCGCCGGCTCAGTTGCGGCCGATATTGCCGTCGAGCTTCTTCCGCTGAATCTGCCGGTCCACCGCGGCGGCCGAATCGCCCGCGGCCTTGACGGCGGCGCGGAGCTGGATTTCGCTCACGCCCCATTTCCGGCACCAATAGAGCCGTTCCAGCCGGTCCTCGAGATTCACGCGGGCGGGATCGGCGGGTCCGCGGTTTCGGGAAGCATCGGCCATGGCGATTTCCTTCGTGGGGAGGTTCATCCTCGACGCCCGGCGCGGCATCGGTATCGGGCGAGTATAGCCGTTTCCCGCGGGGCGAACCTATCGGCGTCGGCAGCGACAGCCCGCCATTCGTCGGCGCCGTCAGGGGCCGCAGCCGGCCTCGACCAGCGCGGCGAGCTTCGCGAGCGACATTTTCCAGCCGGCTTCGTTGTCGGCCGGCGAAAGGCCGGTCGGCAGATCGTCATGCAGCGCGACGAGGTCGGTGCCGCCGTCCGCGGCATCGGCGAGGGTCATGACGATCCGCATCTCGCCCTGCATCGCGGGATCGGCCGTCTCGAACGCGACGGTCTCGACTACCTCCCGCTCCGGCACCAGCCGCAGGAAACGGCCGTGATGCGTGTCGGTCTGCGGGGTCGTCTTGCCGGCGCCGGTCGGCGCCTCGTAAGTGAGCGAGATGCGGAACCGGCCGCCTTCGCGAGGCTCGAAAAAATGAACCTCGCTCGTCATCCCGGTCGGTACCATCCATTGCGCGACCGCCTTCGGATCGAGGAGCGCGCGATAGACGGCGGCGCGCGGCGCCTTGAAATGCTGCCGGACCCGGGTGGCCGTCATCGGTGTCCTCCGGCGAAAGCGCGGCTCACCGATAGCCCGTCGTGTCGGCGGGCTTGCCGGCATCCTGCACCTCCACGACATAGCGCCAGGCGTCGGGCCGCGAGCCGTCGAGGTCGGTGAAACCGTAGATCCTGGCGAGCTGGCCGCTCGAGACCGCCTCGCCGTTCCAGCGGGCGCGGTCCGGATCGGCCGCGAGCGCCGCCACGGCGCGGCCGACGAAGCGCGGCGTCTCCGAGATCGCGAAATGCGGGATGCGCGCCGTCGCCTCGCGCCAGTTCTCCTCCCGCACGCCGAAGATCTCCAGCATCATCTCGGAGCGGAGCCAGCCGGGCGTGATCGAGACCGCCGTGGCGCCGTGCGGCGCCAGGTCCTTCGCATGGGCCCAGGCCATGCGCGTGACCGCCACCTTGGCGAGGTCGTAGAAGGGATTGATCCGGTAATGCGTGTCGTTGTAGCCGGGGGTGCCGTCCGTCACCTCGACCAGCAATCCGCCCGGCCGCTCGATCAGGAGCGGCAGCGCATGATGCGCGGTGATGAGATGGGTCTCGATCTGGAGGCGCAGGAGCCGCAGGCCGTTCTCGAGATTATGCTCCCAGACCGGCTTGTTCCATTCCTTGAGCGTCTCGCCGCCCCAGACGTCGTTGACGAGGATGTCGAGCCGGCCCGCCTCGGCGCGGAGGCGTGCCACGAGATCGCGCACTTCGTCGGAAACGAGATGATCGACCCGGATCGCGATGCCGCGGCCGCCGAGCGCGGTGACGAGCTCGGCCGTCTCCTCGATGGTTTCCGGCCGGTCATAGTCCGAGCGCTGCTGCCGGGTGGTGCGGCCCGTGACATAGACCGTGGCGCCGGCGGCCCCCAGCTCCGCGGCGATGCCGCGCCCGGCGCCGCGTGTCGCGCCGGCGACGAGCGCCACCTTTCCTTGCAGGGCCATGGTCGATTCCACCGTTTCTCGTCCGAATTTCTGCCGACGGATCCGACAGGATAGTTGCGGAAGGGGCAGCGCGCGAGACGGGCGAAAACTGTGTCGCGGGCGCGTGGCGGGCGTCTCACGAATGCGTGTTCGCCGGGGAAGGGAACGGGGCAGCGGCGGGCCGGTTGTTCGGAACGAGGCATGGCGGGTCCGATCTTCGTTCCCGCTTTTCCGCCTCGCGCTCAGGGAAGAAAAGGGAAACGACATGTCGATTCTCGACCATTCATGGCGAGGCATCGGTGCAGCGGCCACGCTCGCGCTGCTCGCCGCCTGCACCTACCGTGACTATGAGCCGTCCGTGGCCACTTCGAGCCAGTCGAGTTCCACCTACAGCTCCTCTTCCGCAAGCGAATCCTCGCTGCGGATGATGCCGACCGGCACGGGCAGCGTGCTCGTCTCGCCGACCGGCATGACGCTCTACACCTACGACAAGGACACGCCCGGCACCTCCAATTGCTACGGCGAATGCGCGGAATACTGGCCACCGACCTACGCCGATTCGATGGCACAGCCGACCGGCCGTCTTACGATCGTGACGCGCAGCGACGGAAGGATGCAGTGGGCGCATGACGGCATGCCGCTCTACGGCTTCATCCAGGACAAGAAGCCCGGCGACATGACGGGCGACAATTATCACGGCGAGTGGCATGTGGTGCGGTAGCGCCGCCCGACGTCGCGTCAGACGCCCTGCCTGACGTCACCCTCGGGCTTGACCCGAGGGTCCATTGCGCCGGGGCGCGAAACCTGCGCGTGCGATCGCCGGAGCCTCCCTCCGCCATGGATGTTCGGGTCAAGCCCGAACATGACAGGGGGAGGTTGAGGGGCGAGGAGGTCAAACCTGCGCGCCCCGATATTGCTTCCGTTTCATGACCCAGGCCGCATAGGCGAGCACCAGCCCGCCGAGGCCGCCGACCGCGCCGGCCACCGCCATGAGGAGGGGCAGGACGCCGGCCGACTCCTGCAGCGACCCCCAGCCGAAACCCACCGCTCCGACTCCGGCGCAGATCGCGGTCGCCCAGAGTCCGATGCGGATTTTCCTCTGCCAATGGCCGGGATTCACGATGATGCGGCGGCCTTCCACATCCCGGAAATGCTTCAGCACCCGCGACGCCTCGCCGGTTGCGGTGCGCGCGATCGGGATGCGCAGCACCGCGACGGAGCGTGTGGTCCGCAGGGTCGTGGTGTTGGTGACGGCGGTCTGGACCATGCCGAACTCGATGCTCATCGGGTTTCCCGCAAGGACCTGCACGCCCGCGAAGCGGAACATGCCGGTGGTGGTCAGGCCGAAATAGCTGCCGCCCACCAGCACGCCGTCCGGCGCGAAGATGACCTCGACCCCTTCGGGCGGCGTCTTGCGCGGGCGGTAGTCGTTCCGATAGTCGGGGCCGAGCGCATTGCGCCGCCGGTCGCTCTCGCGAAAGGCGTCGAACTCGTCCGCGGTGACGGTCCAGCGGGCGATCTCGTGACGGCCGCTCCGGATCGCCCTGATCACCGCCACGGCGCGCAGAAAATTGGCGGTCATGGCGGCGCCGATGACGGCGGCGACGATGCCGAGGCCGATCGAGATCGCGGAGGCCCCCGTCTCGTGGCCGAGCCGGTTCATCTCGACCGTGCCGAACAGGATCCCGCCGATTCCGGCGACGCAGATCGCAAACGCGATCCAGCTGTTGAGAACGGGATTGCGGACGCCGGTATTGCGCATGGGGAGTGCCGTCTTGTCCTTCAGCGCAGGGGCGCGCCGCGGAACCGCGCCGGCAGCGAGTCGCGGAAAGGATAATACTGGAAGTAGGGCCCGGCTTCGGCGAGGACGCGCGCGAAGGAGGGGCGCTCCATCAGCCGCTCGAGGTAGCGGGCGGTCCGGCTATGGCCGGCCGCGAAGGGGACCAGCGTATGGGCATAAAAGAGCGCCGGCGCCGCCGCGCAATCGGCGATGGTGAAGGCGTCGCCGAGGACCCATGTCTTCTCCGCCATCTGCCGCTCGATCATGCCATAGGCGGTCTCCAGCGCCGCCCTGGCCTCGGCCACGCCGCGCGGATCGCGCTCGGCCTCCGGCCGCAGCCGATCGGCGACGATCCGCTGCATCGGGCCCTGCACATAGAGGTCGTGGAAGCGGTCCCAGAGCCGCGCCTCGAGGTGCTGCTCGGGATCCCGCGGCAGCAAGGGCCGGGGCCCGGGATAATGCCGTTCCAGATACTCGATGATGATGCTGGTCTCCGGGACCGTGCGGTCCCGGGCGGCGTCGCGCAGCACCGGGATCTTGCCGACCGGCCAGAGCGCGAGGAACCGGTCGCGCTCGGCATCGTCGCCGAGATCGACGAGCCGCGCCTCGAAGGGCGTGCCGTTCTCGTAAAGCGCGATCAGCACCTTGTGGCAGAAGGAGGCGAGGGGATGGCTGTAGAGCGTGAGCGTCATCGGATCGGCCTCGTCGCCCGCCTTCGGAATCGGCGCGGGTCCGCCGGCAGGAGGTTACGGCAGGGATGCCCGCCGGCGAAAGCCCAGCGTCCGGCCGGCGGCGACGGGGACGATCGAGGGTGGAAGCCGGCGTAATCGCGCGGTCGCTTGCGCCGATCGACGGCGCAGGCTTTCGGTCGTTGCGGCGCGTTCCCATGTGAAGGGCGGCGACCGCGAATGAGGACATCCGCTCGCCCGAGAGAAGCCGAGACGGAGGACCGATGAGCGCCAGACCGATCGACGGCAATTCCGTGCGCATCAGCCGGGCCGGATTCCTGCGGCTTGCCGGCGGCGCCGCTTTGGCCTCGGCCTTCCCTCCGATAGGCTCGTCGCGAAGCGCGACGGACGGTGCCATGGAAACGAGGGCAATCCCTGCCACGGGCGAGATGCTGCCGGTCATCGGCTGCGGCACCTGGCGCAATTTCGACGTCGGCGCGGCGGCGGCGGACCGCGCGCCGTTGCGGGGCGTGCTCGAGGCGCTCTTCGCGGCCGGGGGCGCCGTGATCGACAGCTCGCCGATGTATGGCGCCGCCGAGGCGGTCGTCGGCGATCTGCTCGCCGCGATGGAGGCGCGCGACAAGGCCTTCGTCGCGACCAAGGTCTGGACCAGCGGCCGCGAGTCCGGCATTGCGCAGATGGAACGCTCGATGGCGCTGCTCCGCACCGATCGTCTCGATCTCATGCAGATCCATAACCTGGTCGATTGGCAGACCCATCTCGCGACCTTGCGCGGCTGGAAGGCGGAGGGGCGCATCCGCTATCTCGGCATCACCCACTACACGTCCGGCGCCTTCGACGCGCTCGAGGCCGTGATGCGCGCCGAGCCGGTCGATTTCGTCCAGCTCAACTATGCGATGGACGACCGCGCGGCCGAGGCGCGGTTGCTGCCGCTGGCGGCGGAGCGCGGCATCGCCATTCTCGTCAACCGGCCGTTCGGCGGCGGCGGGCTGCTGCGCCGGCTCAAGGACCGGCCCTTGCCCGGCTGGGCCGGCGAGATCGGCGCCGCGAGCTGGGCGCAGATCCTGCTCAAATTCATCCTCGGCCATCCGGCCGTCACCTGCGCCATTCCCGGCACCGGCCGGCCCGCGCATATGGCGGACAATGCCGGGGCCGGCTTCGGGCCCTTCCCCGACGCGGCGATGCGCGCGCGCATGGCGGCCGCGATCGAGGGGTGAGGCAGCCTCTATCGGGGCTTCGCGAAGCTTCGGCGATCCGTTATTGGTGACCGATGATCCCCTTCTCCGTGCTCGACCTCTCGCCGGTCATCGAAGGCGCCACCCCCCGCGACGCCTTCCGCAACACGCTCGATCTCGCGCAGCATGCGGAGCGCTGGGGCTATCGCCGCTACTGGCTCGCCGAGCATCACAACATGCCGGGCATCGCGAGCGCCGCGACCTCCCTCGTGATCGGCCATGTGGCGGGCGGCACGAAGACGATCCGCGTCGGCTCCGGCGGCATCATGCTGCCGAACCATTCGCCGCTGGTCATTGCCGAGCAGTTCGGCACGCTCGAATCGCTCTATCCCGGCCGGATCGACCTCGGGATCGGGCGCGCGCCGGGGACCGACCAGCGCACCGCCCACGCGCTCCGGCGCCACATGGATATGAGCGTCGATACCTTCCCGCAGGACGTGCTTGAGCTGCAGGCGCTGTTCGGCACGCCGCATCCCGACCAGAAGGTCCATGCCGTGCCGGGCGAAGGGCTCAATGTGCCGCTCTGGATCCTGGGCTCGAGCCTCTATGGCGCGCAGCTCGCGGCGATGCTGGGGCTGCCCTATGCCTTCGCCTCGCATTTCGCGCCGGACGCGATGGAACAGGCGCTCGAGATCTATCGCACGCGCTTCGAGCCCTCGGCGCAGCTCGACAGGCCCTATGCGATGATCGGCGTGAACGTGATCGCGGCCGCGACGGACGCGGAGGCGCGTATCCTCTTCACCTCCCTGCAGCAGCAATTCGTGCGGCTCAGGCGCGGCAACCCCGGGCGGGTGCCGCCGCCGCTCGCCGACATGGCGGGCTTCTGGTCGGACGCCGAGCGGCTGGGGGTCGAGCGCTCGCTCTCTGTCTCCGTGGTGGGGTCGCCGGAGACCGTGCGCCAGGGCCTCGCCGACCTCATCGAGAAGACGCGCGCCGACGAGCTGATGATCACCGCCTCGCTCTACGATCACCGCGCCCGGCTCCGCTCCTTCGAGCTCACCGCCGCGGCCCGCGACAGCCTCGCCCGCGAAGGCAAGGACGCCCCGGCGGCCTGAGGACCTGTCGCCAGGCAGGCTTGCGCCCCTGTTGCCGGTTCGCAAAACTCGGCGATGGCAAAGACGATCGATCCGCGGACGATCTATCAGGGCGCGGGCACGAAGCCCTTGATCGAATGCTATCGCGGCGCTTACGACGCGGCATTCATCGCGTTTCACCCCTTTCGCGATGTCACGGGCATGGCGTCTCCGGCTGCAGCCTTGTTGCGGCAGATGGGTGCCGGGTCCGGCACTGACGAACCCTATGATCTGGTTGCCGAGCTCTATACATTCGGCCGAGAGTCGAGCGCACGACCGAAAGAGCTTTGGCGGGATATCTACCGCATCGAGAGGGAATTCGGCCGCTCGGTTTCATGGACAGCGGTCTGCGCCGAGGCCGGATTCAATACTGCCAGGTTGAACCGCGCGTTGCTGACCGGCATCGGCGCATTGATATCGCGCTATGCAGACCCCGAAGCAAATGACCGGCTGGAACGCTGCTGCAACGACATGTCGGTGTTTCGGCCGACAGAAGGCATGTTTCAACCCCGCATGCAGCGGGACATCGGCCGCATCTTTGCTTCCGCCGGCGTGGAACGCGTCGAATGCGGCGACGAGTTCGGAGAGACGGCCATCGAGGTCGCTCTCGACGAACTCACGGGTCCGGAGCCGTGGGATTTTCTCAGTTTCGATATCAGGAACACGTCGAGGAATCTCTTTGCGTCGGATCGTTCGCTCCTGATTTCCGTGGAGTTTGATAGCTTTTTCACCTTGATCTGCGGAACTCGCGAACGTCTGGAGAAGGTCCCTCTGTCAGGCATTTTCGACGGTTTCTGGTGCGATGCGACTACCTCCGACCTCTGGTGGATGACTCCCGAGGAGCAGCGCGCCATCGACAGCGAAGCTTAGGGAAGGTGCCAGAGGATGGGCACCATTAGGGGCGCTGCCGCCGGCAGCGCCCCGCTATTGCCGTACACCCTCCCCTCCGGTCGATATTGCGGCCGCCCCGGATTCCGGGCGATTATCGGGGCCCGCCGGATCGCCCAGGAGCTCCGTTCATGGCCAGCGTGACCAATTTCAGCCGCCACCCGAAGCGCGACAGCGAGGAGTGGCAGCTCCGCGTCGACCTTGCGGCCGCCTTCCGCCTCGCCGTCGAGAATGGCTGGCACGAGGCCGTCGCCAACCATTTCAGCCTTGCCGTCTCGAACGACGGCAAGAAATTCCTGATGAACCCGAAATGGCGGCATTTCGCCCGCATCAAGGCGAGCGACCTGATGCTGCTCGATGCGGACGACCCGGAGACGATGAATCGGCCGGATGCGCCGGATCCCTCCGCCTGGTGCATCCATGGCGCGGTCCATGGCTCGCTGCCGCAGGCGCGCTGCATCCTGCATTGCCACCCGCCCTACGCGACCGCCCTCGCCGGCCTCGCCGATCCGAGCCTGAAGCCGATCGAGCAGAACACGGCGCGCTACTACAACCGCCTCGGCATCGATCGCGGCTTCGGCGGCATCGCCGACAACGAGGCGGAGGGCCGCCGGCTGGTGCAGGCGATCGGCAACCACCGGACGATGATGCTCGGCAATCACGGCGTGCTCTGCATGGCCGACACGGTGGCCGAGGCGTTCGACGATCTCTATTACCTGGAGCGCGCCTGCCGCACGATGGTGCTTGCCTATTCGACCGGGCAGGCGCTCAACGTCATGCCGCACGAGCTGGCCGAGCGCACCGCGCAGGGGTGGGACGGCTTCGCCGAAACCGCCTTCGTGCATTTCGAGGAGGCGAAGCGGCTGCTCGACGCCAAGGATCCGTCTTACCGGGACTAAGCGGGCCGGGACTAAGCGGGCCGGGACTAAGCGGGCCGGGACTAAGCGG
>CAZMUZ010000014.1:0-50823 GCA_964569315.1 uncultured Rhodospirillaceae bacterium | reverse complement strand
ACCCTGCTGCAGCGCCACTGGCGGAAGGCGACGCTTGCCGGCGGCCTGCTGGCTGTCGTCGCCGGCGGCTATCTCTTCTGGCCGGGCGCCTGGATCGACGCGCGGATGGCGGCGCTCGACGCCCGCATCGTCGCCGCGACGGCGGCGGCCGGCCTCGTGGTCGAACGGGTCATGGTCGAGGGCCGCAACGAGACGAGCCGGGAAACGCTGCTCGAAGCGGTCGGCGTGAAGGAAGGCGATCCGTTGCTGGCGGTCGATCCCGAAGCGATCCGCGCCCGCGTCGAAGCCCTGCCCTGGATCAAGTCCGCCGCCGTCGCGCGCAGCTTCGGCGGCACGGTCACCCTCGCCCTCACCGAGTTCGAGCCCTTCGCGCTCTGGCAGCGCAGCGGCAAGATCATGCTGGTCGATCGCAGCGGCGAGACCATCGATTCCGGCGACACGGCGCGCTTCGGCAGGCTCCTGCTGCTGGTCGGCGACAAGGCGCCGGACCATGCGGGCGAGCTGGTCGAGATGCTGGCCTCCGAACCCGCCCTGCGCGACCGCATCCGCGCCGCGGTCTGGGTCGGCGACCGCCGCTGGAACCTCCATTTCGACAACGCCGTGGAGGTCAAGCTGCCGGAGTTCGCGAGCGCCGCCGCCTGGCACGAGCTCGCGCGGCTCGATCGCGAGCAGGGGCTGCTGGAGCGCGATCTTATCAGCATCGACATGCGGCTGCCCGACCGGCTGGTGGTGAAGCTGGCGCCGGACGCGGCCGCGCAACGCAACGACCCCGGGAGCGACACATGACCGGGCGATCCGAAGCATGTCACGCGGCCGCGATGGCCGTCGGGAGCGGGGAAGAAAGACAGGGGCCATGAGAAAACCAAGAATCGCGGCACGGAACGGCGTCGTCGCCGCGCTCGATGTCGGCACCACAAAGATCTGCTGCTTCATCGCGCGGCTCGAGGAGGACGGGAAGCCGCGGGTCACCGGGATCGGTCATCAGGTCGCGCGCGGCGTGAAGGCGGGCGCGGTCGTCGATATGGAGCAGGCGGAAGCCGCCATCCTCGCCGCCGTCCATGCGGCGGAAGAGATGGCGGGCGAGACCATCCACGAGGTGATTGTCAACCTCTCCGGCGGCTACCCGGCCTCGCAGATGATCGGCGTCGAGGTGCAGATCGCCGGCCACGAGATCGGCGACGGCGACCTTCGGCGCATCCTCGACCAGGGCAATCTTCTGGATGGCAACGGCGAACGGCGCCTCATCCATTCGATCCCGATCCGTTACTCGATCGACGGCTCGAGCGGGATCCGCGATCCGCGCGGCATGTTCGGCGACCGGCTCGGCGTCGACATGCATATCGTGACGGCGCAGGCGGGCGCGGTGCGCAACCTGACGAGCTGCATCGCCCGCTGCCATCTCGAGATCCGCGCCTTCGTGGTTTCGCCCTATGCGGCGGGCCTCGCGTCGCTGGTCGACGACGAGCGCGATCTCGGCGTGACCGTGATCGACATGGGCGGCGGCGCCACCACCATCTCCGTCTTCTTCGACGGCAACGTGGTCTTCACCGACAGCGTGCCGGTCGGCGGCAGTCACGTCACGAACGACATCGCCCGCGGGCTTTCGACGCCGGTCGCCCATGCCGAGCGGATGAAGACGCTCTACGGCAACTGCATCCCGTCGCCCGCCGACGAGCGCGACATGATCAACGTCCCGCTGGTCGGCGAGGAGGAGGCGGTCGAAGGCAACACGATCCCGAAATCGATCCTGATCGGCATCGTGCAGCCCCGCCTGGAGGAAACCTTCGAGCTGGTGCGCTCGCGCCTCGAGCAGAGCGGCTTCGACAAGATCGCCGGCCGCCGGGTCGTGCTGACGGGCGGCGCCTCGCAGCTCGCCGGCGTGCGCGAGCTCGCCTCGCTGGTGCTCGACAAGCAGGTCCGCATGGGCCGCCCGATCCGCGTGCAGGGTCTCGCCGAAGCCACCGGCGGCCCCGCCTTCGCCACCGCCGCCGGGCTTCTTGTCTATGCCCAGCAGGCCATCGACTACCTGCCCCGCGCCGACCGGCGCGAAGGCCGGGAGGGAGAACCGAGCGGCTTCATCGGCCGTCTCGGTCACTGGTTCCGTGACAACTTCTGAGATCAACCCCACCACCCGGACCCCGAACCCACTCGGGAGCCCGGTGCGAACGGACGCCGGATCAACCGGCGCCCTAACTGTCATGAATGGAGGCCGTACATGACGCTCAATATTTCGTTGCCGAACACAGACTACGAGATCAAGCCGCGCATCACCGTGATCGGTGTGGGCGGCGCCGGCGGCAATGCCGTCAACAACATGATCCTGTCGAGCCTCGAGGGCGTCGAGTTCATCGTCGCCAACACCGATGCGCAGGCACTGACCCAGTCGCAATGCAGCCGGCGCATCCAGCTCGGCAATACCATCACCCAGGGCCTCGGCGCCGGGTCGCGTCCGGACGTCGGCCGCGCCGCCGCCGAGGAATCGATCGAGCAGGTCATCGAGCAGCTCGCCGGCAGCAACATGGTGTTCATCACCGCCGGCATGGGCGGCGGCACGGGGACCGGCGCCGCGCCGGTGATCGCCCGGGCCGCGCGCGAGCACGGCATCCTGACGGTCGGCGTGGTGACCAAGCCGTTCCATTTCGAGGGCGTGCATCGCATGCGCCTCGCCGATGGCGGCATCCAGGAACTGGCGCAGTACGTCGATACGCTCATCATCATCCCGAACCAGAACCTGTTCCGGATCGCGAACGAGAAGACGACCTTCGCGGACGCCTTCTCGATGGCCGACCAGGTGCTCTATTCGGGCGTCCGCGGCGTCACCGACCTGATGGTGATGCCGGGCCTCATCAATCTCGACTTCGCCGACATCCGCACGGTGATGAGCGAGATGGGCAAGGCCATGATGGGCACCGGCGAAGGCGAGGGCGAGCGTCGTGCGGTCGCGGCCGCCGAAGCCGCCATCTCCAACCCGCTGCTCGACGACGTCTCGATGAAGGGCGCGCGCGGCGTGCTCATCAACATCACGGGCGGGCCGGACATGACCCTGTTCGAGGTGGACGAGGCGGCGACGCGGATCCGCGAGGAAGTCGATCCCGAAGCGAACATCATCTTCGGCTCGACCTTCGACCACACGCTCACCGGCAAGATCCGCATCTCGGTGGTGGCCACCGGGATCGAAGCCGCCGCCCAGGCGCAGCCGCGCCCGGTCGGCCTCAGCCTCGTCGCCAAGGGCGGTCGCGTCGTCACCACGCCGGCACGCGAGCCGGCGGAAGCGACCGCGGTCCGTGCCGGCACGCCGATGCCCGAACCGCAACCGGCCGTGATGATGGCCGGCGGCGGCATGGCAGCGGGCGCGATGGCGGCGCCGGCCCTGCGCCAGCCGGAACCGGCCTATATGGAGCCGGTGGTGGCGGAACGGCCGGAGCCGGTCGCGGCGCCGCAGCCGCGCCCGATGATCACCCCGCCGGTTCGCGAGCCGGCGATGTCTCAGCCGGCGGCCACCGCCCCGGTCGCGGCACAGCCTGTCCCGCAGCATCCGTGGGTGGCACCGCGTCCGGCCGAGGATCGTCCCTTCGTCGCCACCGCGCCCGTGGAGCCGGCCCCGCGGCTGCAGCCGCAGCCGCACGCGGCTCCCGCGGTTGCGTCGCACGCCATGATGGCGCCGGCGCCGCAACCGCAGCGTCAGACCGAACCGCGCCGGCCACCCAATCTCTTCACCCGGGTGACCAGCGGCGTATGGCCGCGCGGCTCGGCGGCGGCCAAGATCGATCCGGTCGAGCCGGCCGCACCGGTGCAGCGTCCGCAGATGCCGGAGCCGGCACCGCGGGCGGCCGCCCCGGTGCAAGCGCCGGTTGCGCAGGCGCCGCGCGTCCAGGCACCGGCCCCCGCTCCGGCACAGCCGGCGGAACCGCAGATCGCCACCCAGCAGCGGCTTACCGGTCTCGATGCCAAGGACCGGCTGGCCGCCAGCCGGGCGGAGGAAGAGCTGTTCGAAATTCCAGCTTTCCTGCGCCGGCAGGCGAACTGACGCCTCGGTTGCGAATGTGACGGCCTCATAAACTCCTCGAAAATGCCCCGGCGCCATCGGCGAAATTCGATGGCTCCGGGGCACCTTTTTACGTTACCTTTGAAGCGACTCGGGGGGTCCAATGCGGCCGTGCAGGCTGCCTTTTTCGGGGTTAGCACATCTCTATCTCGACGATCTGGGCCCGGTGACATGCCCGACGATAACGCCTTGAACGGCGCGGCGATCACCATCCGGCAGAAAACGCTGCGTAACTCCGTTCACTGTACGGGGATCGGGCTGCATAGCGGCGCCACGGTCGCCATGTCGATCCATCCGGCGCCCGAAAATGCCGGGATCCGCTTCCATCGCACCGATCTCGCCGGCAAGAACGCGAGCGTGACCGCCTCCTGGCGCAACGTCGTCGATGCCCAGCTCTGCACCGCGCTGCAGAACGAGGCCGGCGTGATGGTGGCCACGGTCGAGCACGCCATGGCAGCGCTCTATGGTTGCGGCATCGACAATGCCGACATCGAGGTCAGCGCCGGCGAGCTGCCGATCATGGACGGCAGCGCCTGGCCCTTCGTCTTCCTCATCGAATGCGCCGGCATCCGCGAGCAGGCCGCGCCGCGCCGCGCGATCGGCATCGCCAAGCGAGTCGAGGTCGGCGACAGCGACCGCTGGGCCGCCCTCTCGCCCGCCGAGGGATTCTCCATCTCGGTCGCGGTCGATTATGGCGATTGCGCCATCGCCCGGCAGCGTTATGACGGCCGCGTCAGCGAAGAGAACTTCAAGGACGAGCTGGCGCGCGCGCGCACCTACGGCTTCCTGACCGATGCCGAGCAGCTTCGTGCCGCCGGCCTCGCACGCGGCGCCTCGCTCGACAACGCGATCGTCGTCGAGGGCGAGCGGGTGCTCAATCGCGGCGGGCTCCGCTACGCGAACGAGCTCGCCCGCCACAAGGCCCTCGATGCGATCGGCGATCTCTATCTCGCCGGCGCGCCGATCGTGGGTGCGTTCGAGGGGCTGCGTTCCGGCCACAAGCTCTATCACCGCCTCCTGGCGGCGCTCTTCGCCGACGACGCGGCCTGGCACTGGACGACGCAGACGATCCCCCTGCCGGCCGATATCGTCGTCCTGGTCCCGGGCGCGGCAGAGCCCGTCCAGGGCCGGCTCAGCGCCTGAAGCTGCGACTGCGGGGCGCTTGAGAGCCTCCCGCCCCAACCTTATAGTCTGGCCCACCGTTGGGTTGTCTCGCGCGTCACCGCGTCCGTCGCGCCGGCTTGGGAGAATTGCTTTTGTCGACAAGATCGCTCGCTGCGGCGCGCTGCGCCCTGTTGCCGCGCCTTGGCGCGATCCTGGGGGTGACGCTGGCGCTCGCCGGCTGTAGCTGGCTCGGCCTCGACGACGAGAAGCCGAAGATCCCCGAGCAGCCGCCGGAAGTGCTCTATAACCAGGCATTCGACCTGATGCAGACGGGCAGCTTCGAGGACGCCTCGAGGATGTTCGATGAAGTGGAGCGCCAGCATCCCTATTCGAGCTGGGCGACGCAGGCGCAGCTCATGTCGGCCTATGCGCATTACGTGAACAACGAATATGACGATGCCATCATCGGGCTCGACCGCTTCATCGACCTGCATCCCGGTCACCGCAGCGCGCCCTACGCCTATTACCTGAAGGCGCTCTGCTACTACGAGCAGATCACCGACGTCGGCCGCGACCAGAAGAACACCCAGCTCGCGCTGGAGAGCCTGGCCGAGGTGGTGGCGCGCTTCCCCAATACCGACTACGCCCGCGACGCCTCGCTGAAGCTCGACCTGACCCGCGACCATCTCGCCGGCAAGGAGATGGAGATCGGCCGCTACTACGAGCGGCGCGAGGAGTATGTGGCGGCGATCAATCGATTCCGAACCGTCATCGAACGCTACCAGACGACGACGCATGTGCCGGAGGCGCTGCACCGGCTGGTCGAATGCTATCTCGCGCTCGGCGTGAACGAAGAGGCCCAGACCGCTGGCGCCGTGCTCGGCTTCAACTTCCCCGGCAGCGACTGGTACCAGGATTCCTACGCGCTGCTGACGAACAAGAACCTCGAGCCGGCAGTGAAAGAGGGATCCTGGATCAGCGGCGCCTTCTGATCCGCGCCCATGCTGGTCGGGCTCGCCATCCGTGACGTGGTGCTGATCGACCGGCTCGACCTCGCCTTCGATGCCGGCCTCTCCGTGCTCACCGGCGAAACCGGCGCCGGAAAATCCATTCTTCTCGATGCCCTGGGGCTCGCGCTCGGCCAGCGCGCGGAGGCGGGCCTCGTCCGCGCCGGCGCCGAACAGGCCTCGGTCACGGCGGAATTCGTGCTGCAGCCCGCCCATCCCGCGCTGAAGCGGCTCGAGGAACAGGGCATCCCGACCGAGGACCGGCTGCTGCTTCGCCGCCAGCTCGGCAAGGACGGCCGCAGCCGCGCCTTCGTGAACGACCAGCCCATCAGCATCGGGCTACTTCGGGAGCTCGGCGACAGCCTCGTCGAGATCGCCGGCCAGGCCGGGCAGCATGGCCTGCTCGAAACCGCGACCCATCGCGATCTCCTGGACGAGTTCGGCGGCCACGCCGCGCCCACGCGCGACACGGCGGAGCGCTGGGCGGCCTGGCAGGCGGCGGTCGCCGCGCGGGTCGCGGCAGAGGAGCGGCTGGCGCGCGCCCGGCGGGACGAGGAATTCCTGCGTCACGCCGTCGCCGAGTTCGAGGCGCTGGCACCCGAAGCCGGCGAAGAGCCGCGGCTTGCCGACCAGCGGACCCTGCTGATGAACCGCGAGAAGCTCCTGGAGGGCATCACGGCCGCACGCGACCTGATTTCGGGCGACGGCAGCGCCGACCATCAGATCGCGCAGGCACAGCGCCGGCTCGACCGGCTCGCCGAGCGCGCCGGCGCGCAGCTCGCCCCCGTGCTGGCCGCGCTCGACCGCGGCACCGGCGAGCTCGCCGAGGCGCTGCACCTGCTGCAGAGCCTGCTGGCCGAGCTCGATTCCGAGCCGGGCAAGCTCGAGCGGATCGAGGAGCGCCTTTTCGCCCTCCGGGCGCTCGCCCGCAAGCATGACCGCACGCCCGAGGACCTGCCGGCGCTGCAGGCGGAGATGACGGCGGCGCTCGCATCGCTCGACGATCAGTCGGGCGGCTTCGCCGAGCTTGCCCGCGCGGAGGCCGCGGCGCGAAGCGCCTATATCGCGGCGGCCGAGAAGCTTCGCGAAGCGCGCCTGAAGGCCGCCGGGCGGCTCGACCGCAAGGTTTCGGCGGAGCTCAAGCCGCTGAAGCTCGATCGCGCCGCCTTCCGGACCCGGATCGAGAAGCTGGCGGAAGGCCAGTTCGGCGCCCAGGGCCTCGACCGCGTCGCCTTCGAGATCGCGACCGTGCCCGGCGCCGAGCCGGGACCGCTCGGCCGCGTCGCCTCGGGCGGCGAGCTCTCGCGGCTGATGCTCGCCCTCAAGGTGGTGCTCGCCGCCGCCGATCCGCTGCCCACCCTCATCTTCGACGAGGTCGATTCGGGCGTCGGCGGCGCCACGGCGACGGCGGTGGGCGAAAGGCTGCGCCGGCTCGCGGGCGAGCTTCAGGTCATCGTCGTGACCCATTCGCCGCAGGTGGCTGCGCTCGGACGGCATCACTGGCGGGTCGAGAAGAGCGATGCCAGGGGCAATCTGCGGACGGCGGTCAAACCGCTCGACCAGGGCGGGCGGCGCGAGGAGATCGCGCGTATGCTGTCCGGCGCCCGGGTGACGGACGAGGCGCGCGCCCAGGCCGAGAAGCTGATGGCGGGCACGCAATGAAGAAGCCGGCCGCGAAACCGGACCCGACCGCAAAGCCGGTCGAGGCGCTGACCGAAAGCCAGGCCGCGAAGGAACTGTCGCGGCTCGCCGCCGAGATCCAGCGCCACGACCGGCTCTACCACCAGCAGGATGCCCCGGAAATCTCCGATGCCGACTATGACGCCCTCGTGCGTCGCAACAAGGCGATCGAGGCCCGGTTTCCCGACCTTCGGCGCCTCGACAGCCCGAGCCTCAGCGTCGGCGCGCCGGCGGCGACCGGCTTCGCCAAGGTCACCCATCGCCGGCCGATGCTCTCGCTCGACAACGGCTTCGCGCCGGAGGACGTGACGGAGTTTCTCGGACGCGTGCGGCGTTTCCTGAAGCTCGCGGCCGACGAGCCGGTCGAGCTGGTGGCCGAGCCGAAGATCGACGGGCTTTCGGCGACCCTCACCTATGAGGACGGCGTCTTCACGCTCGGAGCCACGCGCGGCGACGGCAGCGTCGGCGAGGATATCACGCGCAACCTGAGGACGATCGAAGACCTGCCGGAAACGCTCAAAGGCGCGTCGAAACCGCGGCTGATCGAGCTGCGCGGCGAGGTCTATATGACCCGCGGCGACTTCCTGAAGCTCAACAAGGCGCGCGAGAAATCCGGCGAGGCGCTGTTCGCCAACCCGCGCAACGCCGCCGCCGGCAGCGTTCGACAACTCGATCCTGCGATCACGGAAAGCCGGCCGCTGCATTTCTTCGCCTATGCGGTCGGCGATATCGAGCCGCCAGCCGGGTGGAAGACGCAAGGGGACTTCCTAAAGCAGCTCGGCGCCTGGGGCTTCAAGGTCAATCCGCTCGCCAGGCTTTGCCGCAGCGAAGCCGAGCTCTTCGCCTTCTACGATGAAATCGGCGGCAAGCGCGCGAGCCTGCCCTACGAGATCGACGGCGTCGTCTACAAGGTGAACCGTCTCGACTGGCAGGAGCGGCTCGGCTTCGTCGGCCGCGCGCCGCGCTGGGCGCTCGCGCATAAATTCGCGGCCGAGCGGGCAGAAACCCGGCTCAGGGAGATCCGCATCCAGGTCGGGCGGACCGGCGCCCTCACCCCCGTCGCCGAACTCGAGCCGATCCAGGTCGGCGGCGTGGTCGTGTCGCGCGCGACGCTCCATAACGAGGACGAGATCGCGCGAAAGGATATCCGCGTCGGCGACTGGGTTGTGGTGCAGCGCGCCGGCGACGTGATCCCGCAGATCGTCGAGGTGATCAGGAAGCGCCGGCCGCGCGACTCGAAACCCTTCGTCTTTCCCGAGGAATGCCCCGCCTGTCGCAGCAAGGCGATCCGCGAGGTGGACGAAGCGGTCCGCCGCTGCACCGGCGGCCTCATCTGCCCCGCCCAGGCGGTCGAGCGGCTCCGGCATTTCGTCAGCCGAGGCGCTGCCGATATCGAAGGCATGGGCGAAAAGCACATCCAGGCCTTCTGGGAAGACAAGCTGCTACGCACGCCGGCCGATATTTTCCGGCTGCACCGTCACGAGAAGGAGCTGGCGGCGCGCGAGGGATGGGGGTCGCAATCGGTCGCCAAGCTGATCGCCGCCATCGAGGCGCGACGGAAGATGCCGCTCGATCGCTTCATCTATGCGCTCGGCATCCGGCAGGTGGGCGAACAGACGGCAAAGCTGCTCGCGCGCCACTACGAGAGCCTGCCGAAATGGCGCGACGCGATGATCGAGATTGCGACCGCAATCCGCGAGGCGCGCAAGTCGAAGCCCGCCGAAGGCGCCGAAGTGGGCGAGAATCTCGCGCTCGCGGAATCGATCCCCGCCTATCAGGATCTGGACGCCATCGAGGGCGTGGGGCCGTCCCTCGCCAACGACATCGTCGCCTTCTTCGACGAGCCGCATAACCGGCAGGTGGTGGCCGACCTCGAGCGCGAGCTCGAGATCGAGGAATACAAGGCACCGAGGCTCGGCAGCTCGCCGGTGGCCGGCAAGACCGTCGTCTTCACCGGCACGCTCGAAACCATGGGCCGCAACGAGGCGAAAGCGCGCGCGGAACAGCTCGGCGCCAAGGTGGCCGGCAGCGTCTCGAAGAACACCGACTATGTGATCGTGGGCGCCGACGCGGGTTCGAAGGCGAAGAAGGCGGCCGCGCTCGGCGTCGCCACCCTCACCGAGCAGGAGTGGCTGGCGCTGATCGGCGGCTGACGCGCCCGCCGGTGCGGCGCCCTCCCCCGCCGCCTCAGACGGCGGTTTTTCTATCCGCGAGCGGCGCCGTCGCCGCCGCGAGCCAGGCTGCGGTTTCGGCATCGAGCAGCGGAGTCAACGCGTTGCGCACCCGCGCGTGATAGGCGTCGAGCCAGGCGATCTCGGCCGGCGCCATGAGCGCGAGATCGACGAGGTTGCGATCGATCGGCGCGAGCGTGATGGTCTCGAAACCATAGAGCTCGGGCACGCCTTCCTTCGGCGCTTCGAGGCGCACCACAGCCACCAGGTTCTCGATGCGGATACCGTAGGCGCCGGTCTTGTAGTAGCCGGGCTCGTTCGAGACGATCATGCCGGGCAGCAGCGGCACGCGGTTCGGGATCTTCGAGATGCGCTGCGGCCCCTCATGCACGCTGAGATAGCTGCCGACGCCGTGCCCGGTGCCGTGGTCGTAGTCGAGACCGGCCTGCCAGAGCGAGGCGCGCGCGAGCGCGTCGAGCTGGCTTCCCGAGGTGCCGCGCGGAAAACGCGCCGCGCCGAGCGCGATATGGCCCTTGAGCACGCGGGTGAAGCGGTCGCGCGCCTCGTCCGGGGGCGTCCCGATCGCGACGGTCCGCGTGATGTCGGTCGTGCCGTCGAGATACTGCCCGCCGGAATCGACGAGATAGAGCTCGCCCGGCGTGATCAGGCGGTTGGTGCGCGCGTTCGCGCGGTAATGCACCACGGCGCCGTTCGGTCCCGCCCCGGAGATCGTATCGAAGCTCAAGTCGCGAAAATTCTCGTTCTGGCGCCGGAAGCCGGCGAGCTTCTCCGACGCTTCCATCTCGCTGACCTTGCCGCCGCCGGCCGACCTCGCGAGCCAGGCGAGGAAGCGCGTCACGGCCACCCCGTCGCGGCGATGGGCCGCGCGCATGCCGTCGAGCTCGACCCGGTTCTTGCAGGCCTTCTGCATCGCGCACGGGTCCTCGCCCATCACGAGATCGGCGCCGGCATTCTTCAGCCGGTCGACGACCCAGACCCCGGCGCTGCCGCGATCGACCAGCACGCGACGCTTGGCGAGGCCGAGGCGGTCGAGCGCCGGTCCGAAATTCTCGGGCGAGGCCACCGCCACGCCATTGCCGAGATGCTGCGGCAGCTCGCGCACCAGCTTCAGCGGCTCCATGAAGAGATCGACCGTGCCGTCCTTGTGCAGCACCGCAAATCCGAGCGGCAGCGGGGTGCGCGGCACGTCCGCGCCGCGCAGATTGAGCAGCCAGGCGAGCGACGCAGGCTGGGTGATGATCGCGGCATCGAGGCCGGCGGCCGCCAGCTCGGCGCCGATCTTCTCGCGCTTGTCGCTCGCCTCGCGGCCGGTGAAGGCGAGCGGATGCGGCACCACGGGCGCGATCGGCGGCGGCGGCTGATCGCTCCAGACGGCGTCGACCGGATTGGACGAGACCGCCGTCAGCGTGCCGCCTTTCGCCGCGACCGCCTGCCGGACCGCGGCAAGCCCATCGACCGTATGGAGCCAGGGGTCGAAGCCGAGCTTCGCGCCGGCCGGAAGGTTCTCGAGCAGCCACTTCTCGGGCGGCGAATCGGTGACGTGGCCGAAATCGTAGAGGGTGCCGTCGGCTTCCTCGCGGACCTGGAGCGTGTAGCGGCCGTCGACGAAGATCGCGGCCTTCTCCGTCAGCACCACGGCGATGCCGGCCGAGCCGGTAAAGCCCGTGAGCCAGGCCAGCCGCTCCGCCCGCGGCGGCACATACTCGCCCTGGAATTCGTCCGCGCGCGGGATGAGAAAACCGGCGAGGCCTTGCCGCACAAGTTCATTTCGCAATGCAGCAAGACGCCCCGCCCGGACCGGTTTGAGGTCGGCCGGGGTCGCCGCCTTCGCCTCCCGGCGCCGGGCGGCGAAAGCGAGCAGATCGGCCTTGAGATCGGCCGCGGGTTCGATGTCCAGCAAGCGCAGCCAGTCGGCCGGGCGTTCGCCGGGCGGCGCCGCCCAGACACCTTCCAAAAGCTTCGTCAACTGATTGAGTTCCATACGAGAACCCGCCGCGGCCAAGCGCTTCTGCAAGGCGGAAAGAGCGGCAGCAGCCCCCTCCGGGGTTGCCGGAGAAACGGAGGCGGCCTGGGGGTTGGAAGGCTGGTCCACGGGGGCGGTCCCTATATCACGTAAAATTTAAGTGATATGCAAAATGTGACAATATTTTGTCTGTCCATGCCACCACTGCATTGCTGCGATGCAGCAAAACCCCTCCCGGGATGCGCTGCGCCCCTTATATAAAGGGGCATCGGTAGCCGGGCAATGCAGCCGGCAAGATTTGACGCTTATAGAACGGATTGGACAGATGACCCGGTTTACGGAAGTCGAGAAGGCGATGGTCGGCCAGGCGGATACGCTGGCTCCCCGCGCCACTGGTTTTGTCGGTGCGCTGGTCGCGCGGTTCCGCCACGCGGCCGTGCGGCGCCAGGTCGCCCACGAGCTGGGCGAGCTTTCCGACCGGACGCTGGCCGATATCGGCATCGTTCGCGCCGACATCGATCGCGTCGCGACCGTGACGGCCGATCAGGCCGTTCCGACGGGCGGTTCGTTCGGCCTCGGCGCGTTCCTCGAGACGGCGCTGGTTCGACCGGTCGTGCGCTATATCCGCCGCCGCCGGGCCTATGACAACCTCATGGCCCTCGACGACCGGATGCTGAACGACATCGGCATCAGCCGCGACGAGATCCCGGCGCTGGTCCGGCGCCTGACGGGTGCCCGCCCGGTCTGGGCGGCAGCCTCGCAGCGCCCGGTCGCCCAGGACGGCGCCCGGACGCTGGCGGAGATGGGGTTCGCCCGGAGCGACATGGCTCCCGTCGCCGAAGAGCTCGCGGTTCGCTCGCTCAACAGCGCGGCGAACGCCAACAGCCGCGCGCCACGCGCTGCGTAAATCCGCCGTCCTTCGGGACGGCCGGCCGACGAAACGGCGGTTCTCCCGCGAGGGGGAGCCGCCGTTTCACTTTGCGGCGACCGCAACCACCAACAGCTATCGATTGGCCGGACGGCGCAGCAGCAGCGCCGACCAGTCGCCGAGGCGATGCCGGCGTTCGAGACGCAGGCCGAGGGCGCGATGCGCCTCGAGCACGGCCCGCTCCTGTGCGATCAGCAGGCCCGACAGGAGCGCCCATCCGCCGGGCGCCAGGTGACGAACGAGCGCGGGCGCCATCTCGATCAGCGGATCGGCGAGGATGTTGGCGGCGATGAGGTCGAAGGGCGCGCGCCGGCGAAGCGCCGCGGCCGCGTAGCCTTCGGAGCGGACCGCGCGGACGAGCGCCGCGAGCCCATTCCGCTCGGCGTTCTCCCGTGCGACCTTGACGGCATCGGGATCGTTGTCGGCCGCCAGCACCGTCACGCCCCAGAGTTTCGCCATCGCGAGCGCGAGCACCCCGGTGCCGCAGCCGAGATCGAGCGGGTTGCGCAATTGCCGTCCGGCGAGCCCGTCGAGAGCGAGCAGGCAGGCCCTGGTGGTTTCGTGCCGGCCGGTCCCGAAGGCGATCCCCGCATCGATGGCGAGCGGCAGGCTCGCCTTCGGGATACGACCCCGGAAATGCGAGCCATGGAGAAAGAAACGCCCGGCCCGCAGCGCGGGCAGCTTCGCCTGGCTTTCCGCGACCCAGTCCCGTTCCGGCAGGGGTGCTGCATGAAACCGCGCCGCCGGCAGGCAGGTCGCCGCAGCGAGCGCCGCGATCAGGGGCCTGGGCGGCGCACCTTCGAGCAGCGCCTCGAACCGCCACCGCCTGCCCTTCGCGGCTTCGAAGCGGGAGAGGGACAGCGCGGACGGCTCCAGGATGGCGTCCGCGGCGGCGATCGCCCGGGTGGCGCCGGCGGCGAGCTCGAACCGGATCTGCCAAAGCGCTGCGCGCGGCCGCAGCGTCATCCCGCCTTCTCGGCCGGCATGACGAAGCTCGCCATGACGCGCTTGGTGCCGGCCTTGTCGAACGCGATCTCGAGCTTGTCGCCTTCGGACGCGGTGACCGTCCCATAGCCGAACTTGAGATGGAACACCCGCTCGCCCGCCTCGAAGCCGCGGCCGTCGCCGGCCGGCGTCGCCGCGATCAGCCGCGGCTGGGCGCCACGCGCGAAGCGCGTCGGCCGCCGTTCCGCGAGACCGCCGCGTGCGCCGCCGAAATTCCCGCCGCCCCATTCCGTCTGGCCGCCGCCCGATCCATAGAGGCCGGCATCGACGAAGCGCTCGATCGCCGCCGCCGGCAGCTCGTCGACGAAGCGCGAGGGGATGAGGCTCTGCCAGAGATTGTGGATGCGCCGGTTTGCGGCGTAGGAGACGAAGGCGCGCCGCCGCGCGCGGGTGAGCCCCACATAGGCGAGGCGACGCTCCTCCTCGAGACCGGCGCCGCCGCTCTCGTCGAGCGCACGCTGATGCGGGAACACGCCTTCCTCCCAGCCCGGCAGGAACACATAGTCGAACTCGAGGCCCTTGGCGCTGTGCAGGGTCATGAGGCTGACCATGTCGCCGGGATTGCCCTCGGCGTTCTCCATGACCAGGCTCACATGTTCGAGGAAGCCGCCGAGCGTCTCGAACTCGGCCATGGCGACGACGAGTTCCTTGAGGTTCTCGAGGCGGCCCGGCGCATCGGGCGAACGGTCCGCCTGCCACATGCCCGTATAGCCGGATTCGTCCAGCATCCGCTCCGCAAGCTCGACATGCGACAGCGTCTCGGCGAAGCCGCGCCACCGGTCGAGATCGCCGAGAAAGCCGCCGAGCGCCCGACGCGCCGCGGGCCGCAGCTCGTCGGTTTCGACCATGCGTCGCCCGGCTTCGACCAGCGAGATGCCCGCCGGCCGCGCGAGCCGGTGCAGCGCCTGCAGGCTGGTGTCGCCGATGCCCCGGCGCGGCAGGTTGACGATCCGTTCGAAGGCGAGATCGTCGGCCGGCTGATTGACCAGGCGGAGATAGGCGAGCGCATCGCGGATCTCCTGCCGCTCGTAGAAGCGCGGGCCGCCGATGACCCGGTAGGGCAGGCCGATCGTGAGGAAGCGCTCCTCGAACTCGCGGGTCTGGAAGCCGGCGCGCACCAGGATCGCGACCTGCCCGAGTGACACCTGCTTGCGCTGGAGCGATTCGATCTCGTCGCCGACGAAGCGCGCCTCCGCCTCGCCGTCCCAGAGCCCGCGCAGCATGACCTTCTCGCCGGGATCGCCCTCGGTCCAGAGCGTCTTGCCGAGCCTGCCCTCGTTCCTGGCGATGAGCCCGGAAGCGGCGGCGAGGATATGCGGGGTCGAGCGGTAGTTGCGTTCGAGCCGGACGATCCGGGCCCCCGGCATGTCCTCCTCGAACCGCAGGATGTTGCCGACCTCGGCGCCGCGCCAACCATAGATCGACTGGTCGTCGTCGCCGACGCAGCAGAGATTGCGGTGCTTCTGGGCGAGCAGCCGCAGCCAGAGATATTGCGAGACGTTGGTATCCTGATACTCGTCCACCAGGATGTATTTGAACTGCGACTGGTAGCGATCGAGCACTTCGGGGTGCTTCGTGAAGATCGTCAGGTTGTGCAGCAGCAGGTCGCCGAAATCCGTGGCGTTGAGGGTGCGGAGACGGCCCTGATATTCCGCGTAGATCTCGACCGCCCGCCCCCCGGCAACATCCCCGGCATCTTCCGGCCGAAGCCTGTCGGACGAGAGACCGCGATCCTTCCAGCGCTCGATCACGGCGAGCACCGCGCGCGGCGGCCAGCGCTTGTCGTCGATGTCGGTCGCCGCCAGGACCTGCTTCAGCAGGCGGAGCTGGTCGTCGGTGTCGAGGATGGTGAAGTTCGGCTGCAGCCCGACCAGCTCGGCATGGCGGCGCAGGATCCGGGCCGCGAGCGCATGGAAGGTGCCGAGCCACCACCCTTCCGTGCTGCGGCCGACGATGCGCGCGACGCGATCCTTCATTTCGCGCGCCGCCTTGTTGGTGAAGGTGACGGCAAGGATTTCGGCCGGGCGCGCGCGACCGGTCATCAGCAGATGGGCGAGCCGGCTCGTCAGCACGCGCGTCTTGCCGGTGCCCGCCCCGGCCAGCACCAGCAGCGGCCCGTCCACCGCCTCGACGGCGGCGCGCTGCGCCTCGTTCAAATTGGCGAGATAGGGCGGCGTGGCGCCGCCTGCCCTGGCCGGAGAATCGCCCGTCAATGCCATGCCGGCCTTATACCATCCTCGTTCCCGGCCCTCGCGCGTTTTCGGCGCACCGGCACGGGCCTTCGACAGGGGTTTGATCGCCGCGATGTGCGTCGTTCAGCCGCCGATCCGCGCGGCGGTCGCGAGATCGCCCTGCCACAGATAGAGCGCGAGCAGCGGGTTTTCACCGGCCCGCGTCGCATGGGCGAGATGCGGCGGATGATAGATCGGCTCGCCCGCCGGCACCCGCCGCCAGCCCGCCTCGCCCCGCTGCCACGCCGCCGCCGTCAGCGGCAGATAGATCTCCGCGGCGGGATGGCGATGCGAGGGATAGAGCAGCCCCGGCCCGAGCAGCAGCAGGCCGAAGGCCAAGGTCTCCGTCACCAGCAGGGTCGGCACATCCGGCGGCCCGGCGAGCTGCGCGTAGCCGTAGTTCGCGAGAAAATCCGGCGAGGGCGGCGCCGCGCGATAGTTCGGATTCTGCGTCCAGCGCAGCGCCGGCGCCAGCGCCTCGAGCGAAACCGCGACCGCCGCCGCCCGCCCTTGCTGCACGGCATGGATCGCGGCCACCCAGTGACGAAGCGCCGAAACCGGCGGATCGCATCGCGCGGGCGGCGGGGCGGGCGGCGCATCGGAAAGCCCCGACAAGCCGCGATCGAAGCGAGACGCCACGTCCTCGGGCAGGGCCGCATCCGCCATATGGCGGGCGAAGGCTCCGGCCAGCGCTTGGATTTGCCGCGGCACCTCGGTCATACTGAAAGCCTTAGCACGCCCGCAAGGGTTGCGCGCGGGCGCGCCGTCCTTTCAGCGAGAGCCGCGCCATGGGGAAATCGATCCAGCGCATCCCCCTCATCAGCAGCAGCCCCGGCAGCACGCGTCATCTGCTGCTGCACCGGTACGGCAGCGCGGGCGCGCGCCCCAAGGCCTATCTCCAGGCCTCGCTCCATGCCGACTAATTTCCGGCCATGCTGGCGCAGCATCACCTCGCCCGGATGCTCGATGCCGCCGAAGCGCGCGGCGAGATTCGCGGCGAGATCCTCCTGGTTCCCGCCGCCAATCCGATCGGCCTCGCGCAATATCTCAATTTCGACCATGTCGGGCGCTACGAGCTCGGCGGCGGCGGCAATTTCAACCGCAACTGGCCCGATCTCTCCGCCGGCCTCGCCGACCGCGTGCGCGGCAAGCTCGGCCCCGACCCGGCGAGGAACGTCGCTGTCGTGCGGCAGGCGATGGGTGCCGCCATCGCCGAGATGACGGCCACCAGCGAGCTCTCGAGCCTGCGCCTTGCGCTCGCCGCGCTCGCCTACGATGCCGACATCGTGCTCGACATCCATTGCGACAGCGATTCCCTGCTGCATCTCTTCCTCATCCCGCAGCACTGGCCCGAGGCGCGCGATCTCGCGGCCGAACTCGGCAGCGCGGCGCAGCTCCTCGCGGAGGATTCCGGCGGGCGCTCCTTCGACGAGACCTTCAGCACGCCCTTCGTGAAGCTCGCGACGACGCTGGGCCCCGAGACCCCGCTGCCGCCGGCCTGCCTCGCCGCCACGGTGGAACTGCGCGGCCAGGCAGACGTGTTCGACGAGCTGGCGGAGCCCGACGCGCGCGCCCTCTTCCGCTTCCTGCAACGCCGCGGGGTCGTGGCGGGCGATCCGGGCCCGCTGCCGCGCCTTCCGGCCGAAGCGACCCCGCTCGAGGCCTGCGAGGTGGTGCGGGCGCCCGCCGCCGGCATCGTCGCCTACAAGCGCGTGCCGGGCGCCCGCATGAAGACGGGCGAGCTGCTGGCGGAGCTCGTCGATCCGATGGCGGAGAATCCCGCCAGGGCCCGCACGCCGATCCGGGTTTCCACCGACGGCCTCCTGCTCTCGCGCGCGCTTCACAAGCTGGTGCGGCCCGGCGACAGCCTCGCCAAGGTCGTCGGCACGAAACCGCTGGCGGGCCGGCAGGGCTATCTGCTGGAGGACTGACGGACGGCCGCGACGCTCAGTCGGGGCGGCGCTTGTTCTTGAAGTCGATCCCGCGCCCGGCCTCGAAGGGCATGCCGAGCCTGTCATGCGCGGCCTTCAGCCGCGCCAGGTGGTCGCGCACGGAATCCGGAAACGGAATGACGCGGCGCGTTTTCATGTCGACATAGATGTCGATGCGCTCGTCGGTCGCCGCCAGATATCCCTCCGTCGCGTGATACATCGTGTAGAACACGCGGAATCGCTTGGCATCGCATTCGATGAGCTGCGCTTCGATCCGGATCGGGTCGCCCACCACCATCTCGCGCTGATAGGTCAGATGATGCTCGGTCGAAAACGTCGAAACGCCCTTCGTCTGGATCTGGTCGAGCGCGAAGCCGAGCTTCTCGTAGATCAGGTCGAACGCCTTGTCGAAGGCGACGAGGTAGTAGGCGATGTTGTAATGGCCGTTGTAATCGGTCCATTCGGGAAGGACCGTCATCCCTTCCACGACGAAGGGCGTCTCGAATTCGGCGAGGTTGGCTGTCATGGGGTGCGCTCGGGTGGAGTTGCGCTCGACGGGTTCGCGCTCGTCTAAGCTGCGCTTGTCCGCGGGCATGCGTTGGTTGGAACGCCGTAAATTAGCGGAAGATCGAAGACGGTCAAGCTGTTACCGCCCGGATTAGATCGCTCTCAGATTGTGAGCGCCGCGCCGCCGGGTTCTCGCATTGACAGGGGAAAGGCTCGCTCCTACCGTCGCTTGCAAGGCGGTCCTTCGACGATACTCACGCGGCCGCCACGTCACATTTTGGGGAGGCTTCAAACGATGAAACGCACGTTATTGAGTGCGGTCGCCGGTTTCGCGCTCGTTCTCGGCGTCAGCGCAGGCGCGCATGCGAAGACGCTGGTTTATTGCTCGGAAGGCAGCCCCGAAGGGTTCAACCCGGGCCTCTACACCGCCGGCACGACCTTCGATGCCTCGTCCCGCACGATCTTCAACCGCCTTGTCGAGTTCAAGCTCGGCACGACGGAGATCCGGCCGGGCCTCGCCGAGAGCTGGGATGTCTCGGACGACGGCCTCACCTACACTTTCCATCTCCGCCATGGCGTGAAGTTCCACAACAAGCCCGACTTCACCCCCTCGCGCGACTTCAACGCCGACGACGTTGTGTTCTCCTTCGAGCGTCAGCTGAAGGCCGATCACCCCTATCACGGGGTTTCGAGCGGCACGTACGAGTATTTCGAGGGCATGGGCATGCCCGATCTGCTGAAGTCGATCGAGAAGGTCGATGACTACACCGTGCGCTTCACGCTCGATGCGCCGGAAGCGCCCTTCCTCGCCGACCTCGCCATGGACTTCGCGTCGATCTTCTCCAAGGAGCAGGCCGACCAGTACATGGCGGCCGGCACGCCGGAAATGCTCGACCAGAATCCATCCGGCACCGGGCCCTTCGTCCTCGTCGACTATCAGAAGGACGCGGTGATCCGCTACAACGCCAACGCCGAGTATTGGGAAGGCAAGGCGAAGATCGACAAGCTCGTCTTCGCGATCACGCCCGACGCCAGCGTTCGTTACGCGAAGCTGGTCGCCGGCGAATGCCAGATCATGACCTACCCGAATCCCGCCGACGTGAAGGGCATGCAAGCGAACCCGGCGCTGACCGTGCAGGAGCAGCAGGGCCTCAATGTCGGCTATCTGGCCTTCAACACCGAGAAGAAGCCGTTCGACAACAAGCTGGTCCGTCAGGCGCTGAACTACGCGATCAACAAGCAGGCGATCCTCGACGCCGTCTTCCAGGGCGCCGGCGAAGCGGCGAAAAATCCCATTCCGCCGACAATGTGGTCCTACAACGACGCCGTTCAGGACTACGCCTACGATCCGGAAAAGGCGAAGCAGCTACTCGCCGAAGCGGGCTATCCGGACGGCTTCGATACCGACATCTGGGCGATGCCGGTGCAGCGTCCCTATAACCCCAACGCGCAGCGCATGGCGGAGCTGATTCAGGCCGACTGGGCCGCCGTCGGGGTCAATGCCGAGATCGTCTCCTTCGAATGGGCCGAGTATCTCGACCGTTCGAAGAAGGGCGAGCACCAGACCGTTCTCCTGGGCTGGACCGGCGACAACGGCGATCCGGACAACTTCCTCAATCAGCTTCTCGGTTGCGACGCGGCCGAGAGCGGCGGCAACCGCGCCCGCTGGTGCGACCCGGCCTTCGACGACCTGATCATCCAGGCGAAGCGGACGAGCGATCAGGCCGCGCGCACGGATCTCTACGAGAAGGCTCAGGTGGTCTTCAAGGAAGAGGCGCCGTGGGTCACGGTCGCGCACTCCGTCGTGTTCATGCCGATGCGCAAGGAAGTCACCGGCTACATCATGGATCCGCTCGGGACCCATCAGTTCTATACGGTGGACCTGGAGTAGGATCGGTCCGATAGCGTAACGGCAACGGGGGGAGCCCGAGACACAAGGCTCCCCCCGTTCGTTTTTCCGGCGGGCGATGCTTCGATTCTTCCTCACCAAGCTGGCGGGGCTGATCCCGACTTTCTTCGGGGTCACGCTGCTCACCTTCGCCATGATCCGCCTCATCCCCGGCGATCCCATCGAGATTCTGGCGGGCGAGCGCGGCATCACGCCCGAACGTCATGCGGCCCTGATGAAGCAATATGGCTTCGACCGGCCGCTGCTCGAGCAATATGTCTTTTATATCGGCGGCGTGCTGGAAGGCGATCTCGGCAAGTCGCTGGTCACCAAGAAGCCGGTCCTGGGCGAGTTCCTGCAACTCTTTCCGGCGACCATCGAGCTCGCCTTCTGCGCCATCGTCTTCGCGCTGGTGATCGGGCTTCCGGTCGGCATCTTCGCGGGCGTCAATCGAGGACGACCCGCGGATCACACCGTCATGGCGCTCTCCCTCACCGGCTTTTCCATGCCGATCTTCTGGTGGGGCCTGCTGCTCATCATCCTGTTCTCGGTCAATCTCGGCTGGACGCCGGTGTCGGGCCGCCTCGATTTCGCCTATTTCATCGACCCCGTCACCAACTTCATGCTGATCGACACGCTGCTCTCGGACGAGCAGGGCGCCTTCCTCGACGCGCTGCATCATCTGGTGCTGCCGGCGATCGTGCTCGGCACCATCCCGCTCGCGGTCATCGCGCGCATGACGCGCTCCTCGATGCTCGAAGTGCTGAGCGAGGACTATATCCGCACCGCCCGCGCCAAGGGGTTGTCGCCGCTGCGCGTGGTCGGGCTGCATGCGCTTCGCAACGCGCTCATCCCGGTCGTGACGGTGATCGGCCTTCAGGTGGGCACGCTCCTCGCCGGCGCGATCCTCACCGAGACGATCTTCTCCTGGCCTGGCATCGGCAAATGGCTCGTCGATTCGATCAGCCGCCGCGACTACCCTTCGGTTCAGGGCGGCGTGCTGCTGGTGGCGCTGGTCATCATGACGGTGAACCTCATCGTCGACCTGCTCTACGGTCTCATCAACCCGCGGATTCGCCATGCCCGCTGATCCCACAACCGTCGCGGCGGCCGAGCCCGGGTCCGTACCGGCGTCGGGGCCGGCGCCGCTGCATCCGGCGAAGGAGCTATGGCTCTCCTTCTGCGAGAACAAGGGCGCGCTCGCCGGCCTCGTCGTGATCGTCATCGTCTCCCTGCTCGCGATCTTCGCCGACCTCGTCTCCCCGCACCCGCCGCTGCAGCAATATCGGGACGCCTTCCTGACCCCGCCCATGTGGGCCGAGGGCGGCAGGGCGGAGTTCCTGCTCGGCACGGACGATGTCGGCCGCGACATCTTCTCCCGGCTGATCCACGGCGCCCGCTACTCGCTGCTGATCGGGTGCATCGTCATCACCCTCTCGCTGAGTTCGGGCGTGCTGCTCGGCCTCTCCGCCGGTTATTTCCGCGGCGTGGTCGAGGAGCTGATCATGCGCCTGATGGACGTGATGCTGTCGATCCCGTCGCTGCTGCTCGCGATCGTGATCGTCGCGATCCTGGGGCCGGGGCTGCTCAATGCGGTCGTCGCCGTCGCCGTGACCTACCTGCCGCATTTCACGCGCATCATGCGCGCCGCGGTGATCGGCGAGATGACGAAGGAGTATGTCACCGCCTCGCGCGTCGCCGGCGCCGGAAGGTTGCGGCTGATGTTCGCGACGGTCCTGCCGAACTGCATGGCGCCGCTGATCGTGCTCGCGACCTTGAGCTTCTCCTCCGCGATCCTCGATGCGGCCGCGCTCGGCTTTCTCGGCCTCGGTGCACAGCCTCCGACGCCCGAATGGGGCACCATGCTCGCCAAGGCGCGCGAGTTCGTGCAGAGCGCCTGGTGGGTGGTGACGTTTCCGGGTCTCGCCGTGCTGATCACGGTGCTCGCCTTCAACCTCGCGGGGGATGGGCTGCGCGACGCGCTCGATCCCCGGCTGAAGCGCTGAGGGCGCGGCAGATGGCGCTCCTCGAAGTCCGCAATCTCGCCGTCGAGTTCCAGACCGCGCGCGGCGTCTTTCGCGCGGTCGACGGCGTCGATTTCACGGTCGAGGACGGCGAGGTGCTGGGGGTGGTCGGCGAATCGGGCTCCGGCAAGAGCGTCTCGATGATGGCGCTGATGGGGCTCATCCCCTGGCCGGGCAAGGTCACCGCCGACCGCATGAGTTTTGGCGGGCGCGATCTCCTGGCGCTGGACGCGGCCGAGCGCCGCCGGATCGTCGGCAACGACATCGCCATGGTCTTCCAGGAGCCGACCACCAGCCTCAACCCCTGCTTCACCGTCGGCTTCCAGATCATGGAGACGCTCAAGGTCCATGAGGGCGGAACCCGTGCGGAACGGCGGCAGCGCGTCATCGAGCTCCTGGGCCAGGTCGGCATCCCGGCGCCCGAGACCCGCCTCAATTCCTTCCCCCATCAACTCTCCGGCGGCATGAACCAGCGCGTGATGATCGCCATGGCGATCGCCTGCAACCCCCGCCTGCTGATCGCGGACGAGCCGACCACCGCCCTCGACGTGACGATCCAGGCGCAGATTCTCGATCTGCTGATCGACCTCCAGCGCGAGCGCGGCATGGCGCTGGTGCTGATCACCCACGACATGGGCGTGGTGGCCGAAACGGCGAAGCGCGTGATGGTCATGTATGCGGGCCAGCAGGTCGAGGAGCAGCCGGCCGAGGGCCTCTTTGCCGCGCCGCGACACCCCTATACCGCAGCCCTGCTGGATGCGCTGCCGGAACGGAGCGCGGCGAAGAGCCGGCTCGCGACGATCCCGGGCATGGTGCCCGGGATCGAGGACCGCCCGCGCGGCTGCCTCTTCAACCCCCGTTGCCGCTACGCCACGGAATTCTGCGTGCAGCAGCAGCCGGCGCTCGAGAGCGATGCCGAAGGCCGGCGTGTGCGCTGCCACTATCCGCTGAATGGCGGCCAGCCCGGCGAAGAGGCGCGCGCCGGCCTGTCGCCGGCCCGACCCCCGGAACGGCCCCCCGTCGGAGGCCGCGCATGACCGAGGCCAACGGCGCGATCATCGACGCGAAGGAGGTCACCCGCCACTACCGGATCGGGCGCGGGCTCCTGAGGGGCGTCGCCGTGCTGCAGGCCGTGGCCGGCGTGAGCTTCCGGATCGAGCCCGGCCGGACTCTCGCCGTCGTCGGCGAATCGGGCTGCGGCAAATCGACCCTGGCGCGGCTCGTCACCATGATCGAGCGGCCGACCTCGGGCGATCTGACGATCGAGGGCGTGCCGATGGCGACCGCCGATCGCGACGCGCTGAAGCGCCTTCGGCCGATCGTGCAGATGGTGTTCCAGAACCCCTACGCCTCGCTCAACCCGCGCAAGCAGGTGGGGACGATCCTCGAGGAGCCGCTGCGCATCAACAGCGGCCTCGCCGCCGCGGCAAGGCGCGAGGCGGCGCGCGAGATGATGGCGAAGGTCGGGCTCCGGCCCGAGCATTACAGCCGCTATCCGCACATGTTTTCCGGCGGCCAGCGCCAGCGTATCGCGATCGCCCGCGCCCTCATGCTGCGCCCGAAGGTCGTGGTCGCCGACGAGCCGGTCTCCGCCCTCGACGTATCGATCCGGGCGCAGGTGCTGAACCTGATGATGGATCTGCAGGCGGAGTTCAACCTCGCCTACATGTTCATCTCGCACGATCTGGGCGTGGTGCGGCATATCGCCGACGAGATCATGGTCATGTATCTCGGGCGGGTGGCGGAGCAGGGGACGCGCGACAGCATCTTCTCGCGCCCGCCGCGGCATCCCTATACCCAGGCGCTCCTCGGCAGCACGCCGAGCGTCGATCCTGCGAAGCGCCGCGCCCGCCTGCCGATCAAGGGAGAACTGCCCTCCCCGCTCGACCCACCGCCCGGCTGCGCCTTTCATCGGCGCTGCCCCTTCGCGACCGAGATTTGCGCCATCGAACGGCCGGAGCTGCGTCCGGTGGACGGGCGCCTGGTCGCCTGCCATCACGCGGAACGGACGGTCGCGCCGGCCTGATTCCGAGAGAATCGCGGGCGACTCGGGACGGTCGGTAACTATCGCCGAAAATTCGTTTTTTCTTCCCGATTCGTCGTTTGCGACCGGCGCAAAACACCTAGCGACGGTACAATTTCGCCTCTAGTATGTGCGCCGCGTTAACCGTCCTTGCGCAAATGCGGGCGGGCGCGAGGCGCGCGTGGGACAACTCCCCGGATATAGGGTGCGTTAAGACACCGATGGCACGATATCCAAGGGACAGCCGCGCAAGAACGGGGCGACGGGTTTTGCGGAGGGAAGCCGCAAACTGGTTCCGTGTGCCTGGGCTTCCGACCGACGGCGCAAGCTGCCGGAACGAACGGGATTGATCGAGGGGATGGGCATTCGATGCGACGGGCATCACTAGGGGCATTGCTGATTTCGGCCGGTATGGCGCTGGGGCTCGCCGCCTGCGCGACGCCGCCGACCGATCCGGAAGAGCTCGCGGCGTACGAGGAAACCAACGACCCGCTCGAGCCGATGAACCGGTATTTCTTCGACCTGAACAACGCGCTCGACGAGCTGGTGCTGAAGCCGTTTGCCGGCTGGTACTATATCGGCCTGCCGAATTTCGCCCAGGACGGCATCCGCAACGCCCTCAACAACCTGCGCACGCCGGTCGTGCTGGCGAACGACCTGTTTCAGGGCGAGATCGACCGCGCCGGCACCACGCTCGGCCGGTTTTTCGTGAATTCCACGGTCGGGCTCGGCGGCCTGATCGACGTGGCGAGCGAGATCGGGCTCGAATATCACGACGAGGATTTCGGCCAGACCCTGGCGGTCTGGGGCAGCGGCGAGGGTCCCTACCTGGTCCTGCCGCTGGTCGGCCCGTCAAATCCCCGCGATGCCACGGGCAAGGTGGTTGATCATTTCCTCGATCCCATTACCTATCTGGCGTGGAGCTACGACTGGATCGAGACCGCGAACTTCGTCCGCGCCGGCGTCGACGTGGTCGATACCCGGGCGCGAAACCTCAGGACTCTCGATGACATCAAGGCCGGCGCCATCGACTACTACGCCACCATCCGCAGCCTCTACCGGCAGCAGCGGAACGACGCAATCCGCAATGGCGAACCGTCCGACAGCATCTCCGCCCTCGACTATCTCGACGCCGAACCGCAGACGACCGAGGCATACTGATCCGATGTTGCATCGCCGCCGATTCCTGGGGTTGGCCGGATCGCTCTGTGCGCTCGTCGCCAGCGGAAGGCTGGCCATCGCCAGTGCCGATCCCGCCGCCTTCATCCAGAGCCTGGGCCAGCAGGCGCTCGCCGATCTGACCGGCAGCGACATCACCCCGGCGCTGCGCAACGACCGCTTCCGGACGCTGCAGCGCCAGAACTTCGACGTCGCCGCCATCGGCAAGACGGTGCTCGGGCGCTATTGGCGGATCGCGACCGACGAGGAGCGCGAGGAGTATCTGAAGCTCTTCGAGGATTTCCTCGTGGTCAACTACGCCAGACGCTTCGCCGAATATACCGGGCAAGAGTTCGCGGTGAAGGGCGTCCGCAACGAGTCCGACAGCCTGGTGACCGTCTTCACCCTCGTCGAGCCGCCCGGCGGCGGCGAGGCGGCGCGGCTCGACTGGCTGATGCGCAGCGACGCCGACAGCTACAAGATTCTCGATCTCAAGATCGAGGGCATCAGCATGAGCGAGACGCATCGCTCCGAGTTCGCATCGGTGATCCAGAGCTCGGGCGGCAAGGTCGCCGGCCTGATCGACGCGCTCCGCAACAAGGTCGGCGCCCTCTACCCGAGCTGATCCGCGCGGATCCCTGCCCCCGCGGCGGCGATGCGCCGGGCTAGCGCGTCAGCGGCTTGTATTTGATCCGGTGCGGCTGGTCGGCCTCGGCGCCGAGTCGTTTCTTCCGGTCCGCCTCGTAGTCCGCATAGTTGCCCTCGAACCAGGCGACATGACTGTCGCCCTCGAAGGCCATGATGTGCGTCGCGATGCGGTCGAGGAACCAGCGGTCGTGGCTGATCACCACGGCGCAGCCGGCGAACTCCAGCAGCGCCTCCTCCAGCGCCCGAAGCGTATCGACGTCGAGATCGTTGGTCGGCTCGTCGAGCAGCAGCAGGTTCGCGCCGGATTTCAGCATCTGGGCAAGATGCACGCGGTTGCGCTCGCCGCCCGATAGCTGACCGACCTTCTTCTGCTGGTCGGCGCCCTTGAAGTTGAAGGCCGCGACATAGGCGCGGCTCGGCACCTTGCGATTGCCGATCTCGAGCTCGTCGACCCCGCCGGAAATCTCTTCCCAGACCGATTTCTTGGCGTCGAGCGCGTCGCGCGACTGATCGACATAGCCGAGCTTCACGGTCGGCCCGACCCGCAGGCTGCCGCTGTCCGGCTTTTCCTGCCCCACGATCATGCGGAAGAGCGTGGTCTTGCCGGCGCCGTTCGGCCCGATCACCCCGACGATGCCGCCCGGCGGCAGCTTGAAGTCGAGATCCTCGATCAGCATCCGGTTGCCGAACCCCTTGGTCAGGCGCTCCGCCTCGATCACGAGATCGCCGAGCCGCGGGCCCGCCGGGATGACGATCTGGCCGGCCTCGGCGGATTTCTGCGCCTCGGCGGCGACCAGCGATTCATAGGCCTGGATACGCGCCTTCGATTTCGCCTGGCGCGCGCGAGGCGATTGCCGGATCCATTCGAGCTCGTTCTGCAGCGTGCGCTGACGGGCGCTTTCCTGCTTCTCCTCGAGTTCGAGCCGCCCCTGCTTCTGCTCGAGCCAGGAGGAGTAGTTGCCCTCCCATGGAATCCCCTTGCCGCGATCGAGCTCCAGGATCCAGCCCGCCACATTGTCGAGGAAGTAGCGATCGTGCGTGACCGCCACGACCGTACCGGGGTAATCGGCGAGGAACCGCTCGAGCCAGGCTACCGACTCCGCATCGAGGTGGTTGGTGGGCTCGTCCAGCAGCAGCATGTCCGGTTTCTGCAGCAGGAGGCGGCAGAGCGCGACACGGCGGCGCTCGCCGCCCGACAGCGTCTCGACCTTGGTGTCGCCGGGCGGACAGCGCAGCGCGTCCATGGCGATCTCGACCGTGCGCTCCAGCTCCCAGCCATTGACCGCGTCGATCTTCTCCTGGAGTTCGCCCTGCTCCGTGATGAGGGCTTCCATCTCGTCGGGCGTGATATCCTCGCCGAGCTTCGTGCTGACCGCCTCGAAGCGCTCCAGCAGCGTCTTCACGGGTCCGAGCCCTTCCAGCACGTTGCCGGCCACGTCCTTGGCCGGATCGAGCTGCGGCTCCTGCGGCAGATAGCCGACGGTGACGCCGTCGGCCGCCCAGGCCTCGCCGCCGAAATCGGTGTCGATCCCGGCCATGATCTTGAGCAGCGTCGATTTGCCGGAGCCGTTGAGGCCCAGCACGCCGATCTTGGCGCCCGGCAGGAAACTCAGCCAGATGTCTTCCAGCACCTTGCGGCCGCCGGGAAAGACCTTGCTCAGGCCCTTCATCACGTAGATGTACTGATAGGCGGCCATGCTGCGGATCGTCCCTTCCTTGAAAGCCGGCCTTCATATCGCACGCGCCCGCCTCGCGCAATCGGGCCGGGCCGGCGGCGCCGAACCGCGATTTTGCGGGCCATTTCTCGAGATCGGTGCGGGGCATGAAAGCTATGGCCCGGCCCGCGGGGTCCCGCTTCAGGACCGCCCTTCGCTCGAAGCGAAACTCGTCTCGTACGGCCCGGCCCGGGATCGGGGGAACCTTTTATGGCGCATCGATGTTTTCACGGGAGACGAGATCGGTTTCCGCAACCTCCGGCCCGCATCGGACCTTAAGGCCGATTTCGGGCTCTGAGGCTTCGTCCGATCGAAAGAAGGGCTCCCGCGTCGCTGCGGGAGCCCTTCGCTTTTGCGTCCTGCCGCTGCGCTTCTAGTCGCGCCAGCCCGTACCGTTGCAGATCCGGTACTCGATCGGCACCTTGCTCAGAAGCTCCCGCCCGTCCTCGGTGATGATGACCGTGTGGCCGGCCGACATGGCGTAGCCGGCGGGACGATCCAGCAGGATCGCATGCATGAAGATCACCATGCCGGGCTTCGCAACGGTCGGATTGCCGGAATAGAGCATCGGCGGCACGTCCATCCAGTTCGGCCGGTAGGTGGCGCCGAGCGAATAGCCGCAGGCGCCCATGCGGGCATGCTCGAAGCCGGCCTTGTCGTAGACCCGGCGATGGGCGTCGTCGATCTCGCCCAGCGCATGGCCGGGCCTCGCCGCCTCGGTCATGGCGGCGATGGCGTCCTTCGTCGCCTCGAACATGCGGCGCTGATAGTCGTTCCCGGCACCGATGGCGACGGTACGCATGATGCAGGCATGGTAGCGCCGGTAAACCCCAGCGAACTCCATGGTGAGCTGATCGACCTGCTTCAAGGGCTCGAGGCCGGTCGAGTTGCGGATGCAGAGCGCGCGCTCGCCGGATCCGAGGACCGGACCGGAAGCCGCCGGATCGCCGCCGCCGCGGAAGATCTGGCATTGGCCCGCCGCCTGGACGTCGCCTTCATGGACGCCGGGGCCTGCCGTATCCATCATCGCGACCAGCGCCTTGTCGGCGAGCTCGGCCGCACGGCGCACATAGGCGAGCTCTGCCGGCGACTTCACCACCCGCAACGCCTTCACGAGGCTCGAGGCGTCCTCGAGGTCGCACCAGTCGCCGAGCTTGCGCCGGACCAGTTCGTAGTTCGCCGCCGTGAGCCCGTAGGTCGCCATCTCGATGCCGACGCGAGCGCCCTTGAGGCCGAGCTCGGCCAGCAGGGTCTGCAGCGCGTCCGCCGGATTGACGCCCTCCGCGTCGTACCAGAGCCGCACGTCCTCGATGATCGAGGTAATGCGCGCCTGCTCGAGATCGGGACGCCGGGTCAGCAGCACCACCGGCCGCTCGTCGGCCGTCAGCACCGCGCACTGGAAGAAGACATAGCCGTTGGTGTCGAAGCCGGTCAGGTAGTAGTGGCTCTCCTGCGCGAAGATCAGCAGCGCGTCGAGGCCGGCGCCCTTGAGGCTCGCGCGGGCCGCCGCGATGCGGCCCTCGTACTCGGCGCGGGAGAATTGCAGTGCCATGATCGAAGTCCCTTCGGATAGGCGTTGATCTCTCGCGGCGACCCTCAGGCGGGCAGCCGCGTGGCCCAGCCGCGGAAACCGGTGCCGCGGCAAAGTGCATAATCCACCGGGATCCGGCTCAGCGGCTCCGACCCGGTCTCGGTGATGACGATGGTGTGGCCGGCCGACATGGCGAACCCCTCCCGGCTGTCCGCGAGGATGGCATGCAGGAACAGCACCATCCCCGGCACCGCCGGCATCGGATTGCCCGAATAGAGCATCGGCGGCACGTCCATCCAGTTGGGCGCGTAAGTGCAGCCGAGGGAGTAGCCGCAGGCCGAAAGCCTCGCATGGTTGAAGCCCGCATCGTCGAAGACGCGGCGATGCGCGTCGTCGATCTCGCCGAGCGGCCGTCCGGGTCTCGCGGCTGCCGTCATGGCCGCAAGCGCATCCCTTGTGGCGGCGAACATGCGGCGCTGATAGGCGCCGTTGCTGCCGATCGCAACCGTCCGCATGAGGCAGGCATGGTAGCGACGATAGGCGGCGGCGAATTCGAGCGTGAGCTGATCGACCGCATCGAGCGTGCGGAAGCCGGTCGAGGCGCGGACCAGGAGCGCGCGCTCGCCGGAACCGAGCACGGGCGGCGAGGCCGCCACGTCGCCGCCGCCGATATAGATGGCCGCATGGCCCGCGGCATGGACCTCGCCCTCGAACACGCCGGGGCCGGCGGTGTCGATCATCGCCTGCAGCGAGCGGTCGGCGAGCGCCCCCGCCTCGCGCACATAGGCGAGCTCGGCCGGGGATTTGACGATGCGGAGCGCACGCACGAGATCGGAGGCGTCCTCGAGGCGGCACCAGGGGCCGAGCACCGCCTGGACGCGTGCATGATTGGCGCCGGTGAGCCCGTAATTGTTGAGCTCGATCCCGATGCGGGCGCCGGCCAGTCCCCGCTCCTCCAGAATGGCGCGAAGCTCCGTCGCGGGGTCGGCGCCCTCGGCGTCGTACCAGAGGCGGACATCCTCGACGATCGAGGTGATCCGCGCCTGCTCGAGATCCGGCCGGCGCGTCAGCAGCACCGGCGGCGTCGCGTCCGCGGTCAGCACCAGGCACTGGAAGAACACATAGCCTTCGGTGTCGAAGCCCGAGAGATAGTAGTGGCTCTCCGGCGCGAAGAGCAGGATCGCCGCGAGATCGCGCTCGCGTAAGCTCGCCCGCGCCGCTGCGATGCGACGCTCATGTTCCTCGCGCGCGAATTGCAGCCCCATCTCCCGTCCCCTCCGTCCGCCCGGAGGCAGACTAGCCAATGGCGCGCGGGCCGGTCGCGTGCTTTTTCTGCATCGGTTGTGTGCCGGCCCGCCTCGTCGGCGGGACGAGGGCGCGGCGCGGGGAACATTTCTCCCAAGCGCCGCTTGCGGAAGGGCGCCGCTTGTCATCACTATGCGCCTTCCCGAGGCCAGCGCTGGGAGGCGCTTTTGCAATGATCGAAAATCCTGTTCCGTGGCCCAACGGGGCGCGTTGCGCCGTCGCCATGACCTGGGACGTCGACGTCGATAGCGGCGTCAACGTCTATAACCCGGACCGCGGCGATACCCTGGTCTGCAGCCAGTCGCAGACCCGCTACGACGTCCATGTCGCGGTGCCGCGCATCGTCAAGGCGCTGAAAAAGCTCGATATGCGCCAGACCTTCTTCATTCCCGGCTGGTGCATCGAGAAATACCCGGCCTCCATCGATCTGCTGCTGGCCGCGGGTCACGAGGTCGCGCTGCATGGATATCTGCATGAGCGGCCGAACGAGCAGAGCGCCGAGGACGAGCTCTATTGGCTGGAGCGCTGCCTCGACCAGTACCGCAAGCGCGTGGGCGGCGACGCGCCCGGCTGGCGGGCCCCCAGCTTCGCCTTCTCGAAGCATTCGCTGGGCTACCTGGTGCAGCACAAATTCTCCTACGATTCCTCGCTGATGGGCGACGACGTGCCCTACATGCTGCGCCATGCGAACGGCACCCTGCTCGAGCTGCCGACGGACATGACGCTCGACGACTGGCCGCACTACATGCACAACCGCGACTTCCGCTTCACCATGCCGATCTCGGCTCCCTCCCGCGCGATCGAGGTGATGCGCGCCGAGTTCGACGCGGCCTGGAAACATGGCGGCATGTGGATCAGCGTGTGGCACCCCTATGTGAGCGGGCGCATGTCGCGGTTCGAGGCGGCGCTCGAGCTGCTCGACTACATGCAGCAGAAGGGCAAGGTCTGGTTCGCCACCACCGCGGAGATCGCCCAGCATGTGAAGGGCCTCATCGCGAGCAAGAAATGGACGCCGCGCGAGGAGAAGCTGCCGGCCTATGAGAGCCCGCTGCCGGAGCTCAGCAAGAAGAGCGCCTAGGGAAGATTTGAAATCAACGGGTTACGGCGAGGCGGCTGCCTTCGATGGCAGCCGCCTCGCCAGTCTCCGCGCCATCGCTCTATCGTTCTCTCCTATAGAGAACATAGAATAAAAATATTTCCTCTATATTAGCGCCCGGCTCATAGTAGGCATCGACGCAGGGTGCACTCGGCGGGTCCTGCAACGCCGCCTCGGCGCCGCGTCGAGGGTGCGCGGTCGCCCCATCGCCAGGAGAATTGCCATGCCGAAGATGCTGTCCGAAGCCAACGTCAAGCAGTTCAACGACGCCGGCTACATTTCGCCGATCACGATCTTCAGCCCGGACGAGATGGCGAACTACCGCACCCGCCTCGGCGAGTTCGAGACGCGCGAGGGCGGCAAGCTCGCGGGCGGCGTCCGCAACAAGCCGCATCTTTTCCTGCGCTGGCTCTACGACCTGGTCCGTCATCCGAAGCTGCTCGACGCCGTCGAGGACCTGATCGGTCCGGATATCCTGCTGTTCCATGCGCAATGGTTCATCAAGGAGCCAAACACGAAGGACTTCGTGTCCTTCCACCAGGACTCGGCCTATTGGGCGCTCAACGAGGCGCAGGGGCTTTCGGCCTGGGTCGCGTTCGAATATAGCGGCCCCGAGAACGGCTGCATGCAGGTCATCCCGGGTACTCACACGGTCGCGCTCGAGCATGAGGACAAGCTCGCCAAGGACAACATGCTGTGGCGCGGGCAGACGGTGAAGCACGAGATCGATCCGGCGAAGGCCGTGGATTTCGTGCTGCAACCCGGCCAGATGTCGATGCATCACGCGCGCATCATCCACGGTTCCGGCCCAAACAGCTCGGGCTCGCGCCGGATCGGTTACTCGATCCGCTACATCCCGTCCCATATCTCGCGCCTCGGCGCCCGCGAAAGCGCGATGCTGGTCCGCGGCAAGGACCACGGCAATTTCGACCTCGAGCCCGCACCGCGCATGGATTACGACCCGGACGGCGTGCGGTTCCACACCGAGATGAACCGCCGCTACATGGACAACTACATGGCGGCGCAGCCGGAGATCCTGCTCACCGGGACCCGCTGATCCGACGGCATTCCCTGCATCCTCGGGCGCGCCTGCGGCAACCGCGGGCGCACCCGTCTTGTTTCCGGGCGCCGGCCGCCCATTCGCCGGCATCGACGCGCTAGCTAGCCGGCGGCAGGCTCCGTGATCGAGCGCAGCAGCGCTTGGCGGTCGGTCTTGCCGAGGCTGTTGCGCGGGAGCCCGTCGCGGAAGACGACCCTCTCCGGGCAGCGATAGCTCGCGAGGCTCTTGCGGCAATGAGCGATCACGGACGCCGCGTCGAGGGCCGGGTCTCGCCGCACCACGACCGCCGCCACGATCTCGCCCCAATGCGCATCCGGCAACCCGATCACCGCGCAGTCGGCCACGCCCGGCAGCAGGGCCAGCAGGTTCTCCACCTCGATCGGATAGATGTTCTCGCCGCCGCGGATGATCATGTCCTTCTTGCGGCCGGCGAGATGGACGAAACCGTCGGCGTCGACATAGCCGAGATCGCCGCCCAGCATCCAGCCGTCCTTCAGCGTCCTGGCGGTTTCCTCCGGCAATTGCCAGTAGCCGGCCATGTTGGTGCCGCTGCGAGTCGCGATCTCGCCGACCGTGCCTTGCGGAACCGGACGCCCCTCGCCGTCGAGGATCGCGAACTCCACCCCGAAGGGCGGGCGTCCGATCGAGGAAAGCCGCTCCGGCACCGAGGCGAGCGCCGCACGATGATCCGCCGGCATGAGCAGCGTCTGCGGAAGATCCTCGGTCGAGCCGAAGGACTGCACCATCTCGCCGCGATAGGCCGACATGATGGTGCGCAGCAGCTTCGGGTTCATCGGCGCGCCGCCATACATGATGAGGCGGAGCCGGCCGAAATAATCCGGGCCGAAATCCGGCGACTGCGTCATCAGCGAGAGCATGGTCGGCACGGTGGCGAGGAAGGTCGCGCCGAGATCGCGCACCGCCGCCATGGTGGGCTCGAGCTGGAACTGGGGCAGGATCACGAGCGAGGCGCCGCGCATCACCGCGGCGAGCGAATAGACCAGCCCGCCGATATGGAACATCGGGAAACCGCAATGCAGCCGGTCCTCGGGCGTGAATCCGAATTCCAGATTGTATTTGAGCGAGCGCAGCCAGAGCGTCCGCTGCTCCAGCACGGCCCCCTTGGGCCGGCCGGTGGTGCCGCTCGTATAGCAGATGAGGAAGGGGCTCCGGCTGCCGGTGCCGAGGAAACGCCCCGCCTCGTCGCCCCGGGCCTCGCCCGCCGCGACGAAGGGCCGGAGCGGCTCGATCCCGAGCGCGAGCATGGGCGCCAGCGGCTGCATCGGCGCCAGGTAGCGGTCGCCCGCGAGCAGCAGCCGCGCGCCCGAATTGCCGAGCTGATACTCGATCTCGACCGGCCGCTGGCGGTAGTTGAGCGGGACCGCGATCGCTTCCAGCGCCGCGGCCGCATAGAGAGCGGTCAGATGCTCGATGCTGTCGGTATCGAGGATGGCGACGCGGTCGCCGCGGGCGATGCCGGTCGCGCGAAGATGCTCGGCCGTGCCGCAGACCTGATCGTAGAAGGCCGCGAAGCTCACCGTCCGATCGGGCGTGACGAGACAGGCCTTTTCCCCGAAGCGGAGCGCCGAGCTCCGCAGGGCCGCCATGATGGAATCGCCGTCATAGATCATCGCTGACGCACCGCTCCCGCTGGACCGCAACGAGCCGCTCAGCGCGGCAGACGGTTCTTGTGGATCACGCCATCCCGCATGATGAGCGCGAGATGGCGGCCCTGCTCTTCGAGCAGCGCCAGATCCTCCAGCGGATCGCCCTCCACCGCCAACAGGTCGGCGAAGGCGCCCGGCGCCACGATGCCGAGCTTGCCGGCCTGGCCCATCATCTCCGCATTGGTGGCCGTCGCGGCGACGATCACCTCGTGCCGGGTCAGGACCTGCTCCTTCAGCCGAAGCTCGCGCGACTGGTAGGGATGGAGGATCCCCTCGAGGTCGCTGCCATGGCCGATCTTCACGCCCGCGCGGCGCACCGTGTCGAGACCGGTGACGGCGGCCTTGATGAGCTCCGCGAACTGGTCGATGACCTTGCCGGAGAAGCCGAGCTCGCGGCCGTGGCGGTGATAGCCCTCATAGACCGTCATGGTGGGCACCATATAGGCGCCGCGTTCGGCCATGAAGGCCGCCGTCTCGTCGTCGATCAGGTTGCCATGCTCGATCGAACGGCAGCCGGCTTCGACGCAGCGCCGGATCGCCGTCGATTCGTAGGCATGCGCCATGACATAGGCGTCGCCGGCGGTCGCCTCCTCGACCATCGCCTCGAGTTCCGCAGTCGAGAAATGGCAGCGATGGATCGGCACGCGGCTCACCATCCCGCCCGCCGCCATCACCTTGATCTGGTCGGCACCCTTGCGCAGCTCCTCGCGCACCGCCTTGCGCACCTCGTCGACGCCGTCCACGACGCGGGCGAGCGAGCGGGTCGCGCGGCAGCAGGGGCAGCCGAACTCGAATTCCTCGCGCTGCCGGAAATCGCCCTGGCCTCCCGTCTGGGCGAGGGCGAGCCCGGCGGTGAAGAGCCGCGGCCCCTTGAAATGTCCGCGCCGCACCGCCTCGGCGAGCCCCCAATCGGCGCCGCCGGCGTCGCGCACCGTGGTGAAGCCGCGCATCAGCATCGCTTCCAGGATGTCCTTGGCCTCGGCCGCGACCAGGTAAGGCGGGATCCGCGCGAGCTGCGCGAGGTCGGTGGTCACCGCGATCGCATGGACATGGGCGTCGATCAGGCCCGGCATCAGCGTCCGGCCGCCGAGATCGATCCGCGTGGCGCCTTCGGATTTGATCGGCCGGTCGCTGACCTCGCGGATGGTCGCGCCTTCGATCAGCACGGCGCTTCCCGGGCGGCGTTCGGTCGAGGCCGCATCGAGGATCGCGGCATTTTCCAGGAGAAGGAGGCTCATTGATGATCCCGTACTGTTGGCGGCGCCCAGTTGACCCCATGCGGCAACGCATTGCCAGCGCCGCTCGCGACGCAGGGCGCATCCGGTCGGCGGCCCGGATAGCTCGGCGAAAAGCCGTAGCCTCCGAGGTGCGGGAAAGGCCGCCGCGGGTCCCTCGGGAGACGCATCGGCGTTCGCGCAAATCCGGCCCGCCGACGCTTCGGGTCTGCACAGCCTCGGGAAGCCGGCCCGTTCCGGCCCGAACCCGGTGCCCTGGCGAATCACCCCAATGTTATGAGTGGCTTAACCATCTTTTCATGGCGATGCCCAATGCTGGGCGCGCGACCGCTGCCTCCGGCGTCCGGCGACGCTCGCCCTCGGAAGATCCGGCACCCCCGAGCAGGGGCCGTTCACTGGTCATCGACATGCATAACAGCTCGCACCATCCGACTGCTCAGCAAGCGAAGCCCGGCGCGATCGAAGACGTCGCGACGCTCTGGCGCATGCTCGATTTCGCGCCCATCTCGCTCTGGCTAGAGGACTGGTCCGGCGTCAAAACCATGCTCGATGCATGGAAACGCGCCGGCGTCGCCGACCCCGTCGCCCATGCCGCAGCCGACGACGGACGCCTGGCGGCGCTGGTCGCCGGCATCCGGATCGTCGATGCCAACGACACCAGCGTCGCGATGTACGGCGCACCGGACCGCGCAACCCTCATCGACGACTACGACCGCAGCAAGGAACGTCTCCTGACCGGCGAGATGCGGGGGCTTCTCCTCGACATCCTCAGGAGCTTCGCCGGCGGCGATCGCCACATCGTCAGCGAGACCTGGGACAGCCGGTTCGACGGCCGCCCGATGCGGATCAGGACCAGTTCCTCGATCGCGCCGGGCGACGACGCCTGGAGCCAGGTGATCATGGCGGTCGAGGACATCACCGAGGCCTGGGAGACGCGCGCCGCGCTCGAGAAGAGCCAGGCGCTGCTGGCGCAAGCGGCCGAGCTTGCCGGGCTCGCGCACTGGATCTGGGATCCCGTGCGGAACATGGTCGTGGATTGCACCGACGGGATCGAGCACATCACCGGCAACACGATCGAGGAATGGCGCGATCGCCTCGGCATCGACGGCGGGGTCGACTGCATCGCGCCCATCGACCGGCCGCGCTACGAGAGCATCGTTCCGCCGGCGATCGATGCCGGCACGCCCTACTCGCTCGAATATCGGCTGCTGCATGCCGACGGCAGCGAGCGATGGGTGCGCGAGAGCGGGGCGCCGCTGCCCGGCGCCGCCGGGGCAGTCGGCAAGCACTTCATCGGCGTGCTCCAGGACATCAGCGCGATGCGCGCCGCGGAGGCGGCACACCGCGATACCGAGGCGGTGCTGCAGAGCTTCCTGAAGCATGCGCCTTTCAACATGCTCGTGAAGGATCTCGATCGCCGCTACCGTTACGCCAACGACGCGCTTGCCGCGATCGTCGGCCAGCCCGTCCAGGCGCTCGTCGGCAAGCGGGCGGAGGATTTCTTCGCCCCCGAGACTGCTGCCGCCTATCGCACCCACGACGACAAGGTCGTGGCCAGTCTCGAGCCGGTCGCCGGGGAAGTCCGGACCCTGCATCCCGTGGGGGCGCAATGGGAGCAGCAGATCCGATTCCCGATCTTCGACGCCGCCGGGAAGCTCAGCGGCATAGGCTCGATCGGCTTCGACATCGACGACCGCAAGCGGGCCGCGGAGGCGCTGCAGGAAAGCGAGGCGCGGCTCCGCGCCTTCTTCGAGAACGCCGACAGCGATATGGTGCTGAAGGATCTCGACGGTCGCTATCTCCTGGTGAGCCGCGGCTTCGAGCACCGCGTCGACATGACCAATGCGGAGCTCGTCGGCAAGACGGCGTCCGACGTGTTCCACAAGGACTATGTCGAACCCGGCACCGCGGACGAGCGCAAGGTACTCGCGACCGGCCGACCCGAGCCGCATGCCAGCGTGTTCGAGCGCAATGGGGAGCGTTCCTACTTTGTCGGCACCCGCTTCCCGATCCGGGACTCGCGGGGCGAACTCATCGGCACCGGTCTGGTGGCGACGGATGTCAGCGACCTTTCGCATCTCGAGCGCGAGCTCCGCGATCAGCACGAGTTCCTCAGCCTGATCCTCGATTCGGCCGGTTCGCTCATCGCCGTCCACGACGCGGGCGGCCGCATGGTTCGCTGCAACCGGGCCGTCGAGGCCTTCTCCGGTCGCAAGCTGTCAGAGCTCAGCAAGGACGACGGTTGGCTGCTCTCCGTCCTCGACGCGGACCGGGCGGGCGTGCTGAAAGCCGTCTCGACCTTCGAGACGACGCCTTTCCCCAATGTGCGTCTCAACCGCTGGATCCGCCATGACGGGGAAGAACGCTTCATCGAATGGACAAACGCAGCGCTGCGCGGTCCCGACGGCCGGATCAAGAACGTCGTCTGCATCGGCAACGACATCAGCGAGCGCGTCCGCATCGAGCTGCAGCTCGCCGAGCAGCATGAATTTCTCCGGGTCGTCATCGACAGCGCGCCGGTCTTCATCACCGTACATGAGCCGAATGGCCGCATGGTCCGCTGCAACAAGGCGTACGAGGAATTCGCCGGGCTCAGCTTCGAGCAGATGAACCTCGAAGGCGGCTGGGAGCGCATAGTGCTTCCCGAGGACCGCAACGAGGTCGATGCGATGCTGTCGAGCAACGATCCCGCCCGGTTTCCGAACAGCCAGGCCTCGCGCGGGCTGCGCGCCGACGGCGAGATCAGGCTCGTCGATTGGCGCAATGACGCATTCCTGAACGCCGACGGCAAGATCAAATACATCGTCTGCATCGGGACCGACATCACCGAGCAGCATCGCATCCAGACGGCGCTCCGCGAGTCCGAGGAGCGACTGCAGGCCTTCCTCGACAACGCGCCGTTCGAAATCGCCCTCAAGCATCGCGACGGCCGCTACGTCGTGGCCAACAGGAATCTCGCCGAGTCGTTCGGCACCAAGGCTGAAGACCTGATCGGTCGACGCATGGAGGATTTCCTCTCCGGTCCGGTCTCGGAAACCCTCGCGGCCATGGACCGCATCGTCTTCGACACGGGCGAACCCACGACCTGCGAGATGCGGGCCATGCGGCCGGGCGGCGCCGAGTGGGTCAGCGAGCTCAAGTTTCCGATCCGCGACCAGTCCGGCGCCATTACCGGCATCGGCGCTATCGGCGTCGACATCTCGCAGCGCAAGCGGGAGGAGAAAGCGCGGCGGAAGAGCGAGGCGGAGTTCCAGGCGTTTCTCCAGAACGCTCCGTTCGAAATCGCGATCAAGGATGCCGACGGCCGCTTCGTCATGGCCAACCAGCACATCGCGAACCTGGTGGGCGTCCCTCTCGGCAACCTTCCGGGGCGGCGAATCGGCGAGCTCATGGCGGAGGGCGCGGGCCATCCCTACGCCGATCACGACCGCGCGGTCCTGGAGACCGGACAACCCATCACGCGGCTCATCCATACGATCGGGCCCGGCGGCGACCGCTGGTCGCAGGACACGAAGTTCCCGATCCGCGATCCCGAAGGCACCCTGCTCGGTCTCGGCGCGGTCGGCATCAACGTCACCGAGCGCATGAAGATCGAGATCGCGCTCAGGGAGAAGGAAGAGCGGTGGGAAGCCTTCAAGGACCATGCGCCCTTCTCCATCGTCATCAAGACACCGGAAGGGCACTATCTCGACATCAACCGCCAGGCGGAGCTGTTCTGGAACCACGGAACGCAGGAAATCGTCGGCCGTCACGTCACCGACTTCGACGTCTGGAACATCGCCGGCTCCGTAATCGATGCGGATCGCCAGGTCCTGCTCTCCGGCGAGGTGTCGGTGCAAGAGTTCGAGGTGCCGGGCGCCGAAAACGACGAGTGGGTGCGGCATCTCAAGTTCCCGATCCGCGACAACCGGGGACGCATCGCTGCTATCGGCGGCATCGGCATCGACATCACCGACATCAAGAGGGCCGAAGCGGCCCTGCTCCGCAGCCGAGCCGATCTGCGCGCGGTGCTGGACGGCATCCTGGAAGGCATCGTGACCTTCGATGCCGCCGGCATGATCCTGAGCGCGAGCCCGGCGGCGATCCGCATGCTCGGCTATAGGGAAGCCGAGCTCATGGGCCGGCCACTCGGCCTCCTGATCCCCGAGCTCGGCGGGCACGACCGGCGCTACTCGGTAAACGACTTCCTGGTGGAAATCGCGCCGCGCCTCGGCAAGAGCCGCGAGACCGAGGCGGCAACCCGGGACGGCCGACGGCTCGCCGTCGCCTTCTCGGCCAACGAAATTCCCGCCGTCGAGGGGTCGCGCCGGTTCGTGGGCACGCTGCTCGACATCACCGAGTACAAGGCGCTCGAGGAGCAGCTCCAGCAGGCGAAGCGGATGGAGAGTATCGGCCAGTTCACCGGCGGGATCGCGCACGACTTCAACAATCTCCTCGCCATCATCGTCGGCAATCTCGACCTGCTTTCCGAACGCACCGCCAATGACGAGCGCCTGACGAAGCTTGTCGCCCGCGCCTTCAATGCGGCGCAGCGCGGATCCGATCTCACGCGCCGCCTGCTCGCCTTCGCGCGCCGCCAGACGCTGCAGCCCATCGCCCTCGATGCGGGCGCGCATCTGCAGTCGTTGTTGCCGGCGCTGAAGCGTGCGGTCGGCAACGGGATCGACGTCGCGCTCGATCTCGGAGACGCTCTCCGGCCGGCACTGGTCGACCCGGGCAAGCTCGAAGCGGCCTTGATGAACCTCGTCGGCAACGCGAAGGACGCCATGCCCGATGGCGGGACGCTCTTCGTTCGCGCGGTCAATTACGACCATCAGGAGGAGGCGGATGCCGCCCATCTGACTCTGGCGCCAGGTCCCTACCTGCAGATCCGAATCGAGGACAGCGGTGCCGGCATGCCGCCGGAGGTCATGGAACGGGCCTTCGAGCCCTTCTTCACCACCAAGGATCTCGGGCGCGGCACCGGTCTCGGGCTCAGCATGGTGCATGGTTTCGCCCATCAATCGGGCGGCGCGGTTGCGATCGACAGCACGGTCGGCAACGGGACGACGGTCACGCTTTACCTGCCCGCGACGGACCGGCCGGCGCTCGTCCAGCGCGTGGGCGCCGACCCCGGTCCGCAGGCTGCGGGCGACGCGATCCGCATTCTGCTGGTCGACGACGACCCCGATATGCTGACCGTTGCCCGCGAGCTCCTGGCCGCACTGGGCTATGCAGTGGAGGCCGCGGCTTCCGGCGCCGAGGCGCTCGACCGGTTGCGCGGCGGCAGCAATTACGATCTGATTCTCACCGACGTGCGGATGAAGGGCGGCATGTCCGGCCCGCAGCTCGCCCAGGAAGTAAAGCGGTTGGCGCCCGGCCTCAGAATACTCTTCATGTCGGGATATGAGGATGCGGGCGGCGCGGCGGGCAATATTCCCGCCGGCGCCATCCTGCTGTCCAAGCCTTTCCGGAACGAAGAGCTTGTGCGGGGCATCAAGGCGGCGTTGAATGCACAGTGATGAGAGCGATTCGATGAGCGAAAAAACGGTTCTCATTGTCGATGACAATGAAGAATTCGCCGAGTTCGTGCGGGATGCAGCGGAGCAACTGTCTTATCGGTCCGTGATCCTCACGGATTCGCGGCAATTCTCGACGCTGTTCGAACGGGTGAAGCCCGATATCCTCGTGCTCGACATCGTCATGCCGAACGTCGAAGGCACCGAGATCGTCCAGTGGCTCATCAACCGGGAAGCCCGCACCCGGGTCATTCTGGTGAGCGGCTCCAATCCGCTCTATAGCCGCATCGCGAAGACACTCGGCGAGGCGCGTGGCCTCGGACCGGTGACTGTGCTGCAAAAACCGGTACGGCTCGAAGCGCTGCGCGACGCCCTTTCTGCAGCCGCCTGACCCGCCCCTGCAATTCCGTTCCATGCCGGGGGGCTTCGCCCGCGCCTCCATGGCCGAAGCGCTTCGCGCCATCGAAAACGCCGCGGATTTCGGCACGACCTTTCCCAAGGTCGAGCCTGGAGGTAGCGGTCGGCGCCGCCGCGGTTACCTGGCCTCGGCGCAGAGCGGGGATCGGCGCAATGTCGAAGCCTGAATGCGCTTCGACAAAGCCACAAATCGCCGATCCCGCCCCTCCCAAAAGCGAAGCCCTTCCGCGAAGGCCAATGCCCCGGCGCGGGAGGACCCCGCTCCCTTCTTAGTCGATACCGGCCCGGCGCCGGATCGCCGCGACGCCTTCGCTGCGGTCGTGCGAGCGGAACAGTTCCTCCTTCAGCGCCGGCGCCGGCGTGGCGTTGATGTTCTCGAAGAGCGCCAGCCGCATCGCGTTCGGGCTGCAGGTCATGTCCCAGACGAGATTGAAGAGGCGGTTCTTGTCGCGGGCGCTCATGTTGTTGCCCGGCAGATACTCGTCGAGCAGCGGGCCGATGTCGCTGCGGTCCCAGCTCGATTGCGGCACCCGCCCGATCAGCCCCTGCCCGCTCAGGTCGCGGAGAATCTGCATGATCCGCGGCAGCTCCTGGATCGCGTGCAGCCGGCCCGCCGTGACGAAGGTGTGGTGCGGCAGCATCACGCCGCTTTCGGTTAGCTGTCCTTTCTCGATCGCCGCCGTCATCAGGCCGCGCACGGCCGAGGCGTAGGCGATCACCTCGGCCACCTGGGCGCGCACCGCCGGAATATGGTCGGTGCCGAGCGCGCTCACGATCATCTGCGCGGCGCCGACGAAGATCTCGGCCCGGTAGGAAAGCCGGTTCGCGATCTTCCAGAAGGCGAATTGCCCCAGCGTCGTGTAGATGTCGCGGATCGCCGGGTTGCGATAGCTGAAGACATATTCCCAGGGCAGGAAGACGCGGTCGAACAGCAGGATCCCGTCCGCCTCCTCGCCGCCGGAATCGAGCGGATGGTCTTCGCTCGTCTCGCGGCCGGTGATGGAGGGCTCGCGAAGGATGAGCCGCATGCCGGGCGCGTTCGCCGGCACGGCGCCCCAGATCATGCATTCCTCCGGCATGGTCGGGTCCGGCGGCGGCATGGAAATGGTGCCGATATTGCCCTGGGCCAGCACCGAATTGCCGGCCTTGGCGCCCGAGACGACGATGCCGTCGCGCCGCTCCTCGACGACGCGGAGCCGCCCGGCGCGCTGCGGCATGGGCAGTTTCCGGTTGGCCTGCACGTCGATGATGATGTCGGCGCTGGTGAGATTGTTGCGCTGCCCGACCTTGAGGAAGTTCAGAATCTTGCCGATCGCCTCCGGCTCCTTCTTCTCGATCAGATGGTTCCAGGCGACGAAGGAGATCGCTTTGACCGGGCCGTAATCGACGGGGCGGCCGAACACGCCGAAGCTCTGATAGGTGCTGTATTTGATCATCCGGTCGTAGCGCCGGAGATCCTCGATGGTCTTCGGCACCAGCCAGCAGGTCGAAATGCGCTCGCCGCTCTCGGGATCGATCGTCGTCAGGATGTCGCGCGTGGCGGGGTCGCGCTGCGCGTCGAAATAGCCGGCGAGCGTATCGATGCCGCGCCGCAGCCACGGTTCCGCCGTCACGTCCGGGATTTCGCGGCCATTGGCGATGACCGTCCGCCCGTCGCGCAGACTTTCCACGAATTGCGTGCCGCTGCGGATGTTGGGGTCTTCCTTCGACCGGGATACCGCCTTGCCGACGAGAAAATCCGTCTCGCCCTTCGCTTCCGCTGCCGCGACCGCCATGTCCGCTCTCCTTTACGCATATAAGGGCTGCCGCGCCGTCTCGATCATGGCCGGTCCCGTCGCCGAGGAAGGTTGCAGCTTCGCTCTCGATCTGGAAATATTATCTTTCAATGATCGGGATCGGATAATCCTATGGAGGTTTCGCTCCGTCTCCTGCGCTATTTCAGCGCCGCCGCGGATCACGGCAACGTCACGCTCGCCGCCAAGGCGCTCAACGTGTCGCAGCCCTCGATCTCGCAGGCGGTGGCGCAGCTCGAGGCGACGCTCGGGGTGCAGCTCTTCGTGCGGCAGCACTCGCGGGGCGTCGCCCTCACCCCGGTCGGCACCGAGGTGCTGCGCGAGGCGCGGAAGCTGCTGGCCCATGCGGCCGATTTCCGCGCCAACCTCGCCGAAGTGGGCGAGGTGCCGCGCGGCAGCCTGGCGCTTGGCTGCCTCGCCTATCTGGTGCCGCGCTACCTGGGGCCGATGCTGAGCGGCTTCGCCGAACGCCATCCGCAGGTCGAGGTGACGTTCCGCGAGGGCGACCAGGAGGACCTGGTTCGCGGCATGATGGCGGGGCAGATCGAGCTCTCGCTCACCTACGACCTGCGCATGCCGCGGCAGTTCGCGCTGGAGCGGCTTCGCGAGCTGCCGCCTTACGTGATCGTCGCGGCGGATCATCGTCTCGCGCGGCGCAAGGCGATCGCGCTCGGCGAGATCGTCGAGGAGCCCTGCGTGCTGCTCGACCTGCCGATCAGCCGCGACTATTTCGACGCGATCTTCGGCACGCTGGGGATCGTGCCGAACGTTCACTACCGCAGTGCCTCGGTCGAAGCGGTCCGCAGCTTCGTCGCCAACGGGCTCGGCTATTCGATCCTGAACCACACCACCCGCATCGCGACGAGCTATGACGGAAAAAAGCTCGCAAGCCTGCCGCTGACCGACAAGGTGCGGGCGCCGCGCGTGACCGCGGCGCACCTCAAGAGCCTGAAGCTTCGGCCCGCGGCACTGGCCTTTCTCGATTTCGCGCGCGATTTCTTCCGTACGGAAGCGGCGGAGGATGCCCGCCGCTGACCCCTGCGCCGGCGGGGCGGGCTCTCAGCGCCGCCAGAAGAGCCGCGCCAGCTCGGCATCGACGTCGGCCCGCGACAAGCCGACATCGCGGAGCTGCGCCTCGTCGAGCGCGGCCAGCGCCCGCCGCTGGGCGGACCGTTCCGGCGCTTCGCGGATCCAGCGGATCGTGGCCCTTGCGCCCAGGGCGAGCCCGGCGAAGAGGGAATTCGGCAGAGGGCGGACAATGACGGTGTCGTGGCCGGGCATGGCGGCTTCTCCTTCGTTCCGTGCGTGCATGGGAGGAAACCTGGCATCGACCGCCACCCCTGTCCTGCGCAGTCGTTTCGGCCGGGAACGAAACGTTTCCCCTGTCGGCCGGAGACGCGGCCGCCTATGATTTTCGCCATGAGCCTCGGTCCCGGTTCCCTGGCGGAGGTCGCAGCACTGCTCGGCGATCCGGCGCGCGCCCATATGCTGGATGCGCTGATGGATGGCCGCGCCCTGACCGCGACCGAGCTGGCGCTGGCCGCGCGCGTCGCGCCCTCGACCGCGAGCGCGCATCTGGCGAAGCTCGAGGATGCCCGGCTGCTCACGCTGCTGAAGCAGGGCCGGCATCGCTATTACCGTCTCGCCTCGCCGCTGATCGGGCGCATGCTGGAAAGCGTGATGGCGGTCGCCGCCGTCCAGTCGCCGGCACGCCATCGCCCGCCGACGCCGCGCGACGCCGCACTCGGCCTCGTCCGCACCTGCTACGACCATCTCGCCGGACGGCTCGCGGTCGGCATCGCCGATGCATTGCAGCAACGGGGCTATCTCGCGCTCGAGGACGAGGCCGGCGCCCTCACCGAAGCCGGGGCGCGGTTCCTGCAGAAATTCGGTCTCGATCTCGACCTCGAGCAGAAGCGGCGCCGCAGCTTCTGCCGTCCCTGCCTCGACTGGACCGAGCGGCGGATGCATATCGGCGGCGCGGTCGGCGCCGGGCTCGCGCGCCGCTGCCTGGAGCTCGGCTGGCTGGAACGGCGGCGCGACAGCCGCGCCCTCAAGGTCACGCCGCTCGGCCTCGAAGGCTTCCGCCACAACTTCGATCTCGATGCGAGCCTGCCGGGCGCGGGCGCGAAGCCCGCCGCGAAAGGCGTGGCGGGACGCTAGGACGAGGAAAGCGGCGGCGCTAGGCGGCCTGCGGCGCGGTCGGCGCGTCGCCCGAAACCGCCGTGTGGCGCAGATCGCGGACCCGGGTTTCGTCGAAGCGCCGCACCCGATGCATGGTGCGCTGATTGTCCCACATGATGAGGTCGTGCGGCCGCCAGCGATGTACATGGACGAATTGCGGCTGGGTCGCATGCTCGATCAGGTCCTGCAGCAGCGCGCGCGCCTCCGGCACCGGCCAGCCGACGATCGTGCCGATATGGGCCGCGAGGAAGAGCGACTTGCGGCCGGTCGCCGGATGGGTCCGCACCAGGCGATGGCGCACCGGCTTGAAGGTCACCTCTTCCTCGGGCGTGAATTCGGTGAGGCCGAGCTTGCTCCGCGAATACATGAGCGAGTGCTCGCAGATCAGCGCGTCGATCTCTGCCTTGGTGCGGGCGTCGAGCGCATCGTAGGCGGCGCGCATGTCAGCGAACTCGGTATTGCCGCCCTCCGTCACCACCACGCGCCCCGACAGGATCGAATATTTCGCCTGGATCGCGCGGTAGGAATAATCGGTGTGCCAGAGCCGATTGCCGAGATTGAACATGCGGATGCGATGGTCGCGCGGCAGCGGCTTGTTGTCCTGACCGAGGTTCGACACGTCGCTGACCGGCGTCTTCAGCCGCAGATCTTCGACCGGCGTCACGTCCACGCCGCGCTGGTTCTCGAGCGGGCCGAAGCCGGTGGTGAAGGCGACCTGCTGCAGGTCGTCGATGTCCTGGTCGTGGAACACCAGCACGGCGAAACGGTGGATGGCCTCCTCGAGCCGGCGGATCTCCGCGGGCGGGAGCGGATGGCGCAGGTCGCAGCCCTCCACCTCGCCGACGAATTCGGGATGGAGCGCGCGGACGGCAATCGGCATCGGACGGTCCTCCGGCTCCGGGTCTGCTCGGCCCGGATTTCGCTCCTATCCAAGGCCGGGGCGAGGCCGGCGTCAAGCTTCGGAAAGGCGGCCCAAGGCCGCGAGCGCCCTATCCGACGCGCGCGATCAGCGCCTGCGCCGCGGCCGGCGCACGGAGCTTGGCACCCGAGATGAAATAGAGGAAGACGTCGCCGCGCCTGGCCCAGTCTTTGGCGCGTTTCGCCCAGCGCCCGAGGGCCGCCGGCGCGTAGCCCGTCGCGATCTCCTCCTTCGTGCGCATCAGCCGCGCATAGGTGAAATCCGCCGTCGGCTCGTCGATCGCCGGGAAAGTTTCGTCGTCGGCGAAAACGATCGCCACCCGATGGCGGCGGGCGAGATCGTAGAATTCCTTGCTCTTGAAGCTCTCATGCCGCACCTCGAGGGCATGGCGCAGCGGTCGCCCGTTCGCCGCGCGCGGCAGCAGCTTCAGGAAGGCGTCCATGTCTGCCGGATCGAACTTCTTCGTCGCCATGAACTGCCAGTTGATCGGGCCGAGCCGGTCGCCGAGTTCGGCGAGGCCCTGCCCGACGAATTTCGCGATGGATTCGCCCGCGCCGGCCAGTTCCCGGCGATTGGTGCAGAAGCGCGAGGCCTTCATGGCGAAGACGAATCCGGCCGGCGTCTCGACGCGCCATTTGGCCCAGCTCGCTGGCTTGAAGGTCGAGTAGTAGGTGCCGTTGATCTCGATCGAGGTGAGCTGCCGGCTGGCGAATTGCAGCTCCTGCTTTTGCGGCAGCTTCGCGGGATAAAAGACCCCGCGCCAGGGCTCGTAGGTCCAGCCGCCGATGCCGATATGGATCTTGCCGGTCATGATCGGCGCCCAGTCGACGACGAACCGGCGGGCGCGTCAAGCGCAGGGGTCCGGCCGACGCAGGTCAACGGTTCTCCGGCGGGATGTCCTTGATCCGCCTCGAATGGGCGGCGATCTCCTCGAGGCCGTAGGAGAGATGCACGCGCTTGCCGGAGGGCGGCCGCCTGGCGACGGAGAGGCCAGGCCGCCATTCCGTCGCCGGTCGAATCGGCCGGGGCACGAAGCCGCCGCCGCAGTTGGGACAGACGTTCTGCAGCTTGCGCTCGACGCATTCCGCGCAGAACGTGCATTCGTAGGAGCAGATGCGGGCGGCCGTCGCATCGGGCGGCAGATCCTTGTCGCAATATTCGCAGTTCGGTCGAAGCTCGAGCGCCATCGTCGCCTCCATCGAAAACAGGAACCTTCCTCAACTCGCGAGCTTGCGCGCCTTGGCGAACGGGCTGAGGCCGAGCCAGGACTGCATGCCGGCGGCAAGCGATCGATCTCCGGTCAGCATCATGCGCCGGGTGGCGACGGCCGCCCGGACGCTATCCAGCCCCATCCAGATCGCGGTCATGGTACGCAGATCGCTCGCGACATAGAGATCGACGTCGAAGCCGGGGTCGATCGAGCAGAGATCGACGCCGGTCCTCGGCTCGACCAGGAGCCACCATAAGCGTTGCGCCGGCGCGAGTTCCGGATACTGGAACTGGATCACGCTCCGCCGCGCCGGCATCGGCGTCGGATCGAGATGGCGACGCATGTCCCACATGAGCAGCGACACGTCGAGATGCCGCAGGGAAAGCTCGCTGTCGACCCAGCGCTGGCCCCAGGTTCCGAACGCCTCGACCAGCGGCTTGAGCTCCTGGCCCGCGGGCGTCAGGTGATATTCGAGGATCCCGGGGTCGCCGGGCGATGGCCGGCGGGCGACGACGCCGGCGGCCTCGAGATGCTTCAGCCGCTGCGACAGCAGTGCTGGCGACATGCGCGGGACGCCGCGCCGCAGGTCGTTGAACCGGGTCGAGCCGGCGACGAGCTCGCGCAGCAGGACGACGGTCCAGCGCGTGCACAGGATCTCCGCCGCCATCGCCACCGGACAGAATTGCTTGTAGCTGCCCTCGGTCATAGGTCCCTCCAGGAGTTCCGGGCCGCAGGCTAGGCCCATGGGACAGGGCCGGATAGTTCAGTTTCTGTACCGGACCGGTTCAGTCCCTGAACTGGCGCCGCTGCAGCCCGTCCTGCCAGGGTTCGGGACGCGAGCCACCCCGGCTCGCCCATCCGAAGGAGAAAACCATGCCGCTCGTGGACATCCAGCTCATCAAGGGCGTTTTCACGCCGGACCAGAAGAAGACCATGATCCAGAAGGTGACCGACGCGATGGTCGCCGTCGAAGGCGAGCCGATGCGGCCCGTCACTTGGGTGCGCGTGCAGGAGATCGAGAGCGGGGAATGGGCGATCGGCGGCAATCCGCTCTCCGCTGCGGAGGTAAAGGCAATGGCGGCGCCGGCACGCGCGGCGCGCTAGCGTTTCGTCCAAGGCCTCGATGAACCGGCGCGGCGGCGCCCGTGGGCGAGGATCGTTCGCCCTCTCCCCGCGCCCGCTGCGCCGGTGGCATCGCGCCCACATTTCGCGCCGGCGGCCGTCATGACAAAACTCGGGTCCGGCGGGGGCCGCCTTGCCCGGCCGAAGGCGCCTCGGCTAGCCTGTCCCGCGCGCAGGGGTAAAACCAACCGACAGGCAGACCCGATGTCCGGCTCCGCCCCGATGTCCCGCTCCGCCCCGATGTCCCGCTCCGCTTGGCGAACCGCGGCCATCCTCGTCGCCCGGCTGATCTTCGGCGGCATCTTCCTCATGGCGGCGTTCTTCAAATATGCCGACATGGCGGGCACCGCCGCCTATATCGCCTCGGCGGGGTTTCCGATGGCGCTGCCGCTCGCCTGGATCGCCGCGATCTTCGAAATTCTCCTGGCACTCGGCTTCCTCACCGGCGCCTGGTTCACCGAGACCGCCCTCCTCGCGGCGCTCTACGTCCTCTTCCTCGCCTTCGCCTTCCACGGCCCCTCGCACTGGGAAGGCAACCAGACCGAGTTCGGCTTCTTCATCGACCATTTCACCTTCATCGCAGGCCTGCTCTTCGCGGCCGTGCATGGGCCGGGCGACAGGCTCGTCATCCGGCGGAGCGTTCTCGGCAAGGCCTGAGGCCTAAACGCATCGATCGACGCCGATGGTTGTGGACCAATCCGGGTCAAACCGGGCGCTGGATTGTCAAAGCGCGGATTCCCGATAAAATTCCACCCTGATGAAGCGGCGACATGTTCTTGCGGCATTGCTCGCAGGCTTTTCGGACGTTTATCGTCGAACGGCCCAAGCTAAGGATTTGGCTTTGTCCCGTGCATCCCCCGATAAGATCAGGTTGATTCCCGATGCCTGGCACATACGAAACGTCGGGCGTTTGAGCGCCGGACGCTTGTTCTTTGTGGACAGTCAGCTCGATTTTGCCTCGGGTCCCACGAGAGACTTTGTCTGCACATTTCTCTTCGATCCGGACGGCAGTCTCGTTGACCACGCCATAGAATTGATAGGAACAAGAGGCTCCTATCCAGACGGGAGCGTGGGCGACGCGATGAAACGACACCTCGACGCGTTGGGCGACCTTACGCGCACAGATATCTGGGTGCGACCTTTCAGCGTCGACAGCAACGGCGCGGTATTCGGGCTTATTCCGCGAAAGACCGAGACAGGTGAATGGACGGTTGAGTTCATGCCCGGCAACACCCTGTCTTTCTACCCGCCATGGGAAGCAGGTGAGTACGACACCTGAAATGTCCGGGCAGAAACACGAATGGCTTGCGAATCGTCGAGGACCGCCGAATTTGCGATGTACATTCCAGCGATGGTGGGCCCGGCAGGACTCGAACCTGCGACTACACCGTTATGAGCGGCGCGTTCTAACCAACTGAACTACGGGCCCGGGCGATTTCTCGCACCTTGTCCGCCGCCTGCGCAAGGCCTCGCCTGTCCCCAAAATGAAACCGGCCCCTCGGTTTCCCGAGGAGCCGGCTGAAATTCGCCCGAGCGGCGACTGTGAAACGCGACCTCAGGTATCGAGGAAGCTCCGCAGCTTCCGGCTGCGGCTCGGATGCTTGAGCTTGCGCAAGGCCTTCGCCTCGATCTGTCGGATACGCTCGCGGGTCACCGAGAACTGCTGGCCGACCTCCTCGAGGGTGTGGTCGGTGTTCATGCCGATGCCGAAGCGCATGCGCAGCACGCGCTCCTCGC